>NZ_LSGP01000017.1:600000-900000 GCF_001611555.1 Anaerosporomusa subterranea
TATTAAGTGCGGCATTTACTTGTGGGAAGGAGTAGTCATACAGGATGATGTCTTCTTAGGCCCCAATGTTGTATTTACGAATGATAAGCGACCACGAAGCAAGCAATATCCTACAGAGTTTTTACAAACTGTAATCAAACAAGGAGCAAGCATTGGTGCCAATTCAACTATTCTTCCAGGCATATCTATTGGAAGGTATGCGATGGTTGGCGCCGGTACCGTAGTGACACG
Source organism: Anaerosporomusa subterranea (assembly GCF_001611555.1). Lineage (NCBI taxonomy): Bacteria > Bacillati > Bacillota > Negativicutes > Acetonemataceae > Anaerosporomusa > Anaerosporomusa subterranea. Next base: position 600,232 of record NZ_LSGP01000017.1, read on the forward strand.
TAACGTCCCAGATTACGGATTGGTCTTTGGCAATCCTGGGCGCTTAGTTGGTTGGGTATGCCGCTGTGGGGAACGAATAGACGCATCATCTGACCATTCTAGCCTTCAGTGTTCCTGTGGTCTATATTATTCTATAAGCTCAGATGGTGTAATAGAGGAGTAAAAGATGAGTATTCAGGATTGCAGCATTATCAAATTGCCTAAGATTGTAGATTCTCGTGGTAATCTAAGCTTTATTGAGGGTGGAAGACACATTCCGTTTGCAATTAAGCGGATTTACTACTTATACGATATTCCCTCCGCAGGAACTCGAGGAGAACATGCTCATAAAGAATTGTGTCAGCTAATCATCGCTATTTCGGGAAGCTTTGACATTCTTATTGACGATGGGTCAAATAGAAAAACCTTAACATTAAATGAGCCCAATGAAGGCTTATTTATCACTAATATGATTTGGCGTGAAATAACGAACTTCTCAAAAGACGCGGTATGCATGGTCCTGGCATCTGAATACTACGATGAAAATGACTACTTTCGAACGTATGAGGATTTTCTAAAGGCAGCTAAGGGGGAAGAGGATTGAAGGCAAATGTACCGTTTTTGGATATCAGCGCTTCTTATAAAGAACTGAAGGAACAGCTGGACGATGCGTATCATCGGGTCATGCAATCAGGATGGTTTATAGCAGGCCCGGAGTTGGATGCATTCGAAAAAGAATTTGCGGATTACTGCGGGACAAAGCATTGTATTGGAGTTGGTAATGGACTCGAAGCACTGCACTTAGTACTGAGGGCATGGGGCATCGGTCCAGGAGATGAAGTAATTGTGCCTTCAAATACCTTTATCGCAACCTGGCTTGCAGTTACGTATACAGGTGCCAGGCCAATTCCGGTGGAACCTGATGATAGAACATACAATCTCAATCCTATGAAGCTGGAAAGCGCCATTACCGCTAAAACCAAAGCGGTTATTCCGGTTCATCTGTATGGCCAACCTGCAGATATGGATCCAATTAAGAAAATAGCCGGTAGATATTCATTAAAGGTTTTAGAGGACTCTGCTCAGGCACATGGAGCTAAGTACAAAGGAAAGCGGTGCGGAGGTCTGGGAGATGCCGCTGGATTCAGTTTTTATCCCGGAAAAAATCTTGGCGCGTTTGGTGATGGCGGAGCCGTAACTACTAATGATGCGGAATTGGCAAACACCATTCGCAAACTTCGCAGCTACGGTTCGGAGAAAAAGTATGTGCACGAGCTGCAAGGGTTTAATAGCCGTCTTGATGAAATGCAGGCAGCCTTTTTACGAGTACGTCTTCCGGTTTTGGATGCATGGAATGAGCGTCGGAGGACTGTCGCTGCGTTTTATCACGATACACTTGTACAAGTCTGTTCGGGAATTACTACTCCTCATGTGCCCAATTGGGCTGAGCCGGTTTGGCATTTATATGTAATCAGAATGCAAGAACGGGATCAACTGAAATCTTTCCTTGATGCAGAAGGAGTTGGCAACCTGATACATTATCCAATTCCGTCGCATGAACAAGCAGCGTATGCGTATCTCGGATATGGCAAAGATGCATATCCGCTTGCGAGCTGCCAGGCGCGCGAGATTCTCAGCTTACCGATAGGTCCCCATATGATAGGGCAAGAGAAATTTGTAGTAGATGCCATTACAAGCTTTAGGGCGAGGAGAACCAAGTAAATGCACGTTTTGTTTGTTTCTCAGCTTTTTGAGACAGGAAACGACCCAGGTTCTGACAGAAATTTGTATTTCTGCCGCCAGTTGCTGGCGCAAGGCCACAAAGTTACTGTTATCACCAGTAACGTCGACTATAAAAAAGCGACAGAGAAATTTCCGGGTGAAGGCTGGAAAGTATATCGCAACGTGGACGGAATAGACGTCTGGTATGTATACTCTTACTCAAATTTTCGCGGTAGCTTTCTGAAACGGTTTTGGTACTACATGACCTATATGCTGCCAACATTATTGGTAGGTCTGCAAATAAAAAATACGGATATAGTTTACGCTGTATCAACCCCTTTGAACGTCGGTTTCTTGGGCTATGTCCTTAGCCGGATCAAACGGATCCCATTCGTATTTGAAGTAACTGATGTTTGGCCGGATGCTGCGGTAGCATCCGGCGTTGTTAAGAGCCAACTGCTGATCAGCGCCGCAAAAGCCCTGGAAAGGTTCTGTTATAAAGCGGCGCATACGATTGTCGCTCTCACGGAAGGAATAAAAGACAATATTCATAATAAAGGAATTCCATTATCAAAGTTGGCGCTTATCACTAATGGAGTAGATTTAAGTCTTTTCCCAGGATCAAAAGTATTGGACGCTGAGCGTGATGAGACAAGAGATCAGCTCGATTTTGCGAATCGGTTTGTATGTATGTATCTTGGCGCACACGGAGCGTATAACGCCCTCTGGACGATAATAGAAACCGCCGAAGAGTTGAGGAATGATCCGAGATGTATATTCGTATTCGTTGGCGATGGGGATGAAAAGCCGCGTCTGCAGTCAGAAGTACAATTGCGCAATTTGACAAATGTCCGTTTCCTCGATTCAGTTCCGCGGTCGCAAACTCCAAAGTTATTAAATGCTGCAGACGCTTTTTTGCTGCCTAACCGGCGCGGCGAATTCTATACAGGTAATTTGCCAAATAAACTGTTCGATTTTCTTGCAAGCGGGCGACCCATTGTAGTTGCCGGCAAAGGAGAGACTGCAGATTTAGTTCTGCGGGCGAACGCCGGCAAAGTCGTTGATGCGGAAGATGGCAAAGCAATGGCGGCGGCTATTTCCGAATTAGCCAGTGCTGACCGAACACTGCTGGAAACCATGGGATTTTCCGCACAAAGCTATGTTACCATGAACTATTCTCGCGAAATATTAAGCAAGAAATATGTATCCATACTCGAAAATGCAGTCGGGGAAAAGTGAGGATATAATGATTAAGCCTGTTGACTTAGAACACATTCCTGAGGTAGTCGATATTCACATGAAAAGCTTCCCCGGCTTTTTTCTTAGTTTTTTAGGAGAAAAGTTCCTGCGGATTTACTATAGTTCAGTTTGTTCTGCACATGAAAAGATTGGGTTTGTTTATGTAGATTCGGAGGGTAAGACACTTGGATTTGTTGTAGGGACAAGCAATCCGGCAGGATTTTACACGCGATTATTGCGTAACAAATGGCCGAAGTTTTTGCTTGCATCTACTCAGGCAATTATGAGAAGTCCGAGGATCCTGCCACGTTTGGCAAGGGCAGTATTTTATCCGGGGAAGAATCCGAAAGGAGAGGAAGCCGCCGGACTCTATTCCATTGGTGTTGCCCCTCAGGCTCAGGGATTAGGAATCGGTAAGAAGCTTGTTATGGCATTTCTCAATGAAGCTAACCAAAGATCTTGTAAACAAGTTTTTCTTACTACAGATAGAGATGGAAATGAAGCTACCAATCAATTCTATACACATCTTGGTTTCAAGATATCAGCCCAGTTTATAACTCCTGAGGGCAGAAGAATGAATGAGTATACGATACGCTTTTAGTGCTGATTTGCATATAGGAGACTGGAGGAGTTTGTAATGAAAGGTATTATTTTGGCGGGGGGATCAGGTACAAGGCTTTATCCTATCACAAAGTCCGTTTCCAAACAACTTTTGCCGGTTTATGACAAACCTATGCTGTATTACCCACTATCTGTATTAATGCTGTCCGGGATTCGAGAAATTTTGATTATTTCTACGCCATCGGATCTTCCTAAAATGGAGCATCTCTTAGGTGACGGATCAGCGTTAGGGCTCAGTCTCAGTTATAAGGTTCAGATGGCGCCAAACGGACTTGCTGAGGCCTTTATTCTCGGCGAAGAGTTCATAAAAGATGATAAAGTCGCTTTAATCTTGGGCGATAACATTTTTTACGGACAGGGCTTTAAGCAGACACTTCAGAAAGCTGCCGGTACAGACAGCGGGGCTACAATTTTCGGATATTACGTTAACAATCCTGAACAGTATGGAGTAGCAGAGTTTGATAAACAGGGAAATGTCATATCTTTAGAAGAAAAACCATTTGTGCCGAAATCAAACTATGCGATACCCGGATTATACTTTTACGATAATAATGTAGTTGATATCGCAAAAAACGTGAGACCCTCTTACAGAGGAGAACTCGAGATAACTGATGTCAACAAGGAATATCTGAAAATGCGCAAGCTGAAAGTGGAACTTCTTGGCAGGGGCATTGCATGGCTTGATACCGGAACACATGAGGCGCTGCTTCAGGCCAGCAATTTTGTAGAAGTGATCGAGAAGCGTCAGGGCTTAAAGATCGCCTGCCTTGAAGAAATAGCATACAGGATGGGCTATATCGACACAGAACAAGTTGAAAAGCTTGCCGTTCCCCTAAGTAAGAATCAATATGGACAGTATTTAATGAACTTGGTAAAGAGGGATTCGGAATGAGAAAAGTATTAGTTACTGGCGGCGCGGGTTTTATCGGATCAAATTATATTTACTATATCTTTAATAAATATCATGGTGATATACAGGTCATCAATATTGATAAATTAACTTATGCCGGAAACTTGGATAACTTACGGAAACTTGATTCTCAGTATATTGACAATAAGAATTACGTATTTGAAAAAGTAGATATCTGTGACGAACAAGCAATTAAAAGAATATTTGAAACCTACAAACCCGAATATGTAGTCAATTTCGCGGCTGAGTCGCATGTGGATAGAAGCATTAGTGATCCTCAGCTCTTTCTAAAAACTAATATATTAGGTACCCAGATATTGCTTAATGCGTCATTACAATTTGGCGTTACGAGGTTCCATCAAGTTTCAACCGATGAAGTGTATGGCAGTCTCGGCGCGGCAGGACTCTTTACCGAACAGACTCCACTTGATCCACGTTCACCGTATTCTGCCTCAAAAGCCTCGGCAGATATGATTTGCAAGGCTTATTATGATACGTATAAACTGCCAGTCACTATCAGTCGGTGTTCGAACAATTACGGTGCATACCAGTTTCCTGAAAAACTGATACCATTAATGATAAATAACATATTGACTAACAAGCTATTACCAATCTATGGAGACGGTAAGCAGGTCAGAGATTGGCTACATGTAGTAGACCATTGTGAAGCGATCGAACAGATTATTATGCGGGGCAAACCTGGAGAAATATACAATATTGGCGGAAATAACGAGTCAACCAACATTGCAATTGTAAAATTGCTTATTGATAGTATCAGTGAGATTTTATCAAGTGATGATCTTAGGAAACAGCATGTCAGCTATAATTTGATTACCCATATTGAAGACCGTAAAGGACATGACAGGCGTTATGCTATTGACGCAAGCAAGATGCGGAGGGATTTTGGCTGGGAGCCCTCTATTAAGTTTCAAGATGGTATTAAAGATACTATTGTTTGGTATCTTAACAACGCCGATTGGCTTGAGAATATCATTACCGGCGACTATCAATTGTATTACGATAAGTTTTATGCCGGAAAATTAAGTTCCTAAGTCCTACTTTCTCAATAATCCTAAAGGAGGTCGTCAAGATGCCCAAATTTTTGCCGTTTGCCCTACCAGATATCGGTGAGGATGAAATAAATGAAGTAGTGAATTCCTTGCGTTCAGGCTGGCTTACCACTGGTCCAAAAACCAAACAATTTGAAGCAGATTTTGCCGCATTTATCGGTGAGGACGCTGAAGCAATCTCAGTAAATTCGGCGACTGCCGGGTTACACCTTGCCTTGGAGTCCATTGGTATTGAAGCTGGCGATGAGGTAATTACGACTCCCTACACCTTTACAGCCACTGCGGAAGTTGTCCGCTATTTAGGCGCTCATCCTGTATTCGTCGATATCTCTTCAGATAACTTTAATATTGATGTTACAAAAATAGAAGCTGCTATTACGCCGAAAACCAAGGCTATTGTTCCGGTTCATGTCGCCGGCTTGTCGTGCGATATGGCTGCTATACTTAGCATTGCCAAAAAGCATGGCCTTAGAGTGGTAGAGGATGCTGCACATGCACTGCCAACAACCTGTGGCGGAAAGCTCATTGGTAGGCTGGACAGTGATATTGTTGTCTATAGTTTTTATGCTACCAAGACGATTACAACCGGTGAGGGTGGTATGGTGGTTACTCGAAACCCTGAGCTGGCAAAGCGCTGCCGAGTCATGCGGTTGCATGGAATGAGCCGGGATGCGTTTGACCGTTATACCTCCACTAAACCTGCCTGGCATTATGACATTATTGCTCCAGGCTTTAAGTATAATCTGACAGATATTGCATCCTCCATTGGAATTCATCAGCTAAAGAAAGCATGGACTTTCCAGCAAAAACGGCAGCAGATGGCCGAGTTCTACGACAAGCATCTCGCTGATTTACCGATTATTTTACCGCCTCATTCGCAAAATGGGGATGTTCACGCTTGGCATTTATATGCGATCCGGCTTCAGCAGGACTGTGGAGTATCTCGCAATGATTTTATCCAGTGTATGTCTGACAACGGCATTGGCTGTAGTGTGCATTTTATTCCTTTACATATTCAACCATACTGGCGCGATACCTATAATTTGAAACCGGCTGATTATCCTAATGCGCTGGCGGCCTATGAGAGCGAAGTGAGCTTGCCTCTCTATACGAAAATGACGACTGACGATCAAGAGCGAGTCGTTGCAGCTATTCGAGCGGTACTCGGTAGATGATGGCTAAACGCATCTTTGACCTGATATTTACAATCCCAGGGGTTCTCGCCTTACTTCCGATATTTTTTGCGATATCTATCTGGGTCAAGCTTGATTCTCATGGCCCGGTATTCTTTCGTCAAATCAGGGTTGGGCAGTTTGGGCGGGAATTTAGAATTTATAAGTTCCGTACAATGATCGTTGACGCAGAACGTTACGGCAAGCAAATTACCGTAGGGCAGGACAAACGAATCACGCGGTCTGGCCAGTTTTTGCGGAAGTATAAGCTGGATGAGCTGCCACAACTGTTTAATGTTGTGCTAGGAGATATGAGTCTGGTTGGACCCCGGCCGGAGGTGCCACGATATATTGCCGAATATCCTGAGGATATTCGGCGCATCACATTGTCTGTGAAGCCGGGTATTACTGATCTTGCTTCTATTACCTTTAAAGATGAGAATGAGATTCTTGGAAACTCAGATTGTCCTGAACAGACATACATAAGGGAAATTTTGCCAATAAAGCAAGGCTTTTATGTTCGGTATGTCGGAAGTCGAAGTGTCTGGTTGGATACGGAGATAATTGTAAGGACATTGTTTGCTATCATTTGGCCTAATAAAGAACAAACGCGAAAGCAGAAGGTGTCGAGTTGAGAGAGCACATTTCCGGTTGAACTATCACCTTCTGATGTTGATTCGAGACAACAAGGGAGCATTGTGGTATGCTGTTCAATTCCTTCATATTCCTTTTTGCTTTTCTCCCAATAACATGGTGTATGTTTCGCGTAGCTGTAAAATATCGTTATTTAGATCTTGCGCTTTGGATTCTTCTGCTCGCATCCTTAGTATTTTATTCATACTGGAATCCCCCTTATATCCTATTAATTGTAGCGTCAATTATATTTAACTTTACTTTGGTAAATCAGTTCGATAGGTATCCGGCTAAAGCTAAAACCTTGTTATGGATTGGGATGCTAGTAAATTTGGCTCCAATAACCTATTTCAAGTATTACAATTTTTTTATTCACAATATTAATGATGCATTTCATACGAGCTTTATAAAACCTGAACTATTTTTACCTCTAGGTATATCTTTTTTTACCTTTCAGCAGATATCTTATCTACTTGACTATTACCGAGGAATTACCACTAAACCCCGTTTCTTGTATTATGCATTGGTGGTTTGCTTTTTTCCTCATCTTATTGCAGGTCCAATTCTTATCTATCGGGATATAATACCGCAACTTAAAGATTTAAGAACCTATGGCATCAGTTGGAGGAACATTTGTATTGGTCTTGGCCTTATCTCTTTAGGGTTATTTAAAAAAGTCGTAATAGCTGACTCTATATCACCATGGGTAGGGGAAGTATTTAATAATAATGAACCGCTGAAATTTTGGGATGCTTGGATAGGCGCCTTGTCATATACTTATCAAATATATTTTGATTTTAGTGGTTATTCGGATATGGCAATTGGCCTCGGAAAATTATTCAATGTATCGTTGCCGGTGAACTTTAATTCCCCGTATAAATCAACCTCAATTATCGACTTCTGGCGACGCTGGCATATAACCTTATCTAGATTTTTGCGTGAGTATGTATATATAGCTCTCGGCGGTAATCGTGGGACTGAACTCAGACGATATGTAAACGTTTTTACAACGATGCTGCTTGGCGGTTTGTGGCATGGAGCCGGTTGGAATTTCATTGTTTGGGGTGGAGCACACGGTCTTATTATCTGTATTAACCACCTTTGGCGAAAGGTAAATCAAAGACTCGGTATTCCAATTTTTAAGCCATTAGCTTGGCTAATGACGTTTACAAGTGTTATTTTCTGTTGGGTCATGTTTCGGGCTCAGTCATTTACACAAGGATGGGAATTTATTAAAGTAATGACCGGTCTTCAGACAGCTGAATTAGGAGTATTGCCTTTGAAACGGTTGGCATGTATTGCATTTCTTACTATTGCATGTTTAACTCTTCCTGAAAATTGGGAGTGGACTAATTTTAACAACAAGAAGGAAACTAAGGTTAAATTGGCTATTTGCTTTGTCTTAATAATTATCAGTGTTTTATTCATTAGCGAGAACCCATCCGAGTTTTTATATTTTCAATTCTGAGGTGGCTAATGTTTTATAAAAAAATTGCAAAAGCCTTTATCGGTGGCTTTATCGTAATATTTTTATCAATACTCGGAGGTTATATAATTATTGATCCTCTAGATATGTGGTCGGTTGCCAAACTAAGAGGGATTAATAATTACAAGGTATCTCAGCCATTGAATTTGGATTTATTTAAGCCTTATCAATATATGAATAGTAAACCTGATATTGTATTTCTTGGGTCGTCACGAGTATATGTAGGGATGCCACCATACTTTCCCAATAGTAGTGGAACGAAAGTGTACAATATGGGGTTTAGCTCTCTGACATTACAAGATGCGTACAAATATATTTGGTTTATGAATAGTGTTCATAAACCAAAACAAATTTATTTGGGATTAGACTTCTTCCAATTTGATAAAAAGTTTTCTAAATCTCGGCGAGTTGGGTTTTCTGCTGAACGATTAGAGAGGCTAAGTCAGAACCAACTAGAAGCCTTTTTATATAAAATTCATGAAACTATCGGTTTGCGCAAAATGTTAAGGAAGACAATTGCCGAAAGTAGGGAAAATCCAGAGTCACCACCGCTGTTTATTAATGGATGGGATGTAAGGCGTGGCGGAGCTCCTGCTCGCAATAAGGAAGAATTTCCAAGAACAGTGCAGGCACTTTTTGATGACTATCGCGGTTGGGAACTAGATAGTGACGCTATAGATACATTGCGAGAAATTGTGAATTTCACAAGGAAAAACAATATTCAGTTGGTGCTATTCTTTAATCCAATACTATCTGATCATGTAGCCGTTTTGGATATCAGCAATCAGCTGCAGAATTTTAATATGGTAAAGAATAGAGTTGCCCAGATAAATCCAGTATGGGATTTTGCTTTCGTAAACGGTTTGACGGCAGACCGATCTTGGTTTTATGAAGCATCTCATTATCGGGGGAAGCTTGGTGAAAAGATTCTTGAAGTTATGACTAGAAGCAATGATTCTGGGGGGGAAATCGGAGTCTTAATTAGCAAAACAAATGTGGTGCCAGAAATATCTGCCCAAATGGATGAGTATCAAGCATGGAAAGAGCGGCATTACAATTATTTTTCACTTCTAAAATATCACTATTTATCTAATATGTCAGTCACAAACAGTGAAATGATTAATTGGAAGTACTATGATTGATAACTCTGTAGAGGTGCATTCTTGCGGTTCCAGATGCAGTCAAAGACTTGGAATAAATAGGATGGGCTGGCAGGAAAATATCGCTTCTTAGCGAAACTTGAATAGTGATTGATTATCGATTATTGTTATATTATGTTGTAAATTAATTCCAAATGAAAAGGACGTACTAGAATGCGAACAAAGCTAATTATGCTTTCTCTCCTCCTGGTGGATATCTGCATAACAGCGGCTGTGCCATTTATGGCGATGTTGATCCGATTTGAAGGCAATATCAGTAATTCGTATTTACAAGTCATCATAGCGAATACGCCTATTTTTGTGGCGGTACGCATTTCTATTTTCTATTTTTTTGGTCTTTATCATCGTCTCTGGCGCTATGCAGGGATTAATGAAATGATCGTCATCATCGGCGCAGTCACTTGTAGTTCGTTGCTGTTAATGGTATATACCTATCTCAGTGGTGATGTTCTTCCAAGAAGTATCCATATTTTATCTTGGTTGATGAATACAGTTTTTATCGGAGCCAGTAGGATCTCTCTGCGGGTGGTGCACCATTTGCGACAGCGTCTGTCAGAGGAAACCGTGAACGTGCTAATTATTGGTGCCGGCGATGCCGGGGCGGTTTTGGCTAGGGAATTGCTGCAGCGGGAAGACAAGCGGAAGATTATTGGCTTTGTTGATGATGATGTGTACAAGCACAATAAGATGCTTAACGGCATAAAGGTTTTAGGCGCCCGCAAGGACATCTCGGCGATTATTCGCACTCATTTTATTAAAGAGATCATTATTGCCATGCCTTCTGCCGGTGGGGCGGTTATTCGAGAAACGGTGCAAGTTTGCCGGCAAACAGGCTGCTTGGTCACGATTCTGCCTGGTATTTATGAGCTGGTGGATGGCAAGGTTACTGTACAACAATTGCGGAAAGTGAATCTCGAGGACTTACTGCGGCGTGATGCTGTTAGTCTTGATACAGAGGGATTGCAGCGCTATTTATCAGGCAAACGTGTGTTGGTCACCGGTGCGGGTGGGTCAATCGGGTCTGAACTGTGCCGGCAGATTGCTAAATTCAATCCCGACTTGCTGGTGCTGCTGGGCAAAGGCGAAAACAGCATTTATGAGATTCACCGTGAACTGCAGGACTGTCACTTGCCGTTTCCGATTGAGCCGGTCATTGCCGATGTCCGGGATCAGGACAGGATTCGGTCGATTTTTTCCCAGTATAAACCGCAGGTCGTTTTTCACGCAGCTGCTCATAAGCATGTTCCGCTAATGGAGGCGCAGCCGGAAGAGGCAGTTCACAATAATGTTTTTGGCACGAAAACGGTGGCTGATGTGGCCAATGAATTTGGTGCTGAGACGTTTATTATGATTTCGACCGACAAGGCAGTCAACCCTACCAGTGTGATGGGGGCAACCAAACGGGCCGCTGAATTGGTGGTTCAGCATATGAATTCAATCAGCCGAACGAAGTTTGCCGCTGTCCGGTTTGGCAATGTGCTGGGCAGCCGGGGCAGCGTTGTGCCGTTATTCCGCAAACAGATTGCCGCCGGCGGGCCAATCACAATTACTCATTCGGAGATGAAACGCTATTTTATGACGATTCCCGAGGCTACACAACTGGTGTTGCAGGCAGGCGCTCTGGCTCACGGTGGCGAGGTCTTTGTCCTGGATATGGGAGAGCCGGTTAAGATTGTCGATATGGCGTGTGATTTGATTCAGCTCAGTGGATTGATTCCATTTCAGGATATAAAGATTGAGTTTACCGGTCTACGGCCTGGTGAAAAGCTATTTGAGGAGCTTCTTACAGCTGAAGAGGGGACCAGTGCAACGCGGCATCAGAAAATCTTTACCGCTAATCTGCACGCAGTCGATGGAAAACACATCCAGCACTGTCTGCTGGCGCTTTACGGTGCCACCCATCGCCATGAAGTAACCGCTGTTCTTGATGAATTGATTCCCAGCTACGCTGCCGCCCGTAAGAAACATTGCATTGGCGCCGATGGCAATGCGGGCGTACTGGAGCAGAAGCAACAATCTGCTACACAGGCAGAACGACAGTCTGCCGTTACATAAAGAGAGTCTTTTGGGGGATAATTGATAGAAAAAGAATCCGTCAGGAATTAATTAGCCTGGAATCCTCAGTATAGCGATCTTGACACTATCTTGCATACGACTCGTCAATGGCATCATTCTCATTCTAACGGGTATAACAACAATCTATAGACATTATTATGGTTAGTCGCCTCAGATATCAATTCTGCGGCGATTTTTTGTCCGACCTAAAAGCATAAGCTTGCTTATCCTTTATGCTGTAAAATTTAGCTAGGCATCTTTGAAAAGGGGATATGAACGGACGGCGAGAATACTAGTTCATTAAACCATTTTGGGGGAGACCTAATGCCACATACAAAAGAATTAGCTGTAAAGATAGTAGAATTAGTCGGCGGTGCGAAAAATATTGTTTCCGTGGTTCATTGCATGACACGGCTGCGCTTAACGTTAGCTGAGCGCGAGAAGGCGGTTATCAACCAGCTTAAGCAAACGCCCGGCGTGCTTGGTGTGGTCGAATCCTCAGGACAATTGCAAATTATTCTTGGGCCTGGTGTGGTCAATAAGGTGGCTGCCTGTGTTGAGGAAGTGATTGTGGAGGAGAGGCGTGAACCGCAGAGTGCGCAGTGTAATGAGAGGGACGCAGAGAGAACGGTAGTTATGGCTGCAAAGACGCAAAGGGCGCGTTGCGCCTGCATAAAGGGAACGGTGGTTAATGGTGGCGAGGATGCGGTTAAGGATCTGAAAGCTGCCCGGGACGAAAAAAACCAGACTCCGTTCAAGTTGCTTTTGCGCAAGCTGGCCAGCATTTTTGTCCCGTTGATTCCGGCGATTGTTGCTTCCGGCATGCTGGCTGGGATGACCAATGTCGCCATCCGTTTTGGGGCGGATGCGCAAGGCCCGCTGGTTCAGATTCTGAACGTGCTGGGGTGGGGAATTTTCTCCTATCTGGCTGTATTTGTCGGCATCAATGCGGCTAAAGAATTTGGCGGCACACCGGCGATGGGGGGGCTGGCAGGAGTACTAATCATAAACCCAGCGATTGCCGCAATAAGTATTGGCGGTGTTGCGTTGGTTCCAGGGCGCGGCGGATTAGTCGGTGTACTGCTGGTGGCTTGGTTTATGTGCTTTATCGAAAAAAGACTGCGGCGCTTTGTGCCTAATATGATTGACATCATTGTGACGCCAGCCCTTACTTTGCTCGTCAGCGGCTTTGCCACCTATTTTCTGCTCATGCCGTTGGGCGGCTGGTTGTCTGATGGGATTGTTCTGTTTTTTCGTGGCATGCTCAACTGGGGCGGCGTCATTGCTGGCTTTACGCTGGCAGGAACCTTTCTGCCTGTGGTTATGACCGGCTTGCATCAGGGACTTGTTCCTGTCCATATGGAATTTCTCAATACCTTAAAAGAAAATCCGTTACTACCGATCTTAGCAATGGCTGGTGCCGGACAAGTCGGGGCCGCGGTTGCTGTATATGTAAAAACAAAGAATCAACGGCTGAAAAACCTCATCAAGGGCTCGCTGCCAGTAGGTCTGTTAGGCATTGGCGAACCGCTCATCTTCGGCGTTACCCTGCCGCTGGGCCGTCCGTTCATTACCGCCTGCATCGGAGCAGGCTTCGGCGGCGCCTGGCAAGCGATTACCCACACCTCGACTATCGCTATCGGCATATCCGGCCTGCCGCTAGCATTTTTGGTGAAGCCAGGTGGAGTGGTTAACTATTTGATCGGGCTGTTCATCGCCTATATCGCAGGTTTTATAGTGACGTGGATCGTCGGCTTCGATGACCCGAAAGAAGAAGGGGTGTAGGGGAAGCACGTTTTACCGCAGAGTACGCAGAGTACGCTGAGGGTAACAGAGGGCTACTGCTTCAGTTAATTATATAAAGTAATTTTCTGTAAGCCTCCATGATTCCTCTGCGACCTCTGCGGCTCGGCCTACAGTTATAGATCCGAACGCCTAATATTCTAAACCTCGGCAAAGTACTCACCCTCCAACGGAGCTGGAAAATAAAAATCAGTAACCCTCATCGGACCCTCCGCAAACTCTGCGTACTCTGCGGTTAACGTCCCGGAATATTTTTACTTCAGGGAGTGGAAAAAATGATTAGTAAAGGCATTTCTCTCTACCCCGGTATGGGATATCCGCTTGTCGCTTCGATGGATTACCTCCGACTGGCGTGGCAGGCGGGGTTTAGCCGCCTGTTTACTTCACTGCATATTCCTGAGGCGGACAGCGGCAATTTGTTGGCAGAGTTTCGGCAGATTGCCGCCGCTGCAGTCGCCCTTGGCTTTTCTATAACCGCAGATATCTCGCCCCGTACTTTCAGATTGCTTGACGCAAGTTTAGATAACCTCGACCCAATTCGGGCGCTGGGGCTTGATGCTCTGCGTCTCGACTTTGGTTTCTCGCCAGCGGAAATTGCTTACTGGACATGTGCCAGCGGCTTTCGCATTGAACTCAATGCGAGCACTATAGACCTGCGCACTCTTGACGCCATTTTAGCCGCAGACGCTGACGTCAGCCGTCTGCAAGCTTGTCATAATTATTATCCAAGGCCGGAGACCGGCCTCTCTTGGAAACTATTTTGCGAACGCTCATTGCTATTCCGGGAACGTGGCATTTCGGTAGCCGCGTTCATTCCATCGTTGAAGAACCCGCGTGGACCACTATCAGAGGGGTTGCCGACTCTGGAGCGTCACCGTCACCTAAACCCGCTGACAGCAGCTAAACAGCTTGCTCATTCTGGCCTGGTAGACGCCATCTTCTTCGGCGACCCGCTGGCCGGAGCTGAAGAAATCCAAGCTGTTGGCGTGATCCAACCAGATTGCATCGAACTGCGGGTAACCGTCACTCCCAACCTAAGCCCTACCGAACGGGAAATCCTCTTCGCCCACCATGCCAATCGTACTGATCCTGGTGAATGGGTTGTTCGCTCCGAACCATCCCGCCATCTCCTCGCTGGCCGCGTGCCGCCTCGTATACCCCGCCGCCGCAACCGTGGCAGCGTGACAGTAGATAATGCGAACTACCTGCGCTACATGGGTGAACTGCAAATCGTGCGTCAGGACTTGGAGCCAGATGAGCGGGTAAATGTCGTAGCAGAGGTCGTGGCGGAAGAAGTGTTCCTGATCGACATGATCAAACCAGGGATGAAGTTTCGGTTTGTTGAGGGATGACGAGGAACAACGGAATACGACTAAATCGCAGAGTACGCAGAGATCGCAGAGGTTTCGCGGAGGGCACCTTATTTCTATATTTATTTAGAAGTAAGGGGATGAGTTTCTATGTTGGTTAGTCATTTAAATATTTGGACGGAAAGAGTAATTGGCGCTGGACTTGAGGTACATAGCATAATAGGACCTGGATATGTCGAGAGTGTTTATGAAGAGGCGCTAGCGAGAGAACTTGAGATTCGGAAGATTCCGTTCGAACGCCAGAAAATCATTTCTTTGCATTATAAAGGTGTCAAAGTGGGAGAAGGACGGCTTGATTTTCTAATCAATAAACAGCTAGTAGTAGAACTAAAAGCAGTGGATTGTTTCACAGAAGTTCATAGAGCTCAAGTTATCTCTTATTTAAAAGCAGCTAATTTGAGACTAGGCCTACTGATGAACTTTAATGTACCGAGTCTGAATTTAGGTCTCAAAAGAGTTATTCTAACCAGAAGAAGATAAAAGACTTTAAGCATAGGTACGTCTAACCGCAGAGTAAGCAGAGAGCGCAGAGGGTTCGCGGAGGGTTGCGAAAGGTTAATTATGCTAATTTTTATGAAAAAGTAGTCCCCATCGGGCCCTCCGCAAACTCTACGCACTCTGCGATTAACGTCGCCTACAGCTATAGATCCGAACGCCTAATTTCCTAACCCTCGGTAATGTACTCATCCTTCCAGCGGAGCTGGCAAATAAAGAACCGTAACCCTCTGCGAGCCCTCAGCGTACTCTGCGTACTCTGCGGTTAACGTCGCCTACAGCTATAGATCCGAACGCCTAATTTCCTAACCCTCGGCAATGTACTCATCCTTCCAGCGGAGCTGGCAAAAAAAGAGCAGTAGCCCTCATCGAACCCTCTGCAGACTCTGCGCACTCTGCGGTTAACGTGCCTACAGTTATAGATCCAGGAGGCAATTGCATGAATCTTGAAAAGCTGCTTACCGAATCCCGCAACCCTGATACTCTCGACATCGACCGTCTCTCTACTCTCGACGTTGTAACAAAAATAAATAGTCAAGATCAACTTGTTCCCTTAGCGGTTTCGAAAGTACTCCCCCAAATCGCTCAGGCAGTCGACTGGATCGTCGCAGCAATGGACAATGGTGGACGACTGTTCTACCTCGGCGCGGGTACTAGTGGCCGGCTCGGCATACTTGATGCTTCCGAATGTCCACCCACGTTCGGCACTCCGGCCGAATTAGTCCAAGGCCTGATAGCAGGCGGTGAAACGGCAGTGTTTCGGGCAGTTGAGGGAGCCGAGGACTCGCTAACTCTCGCCGCTCAAGACCTAACCGATCGTAACCTCTCACCCAATGACATCGTCGTCGGCATTGCCGCTAGTGGCCGCACCCCCTATGTTATCGGCGGTCTCAGTTTTGCCAATAAAACCGGTTGCCACACGGTTGCCCTCGTCTGCTCGCCAAACTCCGAAATGGCCGTTATTGCCGATCTAACCATTTGCGTCGAAGCTGGACCTGAGGTGATCATGGGCTCAACCCGTCTCAAAGCCGGAACAGCCCAAAAGCTCGTTCTCAATATGCTGACCACCGCGACTATGATCCGGCGTGGCAAGGTCTACTCAAATCTGATGGTTGATGTGCAGGCAACAAATAAAAAACTAATCGAACGCGCTAAACGCATTGTTAGCCTAGCCACCGGCGCAACCCGTGAACAAGTTGAAGCTGCTATCGAACAAGCAGGTGGCTCGGCGAAAGTCGCAATTGTAATGATACTGGCAGGGCTGTCAGCAGAAGAAGCCACGGTGAGACTAGAACATGCCAATGGCTTTGTGGCTAAGGCGATCAGATAAGAGCGGAGACGTACTTAACCGCAGAGTACGTTGTGACGAGGTACGCCTAACCGCAGAGTACGCAGAGATCACAGAGGGTTCGCTGAGGGTTACGGCTATGGGAATTTTCTCTCCATTTCAAGAAATGGAGTTTGAAAAGTCTAGGAAATTAGCTTACCTTTCCAGCGGAGTTAGCAAATAAAGAACCGTAGTCCTCTGCGAGCCCTCAGCGTACTCTGCGTACTCTGCGGTTAACGTTCCCCAACCCCTGTACTCTGCAGTTCGGACCAATTTACGTTAAGGAGATCAGCACATGTTAAACAAACTTTTTACAAAGATCAGCGGTGGCAGCACATCTGGCACTCCTGCCGAAGCCAATGCCGTCTATGCTCCCATGACTGGTAGTATCGTTATTCTCGACCAAGTCCCCGATCCTGTCTTTTCCGGCAAGATGTTAGGCGACGGACTTGCTATTCTGCCTTCCTCCGGCGACGTACTTGCGCCTTTTGACGGTGAGGTTGTCTCGTTGTTTCCCACCGGTCACGCTATTGGCCTCGTATCCGACGGCGGTATAGAGTGCCTCATCCATATCGGTATAGATACAGTCGAATTCAACGGGACTGGTTTCACGGCAAAAGTAGAGCAAGGTGACAAGGTTAAGAAGGGGCAACTGCTCATCAAGGCCGACCTGGCGGTCATTCGTGCTTCCGGCAAGGATATCATCACACCGGTAATCATCACTAACCCGACTGTCTGGCAACCGGTGCAGCTCACAAGCGGCGAAGTGCAGGCGGGAAAAGATATCGTTTTCAGAGTTGCTAAAAAAGGCTAGGAACGACAGAGCGGCATAAAGATAGTACATTATTGGCCCGTAAGGCTCGCAAAGAACGCAAAGCAAGGATTCGTATATAAATGCATAACGCCGTTAGCGCTAACCATGCCTTAGTCATAGCGACGCTAGCGATCATTGTGGGTGCAGCGCTATATAATTCGTAACCCTCAGCGCACCCTCTGCGGTCTCTGCGTACTCTGCGGTTAGCACTCTTTACATGCGCTAATCGTTCTCGCCTCAATTATCCGCATCCAAGAAATTAGCAGAGGTGAAAACATGAACAACGGACGGATTACTCACGCGAAGGTGGTACTGTCTGACCAAGTGCTAGATGATGAAACTGTTATTATTCGTGGCGGCAGAATTGTTGCTGTTGGCTCGGCGCCAGCAACTGACGGCTGTGACGCCTGGACTGTTGACGCCGCCGGTGACTGGATCGTCCCTGGCCTCATCGATCTACACGTACATGGTGCAGGCGGTTGCGACACCATGGATGGAACGCCCGAAAGCCTAACTGCCATGTCTCGAACTTTGCTTTCCCAAGGCACCACAGCCTTCTTGACCACGACTATGTCAAGCTCTCCTGATACGCTGGCGACTGTGCTGACCAATATCGCGGCAGTACAAAAAGCACAGACTGATGGAGCAGAAATACTTGGCGTACATATGGAGGGGCCATTTCTGTCACCAGCCTACAAAGGCGCGCAGACGGAAGAAGCCCTTTATCCTGCTGAAAGAGCCGATGAGGCGGCAGTTTTTGCTGCTCTGGCAGAGCGTTACCCGGGCCTGGTGCGAATTCTGACTCTCGCTATCGAGCGACCAGGCGCAGCTGAGTTAGTCCGATTGTGTCGTCAATTTGGCATTATTCCCTCAGTCGGTCACTCTGAGGCCACCTATGAGCAAATGCGCCAAGCTGTCGAATGGGGTGTTAGCCAGGTAACCCATGCCTTTAACGCCATGCCATCGATTCATCACCGCCGCCCCGGTTTGCTGACTGAAGCGTTGAAAAATCCGGCAATCAGATTAGAGCTCATCGCTGACGGAGTGCATATTCACCCCGCCATCCTCGAACTGGTTCTTGGTATTAAGCCAGAACCTAGCGTCCTCCTAGTGTCAGACGGTACACGGGCTGTTGGCATGCCAGACGGCGAATATGATCTAGGCGGCCAAATGACATATGTTAAAAACGGTATCGCTACCCTGTCTGACGGAACCATCGCCGGCAGCGCCTTTCCCCTCCTCCAAGGTGTAAAAACCCTCGCCAAGATCGGCTACGACCTCCCCAGAGCCATTCGTCACGCCAGCCTCTACCCAGCCCAACTTTTAGGCATCGAAGATCACCTAGGCAGCATCGCCCCAGGAAAAGAAGCAACACTGGTCCGGCTAGATTTTGCGCTGAATATAAAACAAGTCTGGCAAAGAGGGATGTTAGTGAGTTGGCGTTAAACGGCATAGGACGTCTTTTGAACCGCCAAAACGCAACAGGCGCTGTGCGCCTGCGCCAAAAAGAAGTAATATATGCGAGCTTCGTGCGCACCGTATCCCTTTGGCGGCGCACGAAGTGCGCATGGCGTTTTGGCGGTTCAAAAAAAACATCTTCCCTAAAGCCCTCTCGCAAATTATCTGCCTCTTTCGCCAGCAGGGAAATCCTTCCTTGTTGGCGAAATATTTTTTTAGTAAAAAATAAAGAATGAGTGCTTATCTTATTTCATAACACTAAAGAATAAATGCTGCAAAGGAGCGATATAGCATGAAAGTGATTATCTTGGCAGGCGGCGGCGGCACTCGACTCTTTCCATTGTCCCGCACCTGTTTTCCTAAACAATTCATGAAAATTGATAGCAAGGACTCGCTGTTAGCGCAAACCGTACAGCGTTTTTTGCCTGTGGTAAAACCCTCTGACGTTGTGATCGTGACCAATAAAGAATACATGCACCACGTAAAAGCGGACCTGGCAACGGCCAGAGCCTCGGAAGCACACATTCTGCTCGAGCCCGAAGCTCGCAATACAGCACCAGCGATTGCGTTGGCGGCACGTTATTGCCAGGATGTTTTGGGCGCGACTGATGATGAAGTTATGTTCGTCTCACCTGCTGATCATGTGGTTCATCCGATCGAAGACTTTATCCGCTCTGTCCGTCAAGGCATTGAAGCTGCTCGCTTGCAAAAAGTTGTCACCTTTGGTATCAAACCCACCGGCCCGGAGACCGGCTATGGCTACATCCAGGCAGGCAAACCCTTCGACTTTGGCTACACTGTGAAATCCTTCCGCGAGAAGCCTGACCGTGTCACCGCTGAGTCCTATGTGGCGGCTGGCAATTACTTTTGGAATTCTGGCATGTTTGCCTTTACTTTGGGCTGCTTTTTTGAAGAACTGAAAACCCATCAATCCGCGATCTACGAGCAGGCTCAAGCTTCGTATACCGAAATGCTGACCGCGTTTGCCGAGATGCCCAGTATTTCAATCGACTACGCAGTTGCTGAGAAATCCTCCCGCGTTATCACCATCCCGCTTGCGTCCTACTGGAATGACATCGGCTCCTGGGATGCCATTTATGATGTATTGCCTAAAGACAGTTCAGGTAACGCCATTAGAGGCGATTGTATGCCGATCGATTGCCGCAATAGTTTGATGATGGGCCAAAGCCGTCTGATCGCCGGTATCGGCCTGCAAGACGTGCTAGTGGTCGAGACTGACGACGTCATTATTGTTGCGCAAAAAGGTGAGTCACAAAAGGTTAAAGACCTAGTCGCTAAACTCAAGGCTCAAGGCCGCCGAGAGGCTGATGAGCACACCACCATGTACCGCCCCTGGGGCAGCTACACTGTCATGGGCGAGGGCCCAGGCTACAAGATGAAAAAAATCGTCGTCATCCCCGGCGCCAGCCTCAGCCTGCAAATGCACTACCACCGCAGCGAACACTGGATCGTCATCGCCGGTACCGCCAAGGTCACAATTGATGAAGACGAGCAAATGGTGCATGAAAACGAAAGCGTCTACATCCCGCAGTCGACCAAACATCGCTTAGAAAACCCAGGCAAAATTCCGTTGGAGATTATCGAAGTGCAGAATGGCAAATACCTGGGTGAGGATGATATTGTACGGTTTGAGGATATATATGGAAGAGCATAGAGAGGTGTAGATGACGTTTAACCGCAGAGTACGCAGAGTAAACGGAGGGTACACAGAGGGCTACCGTACTGATTTATATTATTATATAAAATAAAATTTTTCGTAACCTCTGTGAACCCTCTGCGACCTCTGCGTACTCTGCGGTTAACGTTCCTCCGTCCTATTCAGTCGCTAATAGAAAGGAGCAATACAATGCCTATTACTTTTGGAACTGATGGTTGGCGTGGCGTTATCAGCGAGGACTATACCTTTAGCAATGTCCGCTTAGTCGCTGAAGCCATCGCTGACTATATTATAAAAAATGGTGAACAAGACAAGGGTATCGTCGTCGGTTATGACGCTCGCTTCCTTGGCAAGCAGTATGCTGAACAGGTGGCAGCCGTGATCGCCACGAAAGGTGTGCCAATCTGGCTATCTGATGATATCTTGCCCACGCCGGCTCTTACTTGGCAGGTCAAAGACCGCCAAGCTGCCGGCGGCGTCATGGTGACTGCCAGCCATAATCCGGCAGAATACAACGGCCTAAAGTTCAAAGCCCCTTATGGCGGCTCGGCTTCACCGGAGATCATGGCTGCGATTGCCGACTGCGTTCGGCCTCTTGAAGCCAGTGGGCGTTTGTTCGAGAAAGTCGTTCTGCCAGCTAACGTCGAGTTCTTCTCGTCAAAAGAAAGCTATTTGGCTCATGTCCGCGATATGCTTGATAAAGAGGTGCTTTCCTCGTTCGGCGCAACAGTTGTCTTTGATGTCATGCACGGCGGAGCCATGGGCTATACTGATTCCTTGGCACATCAGTATGGCCTCGATCTGATCGAAATCAGAAGTGACTACAATCCCTCTTTCGGTGGCGTCAACCCCGAGCCAATTGATAAAAACTTAGTCGCCCTACGGCAAGCGATTGTCGACAACAATGCTGTTATCGGCTTGGCCACAGATGGTGACGGCGACCGAATTGGCGCGATGGACGCTGATGGACGATTTATTACCGCTAACCAGATCATGGCCTTGTTAATTAAACACTTCATCGAAAAACGCGGCTGGAGCGGCGGTGTAGTTAAAACACTCACTGTGTCCGAACTCGTCAAAAAAACAGCCGAAAAATATGGACTGAAAATCTACGAAACCCCGGTCGGCTTCAAGTATGTCGCCAGCCTAATGCTGAGCGAAGATATCCTCATCGGCGGTGAAGAATCCGGCGGCATCGGCCTGAAACACTACATACCCGAGCGCGACGGCGTCATGCTCGGCTTCCTGCTGATCGAAATGGTAGCAGCCTATGGCAAAACCTTGGGACAGCTCTTGGATGAACTGATGGACGAAGTCGGACATTACCATTACCTGCGTGAAGATCTGCACATTGCTAATGACATCAAGCAGCGCCTAATGGCCAAACTGAACGCCAAACCTTCCTATCTACTCGGCTATAAAGTCCATTCCGCCGACTGTCGCGACGGCTGCAAATTCACTTTAGACGACGGCTGGATCATGTTCCGCGCCTCCGGCACCGAACCAATTGTTCGCATCTACGGCGAAGCCTCGACATTTGACCAAATTGAGACAGTGATGAAGAAGGCGATCGAGTACGCGGAGAACTCGTAACCGCAGAGTACACGGGGGTGGCACGTAACCGCAGAGTACGCAGAGATCACAGAGGGTTCGCAGAGGGCACTGTTTTATATGGTGCTCTAGCGCTCCCACTTCGCGAAGTAGGAGCTTAAGATGATAATTTAGTAGCCTCTGTGGTTAATGGACCTACAATTTTCCTTTCCAGCGGAGCTGGCAGATAAAGACCGTAACCCTCTGCGAGCCCTCAGCGTACTCTGCGTACTCTGCGGTTAGCCGTACCCATCACTGTAACTCATCCTGCGGACCCTCGCCCAACAGACTGTAATGAAAGGCGATTGACTATGCAAAAAAATCGTAAAGTTCGCAAAGCAGTCATCCCCGCGGCAGGTCTTGGCACTCGATTTTTGCCTGCTACAAAGGCTCAGCCGAAAGAGATGCTGCCGATTGTTGATAAACCTGCTATCCAATACATTATAGAAGAGGCTATTGCTTCAGGTATTGAAGACATTCTCATCATCACCGGCCGCAACAAGCGGGCGATTGAAGACCACTTTGATCGCAATGTTGAGCTGGAATTGTTGCTTCGCTCACAGGGCAAATATGATCTGCTAGGTCTCGTCGAAGAACTTTCGAACGTCACCATCCACTATATCCGCCAAAAAGAAGCCAAAGGCCTCGGCCACGCCGTCCTCTGCGCCAGACACTTTGTTGGCAATGAGCCGTTTGCTGTGCTGTTAGGCGACGACATCATCGATTCCCAGACCCCTTGCCTCAAGCAACTGATCGATGTCTATGAAGACTGCCAGGCCAGCGTCCTCGGAGTGCAGCAAGTGCCTAAAGAAAAAGTATCGAGCTATGGCATTGTTCAGCCGGAGCCCTATAAAGAAAACATCTGGCGAGCCATCGACTTAGTCGAAAAGCCGCCAGTCGCTGAAGCGCCTTCCCGCCTCGCTGTGCTCGGACGTTATATCATCGAGCCCGAGATCTTCGATCTGCTCGAGACCACTCAGCCCGGACGCGGCGGTGAGATCCAGCTGACTGATGCCCTGCGCCGCCTGGCTGCCGAGCGGCCTGTCTATGCCTACAATTTCGAAGGCCGCCGCTATGATGTCGGTGATAAACAAGGTTACCTCGAAGCCACCGTCGAATTCGCCCTCAAACGCCCCGATCTACGCGAACCGTTCACCCGCTACCTTCTCGATACCCTCGGCAAGCTGATCATCCCCGCCGAAGCCGCCGGCAAGGCAATAGAGAAAAGAGGCTTGGCGAAGCTAGAGAATCCAGGAGTGTGAGGAAGCCGGAAGAATACGTTAATCGCAGAGTGGCGGGGTTGGGCACTAACCGCAGAGTGCGCAGAGTACGCTGAGGGCTAGAAGAGGGTTCCGGTCTTTATTTGCCAGCTCTGCTGGCAAGACTAGATTAGATATTATAGAGCATCGGTTTAACTGACATATATTTTGTCGTAACCCTCAGCGAACCCTCTGTGATCTCTGTGTACTCTGCGGTTAGCCGTACCTCGTCATCCGTAGTTCACTAAATCCTATTGGGAGGAGATATTATGACTTATCGTCTAACCCTACCCTCAGGTTTTATCTACGATTACACTAACCTCTTCGGTGAAGGGAAAGTCACCGCCGAGGACCTTGCATCCCTGTCCGACCGTCTGGATCAAGCCCATGCCGCCATTACTCAAATGCGCGCAACCGGCGAGGTTAGAGGACACCTTTCCAAAGACGGTACTCCTGAGCTTGTCCTGTTTACGCAACTTCCCTACGTCGAGGACGGCAACCTTAACAACCCGGCTTCAATCCAGCGGCTGAAGGATTTTGGCCAGTCTCTGCGCTACTCCACCGACGCGGTGGTATCCTTTGGTATTGGCGGTTCCTACCTTGGTAATAAAGTTCTATTTGATGTCCACGCCGGCGAGTTCTGGAATTCTAAGTCTACAGCCGAACGGAACGGTTATCCTGAACTCTATTTCAGTGGCAACAACATTGATCCACAACGCACCACCGACCTGATAGACTGTTTAAAACGCAAAGCCATCCAAAAGGTCGCCAGCGGTGAAACCTATAAGGTTACGCTCATCGTTATCTCTAAATCCGGTTCAACACTTGATACCATGTCATCCTTCATGGTGGTCTGTGATGCGTTACAATTGGCCAATATTACTGTTCAAGTTGTCACCGTCACCGACCCGGCAGAGGGAGCCAATCGCACTTTGCTAAAAAAACTCGCTGACGACCAAGGCTGGCCCAGCTTCAGTGTACCTGACGGAGTCGGTGGACGTTTCAGTGTCTTTTGCGACGTGGGCCTGGTCACAGCCGCCTGTATCGGTTTTGACATCGACGCCTTCCTGGCTGGCGCCCGCGACATGGACCAAGCCTGTCTGACCGGCGAACCTAGAAGTAACCCGGCTCTATTCAATGCCGCGCTAAAATACCTGGCAGCCGAAAAATATAACCGTGATATCGAAATCTTCATGCCCTATGGCGACTACCTAAAATCGGTCGCCGAATGGTATGTCCAACTGCTGGCCGAATCTCTCGGCAAACGCGCCGACCGCGAAGGCAACACAGTCTACTATGGACGCACTCCGGTCGTCGCTGTCGGCACCACCGACATGCACGCCCAGACCCAGCAGCACCAAGACGGCAAAAAGAACAAAGTTGTCCAGTTTGTACAGTTGGCTGACTGGTCGACCAATCCCCTCGTTCCCAATGTTTTCCCCGCTGTTGCCAAATTAGCGGAAATAGCCGACTTGACGATGAGCCAAGCCCTAGACGCTGCTCTCGATTCTAACGCCGAAGCCCTTGCCGCTGATAACCGTTTTAACGCTGCGTTCATCCTCCCAAGACTATCCGCCTACCACTTAGGCGAGCTTTTGTACCTGCTGGCTCTGTCAGTCGCCTACGAAGGCGAGTTAGCCAACGTCGACGCCTTTGACCAGCCGGGAGTGGAAGCATACAAGAAGATCCTGGGACCACGATTAAAGGCGTTGAAAGCGTAGGAGATCGAGGAGAAGAACGAATTTCTAAGCTGCCAAAAAAAAGACGTCCCTGGTGCTACTGTAAAGCCAGTAACACCAGGGAAGTTGTACGTTAATTGGTAGGATAATGAGCTCGGATACTACCCCCGCGTTTTGCAGTGATTTGATCGATGACTATGACCATCAAACTTGCGCCAAATAATATGCCGATCAAGAAGCTAACCCAAGTCAACGGTTACCACCTCACTGTTGGTGCTACCATATAATGTAAATTTATATGCAAATCTGAATAATTGCAATATCTTTTTTCCGACAGTTTTTGCAAACAAAATTTCTGTACTGCAAGATATGTCATTAGTTGACACCTGGCCCGAACAATAGTAACATGAGTCGCCATTACATGATAATAATTGCTACTTTTGTATTTGTTTACATTATGGCGGAGCAAACCGGCGAATAAAGGGAAAATTTTTTCTTCAGCGAAGTACTCATGATTGGTCGGTGGGGCGGTATTTTGCGATACATAACAAACGGGAGCTACCAGTATGAAGAAACTTGTTTTTTATATTTCTGGATTTGGTTTTGGCCATTTGACTCGGTCGATTGCGCTGATGCAGGAACTTCTCCGGCAGCGGCACGATATTCATATAACTGTGAAGTGTCATTCGCAGCATATGGCGCTGGCTTTGGCGTCGTTTAGGGAACAGTTAGAAGCGGTTACAGTGCTACCATTTGATCTGGGGTTTCAGATTTGCTTTAATGCGGTAACAGCTACGGTGGATTATCGGGCGACGCTGGAGAGTGTGAAATCCTGGCTTGAGCGATTGAAATTTGGGGCTGAAGCTGAGGCTTCGGCCTGTCGAGGGGCTGGCTATTCGCTGGTTTTATCTGATATTGCGCCTGAAGCGTTTGTTGTCGCAAACAAGTTGGCAATTCCGTCGATTGGTATTTCCAATTTTACCTGGTATGAGCTTTGCAGGGAGTATGTCGGAGCTGAGCGGGTGGAGGGGCTCAAAGCGATGTATCAGACGGGGTCTGCCTTTTTTGAGTATCCGTTGTCAACTGATGCGGAGATCCCGATTGCTAACAAGCAGCCGGTAGGGCTGCTGTCTCGGCCGCAGGAGCTGTCGCGGATTCGCGAGCTTCAGGTGAAATATAAACGGCCTGGTCGTCTGCTGCTGTTTTTGAGCATCGGCGGGGCGTTGAGTTTACAGAACCTGTCACTTTCGCCTGAGCTGGATTATCTGTATACGCGAGGGATTGATCTGGTGGCAGCTGAAAATGCGATTCCCGTTCCGGAGGGTACGCTGGACACTCAAAACTACTTGGCGGCATGTGATGCTGTGGTCACTAAATGTGGCTGGTCAACGGTGGCGGAGGCTCTTATTGCACGCAAACCGCTGTATCTGCTCACATCGAGGGATGGTTGGCTGGAAGAAAAGTATATGTTGCAGGAACTGGCCGGTCTTGGGGTATCACAGGTGATCGAACCGAGTGAGCAGGTTTGTTTGGAATCTGATTTGTTTGCGAATATCGATACGCTACAGGCGGCGTATGCGACGATACCGGAGAGATATACGGATCAGGCTAAGAAGATTGCCGTAAGGGCTTTAGCATATTTGTAAGCGGCAAGAGGAATTGCGCATTGGGCTAGGGTTAAGGAGGGTTGCTTCGCTGCGGCCTCGAATGCTATGCCCTCCATGGCGCATTCGAGATTAGGCCTTCCATGGCCGTCATCGCAATGACAGAAGCGGAATGTCACTGCGAGGGACGAAGCAGTCTTCTTTTTCTATGCCGTCGCAATACCAGCAGGTCTTTTCCGACAAATTTTGACGGCGGTTCCTGTCGCTTGTAGATAGGTTAGGACTGCGACTGTCAGATCATCGTGTGATATGCCCTGTTGGTGGCTTGTCCTGCAGAATGAGTCGGGAAAAAGTGATTGCACAGGTTGATGGAATAAGTTTACAATTACAGTATATGGTAATTGCGGGGAGGAATTTTCGTGAGCCAGACTACTGTAACTGAACAACCAACTATGAAGTTGGTTTATGAAGGAAAGACAACAGCACGAGTGTGGAAATGCAGCTCATGCGGGCTGAAGCTGTTTTTAGCCCAGAAGTCGGAGTATCCGGGGATACGGTGTTTATGCGGCCGATCCTACTGGAAATCTTGCCCCGAGGATTCAGGGCGTTGATATACCCCATCTGCGTTGTTGACCCTGAGACTCCATTGCTAGCGTACCCGTTAGTACGCGTCACTGCTGGAGTCTCAGGGTCGCCTAGCATCTAGGGCATCTGAACGCCCTGAAGGAAACGACGGCAGAGCGTTGATAAGGGCCCATCTGCGACGCGCATGGACGCGCTAGTGCCGAATGCGCCAAGGAAGGCATAGCACTCGGCCGCTGTTGCGATCGAAAACTCATACTAGCGTACCCGTCAGCATGCGTCGTGGCTGAGTTTTCACCTGCGCCTAGTGATGCTATTCGGCTTATGCAAATCAGGGGAGATCAGGGTCTCATAGGTAACAACATCTGAACCCTTCTGAACGCTCTGCGGGATACGGGGTGACGCGGGGATTGCGTACGGGAACGGGGGACGGCATTGCTTCGCTCGCCTGGACGGGTGCTAGCGGGTGCTTCCCTAATGGCTTCCTTGGAGATAAAGTTTTAATAGTCAGTATGGGCTCTCCTGAGTGGAGAGCCCATACTGACTATTTCTTTATCTTTACGAAATGGGACTAGATCCGCTAGGTCATAGGACTCACCTGCCTATGTCTTTTGTCGCATTTAGTTTACTTTTTGTCAAAATAATCCGCGAGTGGGGGATAAATTACAGGATTTTGTTTTCTTTTGTAGAATGATAACTAATCAGATGTTTGTGAATAAATGGCAGGTGAGATAATTATGGCGGCTCGGCCGCTAGTGAATAGGATAAGCCAACGCAAGGCTGTATTACTAGCTGGCGTGTTTGTGGTTGCGGCGTGGGTTGCGCATCCGTTTTTTGTGCAATCGTCTGCGTCGGTTCAGCCGCCTGCGCCGCTTGCTGTTAAACCAGCGGCTGTGTCAGACAATCGACCGGTAATGCCGCAAGGATTTCAACAACAGTTTGTGATTCGCGATCCGTTTCAGATGCCGCAAGAGGCTTTGCCGCCGAAAGCGGTTGTTTCCAGTAATAATGGTTCTTCGGCTGTGGCGTCGCCTTCGGCGCAGATGTATCAGGTGACTGGTATTGCGATCGGCAACGGGACTGCGGCCGTAATCCTGGAGTCGAGCGCTGGCAGTCGTACATATCGGATCGGAGAATATGCCGGTCAGTATCAGATTCGGGACATTACAGCAAATTCGGTTCTCCTTGTCGGACCCAATGGATCACATGTGCTAAAGATGAGAAGGTGAATACAATGTACAGGAATGATTTGGGTCGACGTGTAGCCGTTCTTCTGCTATTTTTCTTTGTTCTTACTGTTGGAGTTGTTCCGGCTGGGGCTGAGGTGCCACGTGTGACGATCAATGTGACTAATGCTGAAGTTCGGGATGTCTTGACTACTCTGACCGGGGTGGGCGGGGCTAGTATTATTCTTGATGATTCTGTTGTCTCTGATAGTTCTAAAGGCGGCGGGCGGATAACCTTGCAGCTTACCAACGTGCCGGTTGAAGAAGCGATTGACATGGTTACCAAGGTTAAAGGCTTGGCATATTTGCGTCAGGGAGATATTTATATCATCGGCACTCAGGAAAGAATCAACAAAGGGTTTGAGTCTGTCCGGATTGTCAAAATCAAGTATGCTAAGGCTGATGACGTAAAAAAAGCCTTGGTGCTTATTATCCCAGAAGATCGATTGAAAGTGGACGAGGCGAATAATTCGTTGATTTATACCGGCTCTGCTGCTGAAGCGCTTCGCGTCGAGCAGGCGATTGCCGCGATTGATGTGCAGTATAAGCAGGTTACGCTCGAGGCCCAGGTCATGGCGGTTAACAAAGGGGCCGCCAAAAGTCTCGGGATGGAATGGCAGTGGGCTAAACTGCCGATGGTAAAGACTGATTCGACAACAACAACTAACTCTAGCGATTCAACAGATACACGGGACTATCCTGGAGTTTTTCAATTTGGTCGCAATCCTGAGGGACTCAGATACGAATTCCAATTTCAAGCGACATTAAATGCCATGATTAACGACGGCGACGCCAAAATTCTCTCTCGTCCCAAAGTTACAACACTAGATGGCAAGCAGGCTCGCATCATGGTGGGTGACCGGATTCCTGTGCTGGTCGAGCGGACGGAAAATAACAAGACCACGACCACCATCGAGTACGTCGATGCCGGTATCAAGCTTTCGTATACGCCACGGATTAATGAAAATGGATTGATTACGGCGGCTGTCCGGACTGAAGTCAGCACTCCCACGCTAGTGCCGGAAATGAAAGCCTACCGCATCACGACCCGTGAGGCGGAAACTACCGTCCGGATGAAAGATGGCGAAACCATCGTTATTGGCGGGTTGATTGGCAGTGATGAGTCCAAGCAGTTTTCCAAGATTCCGGGTCTGGGCGATCTGCCGATACTCGGCGCGCTTTTCCGTAATACCAACCAAACCAAGAATGAGACAGAAGTCATTATCATCTTAAAAGCAAAGATTGTTGAGTGACTGTTTAACTAAACTGGGATAAGGAAGTGAACGCAGTGCCCATCACCATTTTGATTGTTGATGATCATGCGTTACTGCGGCAGGGCATCAAAAAGGTACTAGATCTAGAGAGTGATCTCTCGGTCATCGGCGAGGCTGCTGATGGTGAAGAAGCCATTAAGCTGGCCTTGCAGTTAAAGCCTGATGTCGTGCTGCTTGACGTCAACATGCCGAAGAAAAACGGGTTGGAAGTTACGAAAGAACTCAGGCAGCTAGCGCCTCATATCAAAATCGTGCTGTTGACCATTCACGATGACGAAAACTATGTCATCGAAGTCGTCAAAGCTGGAGCTACAGGCTATCTGCTGAAAGACATTGAGCCGGGCATGTTGATTAAAGCGATTCGTAGCGTGCACTCAGGTGAGTCTTTCATTTATCCAACGCTGGCCAGGCGATTATTTTACGAAGCGGATAATGTGGGAAAAAGACCTGAACCGTCCCGCACCCGTGGCCAAGACTCACTAACCATGCGCGAGATCGAGGTGCTGCAACTAATCGGCCAAGGCCTGAGCAACCAAGAAATGGCGCAAAGATTGTTCTTGAGCGAGAAAACTGTGAAGAACCATTTGACTAATATTTTTCGTAAAATTAATGTGTCTGACCGGACACAGGCGGTCATATATGCAATAAAACACAAGATCGTCCAGGTCTAGGGGGGACCGTATAAAAAGTCCATCTGCGTTGTTAGCCCCGAAAATCCATTGCTTGCGTACCCGTATCGTACGCGGCACTGCTGGATTTTCGGGGCTGCCTAGTGATGCTACCAAAATCAGTGTTTCACTTTGGCAATCTGTCTCATAGGTAACAACATCTGAAGCTTTTTCTACTAGTCCCCAGGGGCCGTTTTTCGAGGGAATGAGCGGGGAACTGGGTATGACAGAAGATGGAGAGGCATCGCATTGCTTCGCTCGCGACAAAATAGTACCCGAGGGCGTTCAGAAAGCCCCAGATACTAGGCGGCCTCGCGAACCCAGCAGCGACGCGTACCGGGTGTACGCTAGCAATGGGTTTACGAGGCCAACAACGTAGATGGAGCTTTATCAACGCCCGGAAAGCACGCGACGCCGTGCGTTGGCATATAGTATCCTATCCCAGAGAGGGGGTAGGATACTTTGTTTTTGTCATATACGGCGAGTGTTATTCTACTGTCACTGGCGATTTTTGGGTTGTGGTGTTTGGCTATGGAGTGTTGGCAGTGGTATATAAAGCCGCGTGTGCTGCATTTGCCTAGCGCCAGCTTTTTGTTTATTGTCCGGAATATGGAACAGGAAATTGAACAGATGATGCGCGGCATCTTGCGGGAAATGGAAATGGCCAGCATCACCTGCGAGGCAGTTGTCGTCGAGGCAGGCTCTGACGATTTGACTCCTCGCATCCTGGTTTATTTGGCTGGCGAGAGTTCTCTACTCAAAGTAGTACATTTACCGCGTGAAGAACGCCCGATTAGTAAAGCGCTGCCTATCTGCGAAGGGGCGGCAGTGTATGTGTTTGATCTGGTGAATAGGATGGATGCCAGGGAGTGTCAGGCAGCTGTCCACGAAATCCTTGCACGTCGCTGATAAGGGCCCATCTGCGTTGTTGCAATTGCGAACCTATTGCTTGCGTACCCCGCGTACGCGGCGCTGCATGGTTCGCAATTGCGCCTAGCATCTAGACCCTTCTGAGCGACGTGCGGGCACGCCGTTGATAAGGGGCATTGGCTGCGAAACCGCGAAAGGCGCTGTGCGCCTGCGCGAAGAGGACCGCAAAAAAAATAATATGTGAGGTACGTGTGCATCGTGTCATTTGGTCGTCCATAGTGGCGCTAGTGACGCTTTTGACGTTCGTGCTATCGTATTGTCGGTTATGTATAGTTCTGAGTTTTTAACGCCAATATATCCTGAAAAACCTCGACCAGCTTCCGGCTAATTGCTACAATCTCTGGCTGTGCGTTTGCTTGTGTACCGTAGGATTGTTTGCCAGCTAAGAGGCGTGCGGCACGTAGGTATTTTTCGATGGTGGCGGGGGTCCAGAGAGTGGGGATTTCAGCCCCTGATTTGAGGATAATCAGCGCTTTGTGTGGTTGGGTGGAAGTGCTGCGAACGCTGGCGACAGAGCAGGCGTTGACATAGCCGGTGCAGTTGTCGCGACTGACCTGCGGTGTTCGGACTTTTACCGGGACAAGTACGAGGTCGTCTGCTAGCGGCAGAATGTGGAGAATGCGTTGGCCTGTCGCTTGTTCGGTTTGCTGCTTGAGGGCAGTCAGATCAACCGCGCGTTCTCTGGCCAACCGGCGTAGTACGGTTCGAATCCCGACAGGGGAATGGGTACAAGTTCCGGTAGCCGTTAGGAGGATAGTGCTGTCGCCATTGGCGCCATAACAAGGCAAAATTGCCGCAAGAGTTTGCGACGTATTGGCTATAATAGTAGTGTTCATAGATCAGCCTCCATTACTGTGACATAGTCGTCTGGGAGGACGAACGTATGTTCGGCGGTGATTTTATAGTAGCAAATATTCAGATATCTGGCAAGCGTTTTTTGGAAGGATTCCAATCCGTGTTTAGCGAATAAAATTATATAATCTGTTGTAAAGGAGTGAAAGAAAATGGCGTATGGAAAATCAGCAGTTGCGGCAAAGTCTGCAACTGGTATGGAGGAAGTATTGGTTTGGCTCCGGGAAGATTTGATGGGCGAACTGGAGGCCATCAACCAATACCAGGTACACATTGATAATATCGACGACGTTGAGATTAAGGAACTATTGGCCCACATCCGGGATGACGAGAAAGAGCATGTCGCCGAGATCACTCACTTGATTGCTCGCATTGATGCGATTCAACGGGAAAAGTTTGCAGAGGATCACACTATGGAAGCTAGTGAGCGGATCGCAGGCGGAGAAGACGAATCAAAAGTTCTTACTGTCGGCAGTATGCTCGGCCGTAAATAGAGGGGAGGAATATAACGTGGATTTTCTCGACAGACAAGCTGCGCCATTGACAACAGAGGAATGGAGCCGGCTCGATGAGGCTGTGGTTTCGACCGCGCGTCAGATTCTGACTGGTCGCCGGGTCGTGGAAGTGCTCGGCCCGCTAGGGTCAGGCGTCTATAGTGTGCCGTATTCCATCTTCTCAGGCAAGTCAGCCGCTGGGATTGATATGATAGGCGATAAAGAGGACTTCATCGTCGAAGCCTCGCGCCGCGACATGGCAACTCTGCCAATGTTATATAAAGACTTCAAAGTGATGTGGCGCGATGTGGAAGCTGACCGCCATCTAGGTCTGCCGCTTGATGTCAGCACAGCATCTGTGGCTGCCAACTTTGTCGCTGTACAGGAAGATAATCTGATCTTTAACGGTAGCAAAGAACTCGGCCATGCTGGTTTGATGACTGTGAAAGGGCGTCAGACAGTAACTCTAACCGATTGGGAACAACCAGGAGCGGCGCTGGCTGATGTGGTTAAAGCTACCGGTGCGCTGGCTCAGGCCGGACATTATGGTCCGTATTCGCTGGTAGTTAGCCCAGTTCTGTTTGGAAAAATGGTACGTGTGCTGCCTAATACGGGCATGCTCGAACTCGATCAGGTAAAAGCACTAGTGAGTGGCGGTGTTTATTACAGCAATGTCCTAAGTGGCGCGAAAGCCGTGCTGTTGGCAACTGGCTCGCACAACGTCAGCTTAGCCATTGGTCAGGATATGGTTACCGCTTACCTCGGGCCAGCGAATATGAACCATGTGTTCCGGGTGCTGGAAACGGTGTCACTTCTGGTGCGACGGCCGGAAGCAATCTGCACCCTCGAGTAGGGTAAAAGCACCGATACGCGGCGCCTAGCGTTGTTGGCCGCGCTCTTCGATCCTCAACGTACCGTCCTGCGTACGCCTCCGGTCTCAGAGCGCGGCCGCCTAGCTATGCTTGCGTCTCGGCGCTTTTACTCGTGGGAAGAATGGGGGATACGTGGCGTCTGGCGTTGTTAGCCTCAATCCTCGGTCCTCAACGTACCCCTGAATGTACGTTTCCGGCCTCAGCTCGCGTCCGCCTAGTGATGCCGTTTTGCTTCTCTGTATCAGATACTTAACAAGTCTCATAGGTAACAACATACTTGCGTCTCGACGCTTTTACCCGGGGAGAGGCAGGCAGGGGCACCCGCAGAGGCTACTGATTATATAAAAATCGTAACCCTCCGCGAGCCCTCTGCGACCTCTGCGTACTCTGTGGTTAACGTAATCTCCCATCGTTACCCCGCGTTACCCAGTGGTCGCAACTATCGCCTAGTTATGGTACAATAGAAAATAATAAACTGGGGCTCCGCTCAGGCGGAGCCCTTATTGTGTTGAGGTAACGTTATGCCATTAATCGTATCCAATCTTGCAAAATCTTTCGGTATTCGCACGCTTTTCAGCGGTGTCAGCTTTGAACTGCGACGCGGCGAAAAGGTGGGACTGGTCGGCGCGAATGGGACGGGGAAGACGACTCTTTTGCGCTGTTTGCTTGGCCATGAATCGCCTGATAGCGGGTTAGTCAGCATGGCGCCGGGGGAAACCATCGGCTATGTTGAACAGGACAGTGGACATAAAAGTGAAACCCTGTACCAAGAACTGCGTACAGCCTATCACGATTTGCTGGCTGCTCAGGACGACATGCGACGGTTGGAAGGGGTCATTGCTGCTAAACCGGCGGGCGATGCGCTGGATCAGGCACTGAAGCAGTATGCCAGCGTGGTCGAGGTCTTTGAACGAGGCGGCGGCTATGAGATGGAGAATCGGCTGCGGCGGGTAGCGTTTGGTCTTGGCTTCACAGAAGCTGACCTCGAACGTTCGGTCAGCTCATTTTCCGGCGGGCAAAAAACCCGGATCGCGCTGGTACGGGCACTGATTCGACAACCTGACTTTTTGTTTCTCGACGAACCGACAAACCATTTGGACATCGGCATGGTTGAGTGGCTGGAGGAGTTTTTGATCGGGTATCCGGGCGGCGTTTTGCTGATCTCACATGACCGTTACTTCCTGGATAAGGTCGCAGGCCGGATGTTTGAACTTGAAAATACGAGACTTACCGTCTATAGCGGCGGCTATAGTGAATATGTCATCCAAAAGACCGAGCGCCTAGCGGCACTTGAGTCTAGTTATGAAAAACAGCAGGCTTATATTGCCAAAACCGAAGCCTATATTGACCGTTATCGGGCTGGAATTAAATCCAAACAGGCTCGCGGTCGCCAGTCGCAACTCAATCGGTTGGAACGGATCGAGGCTCCGGCCATGGTGGCCACGCTACAGTTTGCTTTCCCAGATGTCAGCGAGTGCGCCGAGCGGGTAGCAGAGGGAGAATCGCTGACATCTAGCTATGGTGAACGGATAGTCTTTGAAAAGCTGTCTTTCTTGATCCGGCGCGGCGAACGGGTGGCGCTAGTGGGACCAAACGGAGCGGGTAAAAGTACATTGCTGAAAGTGTTGACAGGCGATGTGTCGCCAGTCAAGGGGCGAGTCAAACTTGGCAGCCGAGTCAAGATTGGCTATTTTGACCAGGAGCACCAAGGTCTTACTCTATCACAAACTGTGTTAGATGAAGTGGTGAATACCTTTGCCTTCAGCCCGGAGCGAGCACGCTCGGTGTTAGGCGCATTCCTGTTCAGTGGCGACGATGTGTTTCGACCGATTCGCAATCTAAGCGGTGGCGAGAAGGCGCGCCTATCCTTGCTTAAGCTTTTGATGTCAGGAGCAAATTTTTTAGTATTGGACGAGCCGACAAACCACCTAGATATCCCATCACGGGAAGCGGTGGAAGATGCACTGCTGGCTTTTCCTGGCACTGTGCTCACCGTATCGCATGACCGCTATTTTCTCGACAAAGTTGCCGACAGAGTGCTGGCGTTTGATGCAGCAACTCTTGTCGATTTCCCGGGGAATTATAGCTATTACCGAGAACGGCAGGCGCTGCGGCCAACGTTAAAGCCGGCTACGAAGGCGGAACCAGTCATTAAACAACAAGATGTTCCTGCTGTCAGTGAACGCAAAGCTTCTAAGCAGAGGCCTGAAGATATTGCTAGGAAAGTCGAAAAATTGGAACTGGAAATCCGCGAATGGGAAGCCATGCTTAAGATGCTGACCGTAAAGCTAAATGATCCGGCAAACTTCTCTGATCCGCAGAAGACCCAGGAGTTGGCTGATGAGTATGCGAAGATGGAGGGGGAGTTAGCGAAGAAGTATGATGAGTGGATGGAACTGCAGTGACGCGCCATTGATAAGGCACCATCTGCGTTGTTCTCCTGCGGTTACTTGCTTGCGTACCCCGCGTACGCGGCGCGGCGTAATCCTCGTCGTGCCTAGCATCTAGCACCTTCTAAATGGCGCGTGAACGGGACATTGATATACCCCATCTGCGCAATAGCCCCGAGGCCCCCTTGCTAGTGAAGTTCACTCGTTGCAGTTGGGCCATCGGGGCTATGTTAACATCTAGGGAAAACACGGAAGGACTCTACAATCAGCTTGGCATGATACTTGCAACAGTCTTGAATTACCGACAAGTTGTCGCGGTTTTTACGGATTTTGCTACAAGTATGGGGAGGCGATACGCGTGCTGGATTTTTCTCAGAGTAAAGAGATGATTTACAAGGCATTGGAGTCAATGGCGGGGTTTGTAATTACAGACACGGAAGGGCGAATTGTTTATCTGAGTCAACGTTACGCAGATATTCTTGAAGTGGATGCGGCAGAGGCGGTAGGGAAGCTTGCTGCAAACATTATCCCCCATACTCGCATGCAGATTGTGACTCAGACTGGGCGTGAAGAAATTGGCATGATCTTTAAGCTGAAGAACGGTGAGAGTATTTTAGTCAATCGAATTCCTATTAAGGTTGATGATAAGGTAATTGGCGCTTTTGCGTTTAGTACTTTTTCCACCGGTGAATTAAATACTGCGGCGACAATTGACCGGGTACAGCGTCTGAACCAGGAAGTTTGCCAGTATAAGAAAGAATTAAAGGAATTGCGCGGGGCGAAATATTCGATCGATCAGATTATCGGCGCCTCACCAGCTATTCATAAGATAAAAGAAACAATACGAAAGGTATCACAGACGAAATCAACAGTGTTGATTACCGGTGAGACGGGAACTGGTAAGGAACTGGTGGCACATGCCATCCATCAGTTGAGTCCGCGAAACCATCATTCGTTCATTCGTGTGAACTGTGCGGCGATTCCGCCGGACTTGCTGGAATCTGAGCTGTTTGGCTACGAGGAAGGCGCTTTTACCGGGGCAAAGAGAGGCGGAAAGCTTGGCAAGTTTGAAATGGCCAACTATGGCACTCTGCTTCTTGATGAGATTAATCAGATGCCCATCTATCTTCAGTCTAAGCTGTTGCGGGTTATTCAAGAAAGTGAGGTAGAGCGGGTAGGCGGCAATAAGCTCATCGACATTGATGTCAGGCTAATCTTTACCACTAACCAGGATTTATTAGAACTGGTACGCAAGGGCGATTTCAGGGAAGACTTGTATTACCGGATCAACGTTGTTACTGTCGATGTTCCACCGCTTCGCCACCGAAAAGAGGACATACCCTCGTTGGTCAATTATTTTGTAAAGAAAATAAACCGGGAAATTGGCTTACATATTACCAATGTTGAGGACGAAGTGATGAATTTGTTTCAGACTCATGACTGGCCGGGAAATATACGAGAACTAGGATATGTGCTTGAGCGAGCTGCCAATATCCAATTATCGGGCAGTATCGGAATGGATTGTTTCGAAAATCTCATTCTGCGAATTCAAAACGAGTCTTCTAATGTATCACGTGATTCAGGACTGGCGTCTGCACGGGCGCAAGCAGAGAAGGAGAAGATTTTGCAGGCGCTCAATATGGCAAACGGCAATGTGAAATTGGCTTCACAATTCTTAAAGATACATCGCAGTGTGCTTTATGATAAAATTAAAAAATATTGCATAACAATTTAACGGAAAATTCAGTCGGAAATACCCGACAGTTGTCGGCGACTTCCTACGGATCTTGGGCTGCTTAGGACCTATATAGAGCGTTTTTCTCAGAACTCGGAGTCTAATTGAAAAAAATTAGACTCTTTTTTATTTTCCTATAATTATGTTCTGCATCCTTTTAGGATTGGTTGGAAAGTAACTTGGCTGGGAGGATTGGTTGTCTATAGTAGCGCTAGAGATGCTAGTGGCGTTGGTGCTATCGTGCTCTGTACTTTCCAAAAGACCGTGCGTGGTTTTTTCTGGCATGGTTTGTGCTATTTAGTATGGCAAGGAGGTGAAACTGATGCAGACTTCTCAGTTTACAAAAATTGCATGTATCGGTTCCGGTCTTATTGGGGTTGGGTGGACGGTTAACTTTATTGTCAAAGGCTATAGCGTAAATCTCTATGACATTAATAAACCGCAATTAGAAACTGCTGCGAAGCTTATTCAACGCAATTTGGAATTCCTGGTTGCCAAGGAGGTTCTGACCCAGGAAGGCGCGGCGGAGGCGGCGAGCCGGATTTTCTATTACACTGATCTGGCGGAGGCGGTCAAAGACGTTCAGTTTGTTCAGGAGGCCGGTCCGGAACGCTATGATGTAAAACAGTCAATTTTAGCAGAAGTCGAAAAGCACGTGTCAGACGAAGTGGTGTTTGCCAGTAGCACGTCAGGTCTCTTGTTAACGGAAATTGCAAAACATGCCAAGCATCCTGAGCGGTGTCTGGGGGCGCATCCCTATAACCCGGTTCATTTGATTCCCTTAGTCGAAATAACCAAAGGCGATAAGACCAGTGAGAAGTATGTGAATCTTGCCTGCGAATTTTATCAGCAGCTTGGTAAGGAGCCGATTGTTTTGAAAAAAGAGGCGCTTGGCTTTATAGCTAACCGATTGCAGGTTGCTCTTTACAGAGAGGCAGTAGAGTTAGTGATGCGAGGCGTGTGTACTGTTGAAGAAGTGGATAAGGCGGCTCTGTTTGGCCCCGGCCTACGGTTTGGTATTTTGGGCCCAAACTTAATTTTTCAATTAGGCGGAGGGGCGCACGGTATTACAGGAATTTTAACCCATATCGGGCCTTCGGTAGAAATGTGGTGGGCGGATATGGCCGACTGGAAGAGGTTTCCTGAAGGCTGGATCGAGATGGCTCAAGTTGGAGTGGACAAGGCAATGGCTAACAGGGATAAACAAATCGGCAATACAAACGAAGAAGTTTCCCGATACCGAGATGATATGCTGGTAGAAGTATTGAAACTCCACAAAAAATTATAGAGGCTGTTATAAAACGCCCATCTGCGTTGTTACTCCTGCGGTTACTTGCTTGCGTACATGCGCGTACGCGGCGCGGCGTAATCCTCGTCGCGCCTAGCATCTGAACATTTTCTAACAGCCTCTTATAGCGCGTGAACAGGATTAATTCAGTTTGAAAGGGGTATTGGAATGGAAGTAATCGGTATACTCTTGAGTTTATTTCTGTTGATGTATTTTGCCTATCGCGGCTTTTCCGTCATTCTGTTCGCTCCGATTTTTGCTTTGCTAGCTGCAGTCAGCCAAGGATTCTCAGTTATGCCTTCCTATACTGAGCTGTTTATGGGGAAAGCAGTCGGTTACGTTAAAGCATATTTCCCGGTTTTTATCCTCGGGGCAGTATTTGGCAAGGTCATCGAAGATACCGGCATGGCCAAATCTATCTCTCAGGCGATTGTCAGAGCTGTAGGCAAAGGTAAACCGCAGGCGATTATAGCGATAGCCATTACGGGAATTGTACTTACATATGGTGGGGTAAACACCATGGTTGCCGTTTTTGCCATATATCCATTTGGCTGTGCCTTGTTCAGGGAGGTTGGTATACCGAAGCGCTTGCTGCCGGCAGCAATACTTTTCGGTGCGGGGACCGTCACCATGGATGCTTTTCCTGGTACTCCGCAGATCCAAAATCTCATACCTACCACTTACTTTGGCACAAATGCCTATGCAGCTCCTATCAATGGAATTCTAGGTGGATTACTTGTTCTTGGACTGTGTTTTGCCTGGCTAAAATGGCGGGTGGATCAGTCAGGAGAGGAGGGATATGGCGAAGGACATACCAATGAGCCAATCGAGTCAAATAACTTTGAGCCCCTTGATTGGAGGCTTGCTGTTATCCCTCTCGTCACAGTACTCGTTTTAAACTATGTTATGACACGGCTTTTCTATTGGGATCCCAATCTTTTGCTTCCTTTCCAAAGTATGAAGCTGCCAATGGTAGCGGCCAGCATTAAAAATGTTATCGCAATTTGGTCTTTGATTATCGCGGAAAGCGTCGCTATCTGCTTAGCGCTGCTTATCGGCTTTAAAAACATCAAGGGTGGCGGTAAACTTGCCAAGACTCTTAACGCAGGTGCCGTCGGTTCGTTGCTCGCTGTCATGAACGTAGCGTCTGAAGTAGGTTATGGGAATGTTATCGCTTCATTACCAGGGTTCTCCTCTATTGCTAATTTCCTGTTTTCAATCAAGATGGGCAACTCTCCGCTGCTGTCTGAAGCCGTAACGGTGAACGTGCTAGCTGGGATAACGGGGTCTGCTTCTGGCGGGATGTCGATCGCTTTAGACATTATGGGTAAAGAGTGGCTGAGCATGGCAAATGCTATTGGTTTGTCGCCAGAGATGCTCCACCGGGTCGCATCAATGGCATCAGGAGGCATGGATACGCTACCGCACAATGGAGCGATTATCACTGTGTTGGCAGTTTGCGGCCTTACCCATAAACAGTCTTATTTTGATATTTTTGCTGTTACAGTTTGTAAAACCTTTGCCGCCTTCATGATCATAGTGTTTTATAGCCTTACAGGTCTTCTTTAAAAAAGACTTGGTCACTTGTAAATAAAAGGAGAGATGAATAATATGCGTGCAGCAATCATGGGAGTGGGCTCACTAGGAACGATCATGGGCGCACTAATTACAAAAAATGGCGGGGATGTTGTGCTGATTGATACGAACAAACAGCATGTCGATGCCTTAAATGCAAAAGGAGCCACAATCACAGGCAAGCTGGAACTAAATGTTCCGGTTAAGGCGATTACGCCAGACCAGATGTCGGGAATTTACGACATTGTGTTTTATGTTGTTAAGCAGACCTATAACGAAATCGCGTTAAATCAGCTATTGCCTCACCTCAGCCCAACCAGTACAGTCTGTACTTTGCAAAACGGGGTGCCTGAAGATGCTGTCGCAGAGATCGTGGGCAGAGAACGCACATTAGGTTGTACGGTAGGCTGGGGTGCTACTTGGATCGAACCAGGCGTATCAATGCTGACATCTGAGCCGGGAAGCATGTCGTTTGATCTCGGCGAGCTCGACGGTACGATCAGGGAGCGTACGCATGCAGCCGCGAACCTGTTAAACATGGTTGCGAAGACGGATATTGTGCCGAATCTGGCAGGTATTCGCTGGACTAAGCTGCTGATTAATGCAACCTTTAGCGGTATGTCGGCAGTGCTAGGCTGTACATTTGGCGATATTCTCGATAACGAAAAGGCGCTGATGTG
The DNA here is from genome assembly GCF_001611555.1 of Anaerosporomusa subterranea. NCBI lineage: Bacteria > Bacillati > Bacillota > Negativicutes > Acetonemataceae > Anaerosporomusa > Anaerosporomusa subterranea. The sequence goes on from NZ_LSGP01000017.1 coordinate 641,922, forward strand.
CGCGGCTCATATCGGTAACGAAACGATTACGATTGCTGCGGCCAGAGGCATAAAGCTGGAGCCGCTGCAAGGCCACGATATTACGATTCTTGCGTTCGGCAGTAAAAAGGAACGAATCGCTAAATTGGGGATGTATAAAGCTATCTTTGGGCCGCATCGTCAATTGAAAGCAAGTATGCTGCAAGATCTTGAGAAAGGCAGAAAGACAGAGATTGATGCAATTGACGGTGTTGTAGCCCAATGGGGCGAAAAGCTAGGTGTCCCAACGCCGATTAGCCACAAAGTGGTGGAAGTGGTCAAAAGTATCGAGGCTGGACAGAATACGTGTTCTTTCAAAAACCTCGAGTATTTTATACTGCCTGAGTTAACCGAGTAACCCAATTCGCGCGATTAAAACAAAAAAATATATTTAGGGAGGTAATCAAACCATGGCAATACCAAACTCAAAACGTATCATCAGTTGTGCGATCACCGGGTCGATTCATGTGCCCAGTATGTCGCCATATCTTCCCATCACACCGGATGAAATTGCTCAAAATGCGATCGATGCCGCCAGTGCCGGAGCGGCGATCGTACACATTCATGCCCGTAACCCGGAAACAGGGCAGCCGTCTCCTGATATGAATCTGTATCGCCAAATTATCGAAAAAATTCGCGCCAAGAACGAAGATGTAATGATTTGCATCACTACCGGTGGCGGCGCTGGCATGACGGTTGAACAGCGGGCTGCGGTTATTCCTGAGTTTAAGCCTGAACTGGCTTCGATGAATGCAGGCTCAATCAACTGGGGACTGTTTCCGGCAAAAGAAAAAATCAAAGAATTCAAGTTCCCTTGGGAAAGCCAAATGCTGGATATGACTAAGAATTTTGTGTTTGAAAATACCTTTGCCGCGATGGAAAAAGTCTGCAAAATTATGAGTGAAAACGGCACAAAGCCTGAACTCGAAGTATATGATACAGGCCATCTGTATAACATCGCTTATCTAATTCAGGCCGGGATCGTTAAACCACCGATTACCATGCAATTCGTCACCGGCATCCTCGGCGGCATCAGTTCTACCCCTTATGACATCATGAATTTGCACACAACGGCCGAGCGGCTGTTTGGCAAGGGACAATATGCATGGTCGGTAATCGGTGCAGGCAAGGCCGAGTACCCTGCCGCTATTATGGCCTTGATTCTCGGCGGCCACGTCAGGGTGGGATTGGAAGACAACTTGTACCTGGGAAAAGGTACGCTCGCTAAGAATAATGCGCAACTGGTCGAGAAGATGGCCCGGATCATGGGGGAATTGGATCTGGAGCCGGCTACGCCGCAAGAAGCTAGGGAACTGCTGGGCCTGCCGCGGAAATAGCGGTGTGCAACAGTTTGTAGAGTAAGTCCGGGAGTCTGGAGAAGATCGCCGCGCTTCGAACGCGGGCGCTATGCCATGGACGGCATAGACGCTCGACTGAGCGCAGCGACGCGGCGATCTTTCCCTCGTTTTACTTTTAATTTTTTCTTGAAGGAGGCGCTACCAATTACTCGATACCAGGAGAAGTACAATTCCAAAAAAATAACAATGGATGAGGCACTGGCTCTAATCAAATCCGGCGATGAGATTGTTGCGGGATTTTGCGGGGGCGAGCCCATGGCCATCCTAAAGCAATTACATACCATCAAGGATCGAGTCACCGATGTTACGGTCTGGTACTCATTAGGAATGGGCAAATATGAATTTTTTACTAATCCAGAGTTGAAGCTGCATTTTACTACTAATAGCTGGTTTCATGGCTTTGGGGCAAGAGAGGCGCATTCTCTGGGCACTGTGAGCTTCCAGCCAGGCCATCTGCACAATGCCTTTACCCGAAAGATTGAAGTCAAACCGCCGAATGTCTTTATCGGCACCGTAACTCCTATGGATCAACACGGCTATGTGAAAACTTCACTCAGCGTGTTGTATGAAAAAACATTTGTTGAACATGCCGATTTAGTGATTATGGAAGTAAACCCTCATTTGCCTAACGTGGGCGGGGATACGGAATTGCCGATTGATCTGGTAGACTATTTTGTCGAAGTCGATCGTCCAATCCCGGTATTGCCGACCGCAGAGGTCCAAGAACTTGATAAAATCATTGGCGGCTATGTGGCGAGCCTGGTGAATGATGGAGACACTATTCAGCTAGGAATCGGCGGCATCCCTAATGCCGTCGCCTTAGCCTTCATGGACAAAAAGGATCTTGGCGTTCACACGGAGATGATCACCAGCAGCATGGCCGCTCTGGCAGAGGCTGGAGTTATCACCGGCAGCAAGAAAAGTTTGCACAGAGGCAAGATGATCGGGACTTTTGCCTTGGGGAATCAGAAACTATATGATTTTCTAGATGGCAATCCCTCGGTGCAACTGCTCAGGGGGAACTATGTAAACAATCCGTTTGTTATCGCCAAAAATGATAATATGGTTTCCATTAATACAGCGCTGCAAGTGGACTTGAGCGGACAAGTTTGCTCTGAGTCGATTGGGCTCAGGACCTATAGCGGATCAGGCGGGCAAAATGATACGGCTGAAGGTGCCATTCATGCGAAGAATGGCCGGTCAATCATCGCCTTGTATTCAACAGCTAAGAACGGAACGATTTCCGCTATTCAGCCATGGTTGACGCCGGGAGCGGCGGTTACTTTATCCAGAAATAATATTGACTATATTGTTACCGAGTATGGCATTGCTCCGATGAAAGCGAGAACGATCAAGCAAAGGGTGGAAAACCTGATTGCCATCGCTCACCCGGATTTCCGCAGCGAATTGCGCGAGATGGCATTTAAACATGAGATATGGTGACACAGACCAGGAGAGAGGAGCCACTGCTATGAGTAAGATTAAGCAGTATGAAGAGGCCGTTGCCCTGTTTGCGGATGGACAAACGATCATGATTGGCGGGTTCCTTGGGACAGGGACTCCGGAAAGTCTGGTAGACGGACTAGTTGCCAGAGGGGTTAAGAATCTGAACATTATTGCCAATGATACCGCGTTTCCTGAGCAAGGCGTAGGGAAATTAATCACAAACAAGCAGGCTGCTAAAGTGATTGTCTCTCATATCGGAACCAATCCGGAAACTGGCAGGCAATTTAATCAACAGGAGTTGGACGTGGAATTTTCGCCGCAAGGCACTTTGGCTGAACGGATTCGCTGCGGAGGGTCGGGCCTCGGCGGCGTACTGACTCCGACCGGCGTGGGTACTGTTGTCGAGCAGGGCAAAGAAAAAATCGTGCGGGGAGATAAAGCCTATCTGCTGGAACTTCCTTTGAAGGCCGATATTGCCCTGATCAAAGCCTGGCGAGCTGATACGGTTGGTAACTTGGTGTATCGGCGGGCGGCGAGAAATTTCAATCCGCTCATGGCCATGGCTGCTGAAATGGTCATTGTTGAAGCGGAAGAAATTGTTGAGGCAGGGAGCCTGGATCCGGATGAAATTATGACTCCCGGCATTTTTGTTGACATGATAATTAGGGGGTAAGGAGGTTTTTTCATGGCTACTCCGCGGGAGATTATTGCAAAACGGGTTGCGCGCTTTTTTAAGGCTGGCGATGTTGTCAATCTAGGCATTGGCATGCCGACAGCCGTAGCAAATTACTTACCCCAGGACTGCGATATTTTGTTGCACTCGGAAAATGGGTTTATTGGTCTTGGACCTACGCCGGCAGCGAATATGGCGGAAAAGGATGTGGTCAATGCCGGAGGTGCGCCGGTCAGCATTGTGGCAGGCGGAGCTTGCTTTGACAGTGGGCTGTCGTTTGCTATCGTCCGGGGCGGTCATTTGGCGGCAACAGTGCTAGGCGCGCTAGAAGTGGATGAGCAAGGCAACTTAGCCAACTGGATGGTGCCAGGTAAAATGGTGCCAGGCATGGGCGGTGCAATGGACTTGGTAGCTGGTGCGCGTAAAGTGATTATTGCGATGGAACATGCGACCAAAGACGGCGCGCCGAAGATTCTCAAACAGTGCAGCTTACCGTTGACTGCAGTTGCTGAAGTGGACTTGATTGTCACCGAACTGGGAGTTATGGAAGTAACGCCAACCGGTATTGTACTGAAAGAGTTAATGCCGGGAGTATCGGTTCAAGACATTCAGGCAAAGACAGAGCCAGTTCTCATTATTCCTGATGTGATCGAGTGTATGGAGTCTTAGATCTGCTAAAAAGCAGAATGAGAATAGTAAAATGAGGGGGAAATATTGTGCGTCGTACACTGTTAGCCGGATTTCTAGTTGCCTTCTTATTTATGTGTGTTTTGCCTGTGTCGGCAAATCCGAGTAGCGCCTTTTCTACGCTGTCACCCGCTCACTGGTCCTATGATTCTATGAAGGAACTCATTCAGTCTGGCTTGGTTGCCGGTGATGTTGACCGGTTTAAGCAGGGAAAAACACTCAGTCGCTATGAAATGGCGATTTTAGTGGCCAATGGCAATACCCGCATTGCCGATGCCACTGCCGAACAAAAGCAAATACTCGCCAAATTAACCACTGAATTTGCGCCTGAGCTGGACAAGCTTGGCGTAGCGCCGAAAGCGCCACCAGCCGCTAAAAAACTAAACATCATGATTGAACAGCGACTGCAATACAACTATACCAGCCTTGGAAAAACTGACGGCGGTAAATGGCCTGCCGGCAATGTTGTCGACCAAGACCAGTTTTCTGAACGGCTGCGGGTGTATTTGGATGCTCCGCTAGGTGACCAATGGCATTTCAACGCCCGGTTCTATCAGCAGAAGTTAAATTGGGGCGCAGATACAAATAATAGCTCCGGCGGGGATACTAACGGAAGATTTGACCGTTACTATGTGACAGGCAAAGATATTTTAGGCGGTAATCTAGAAGTTGGTAAAAATTTCTTATATCCAGGTAAAGGAACCTTCTTTGGCAACATGGGCGACATCGATGGTATCATCTACACTGCCAAAATGGATAAACTTAAGTTTCGCGGAGCGTACGCCAAGTTGGACTTCGTCACTAACGGCTCTGCTCCCGCAGGCGCTCTCCATTTGGCTGAAGTCAGTTATAAACCGACCCCCACCTCAGACCTTGGCGCCTATGTGTTGTCACATGAGTTGTCGCCTGGGAACAAAGATATTGATCTGTTCAGCGTTAACGGCGCAGTTCAACTGAGCGACAAGTTTTCTCTCTCCTATGAGTGGGCGAGAAATAACGCTGACGGCGCTGCATATCATGGTAAGTCAGGCTATATTGTTGCTCTGCAATCCCGCTACCAAAATACTTGGCGGATGCCCCCGATCTATGACGGCGCGGTGAATCCGTTCAAAAAAGGCGATTCGGCTTGGGCGATTTCTTACCGGCACATGCCAGCCGGAGTGTCCGGCCAGTTTAATCGTGGCGCGAACTCTATCGCTCCGCTATCCACTGATTCTTTAGGCGGCTATCAAAATAATTTGAATAACGTCAATGCTTGGCGTGCGGATTACTACTGCGTTCCCTGGAATAATGTGGCTTGGGCTGTAGTCTATGACCGCTCGAAAGAGATTGATAACAAGTTTACCAATAATAGTATACAGACGGCGTTTATCTTCCTATTTAAGTAATAGCAAGCATTAAAGCGGACCCGGCTGCTGCGTGCCGGTTGGTGTAGAGGGCTAGGTTCTATCTTCCTATTTGGATTGAGGATTTGACGGATGAGTGTCAGCACTCCTCCGTCACTTATCTTTTTCGTTGCTATATCATCGACATATAGTCGTAATAACAGTATTTGAGGAGGATATCATGGACGAGGAAGCTCAAATTCTTGAACATTTTTTGCACGTGTTTCCACTACTGAACAACTACTCTATTAATGAATTGGGCGTGGTCGTAACTAATCGTGAGAAGTATTTGTTGTTTAAGCCGGGTAAAGGTATGACCGATGTAAAGATTCCGGCAGGAACTCTATTGAAACCTGGTACGGCAGTGCTTCAAGCTATGAATGAAAATCGGCGGGTGGTCATGCGTGGCGATAAAGCGACCTTTGGTCTGCCCTATATTGCTTGCGCCTACCCGATTCACGGCTCACGGGGCGAAGTCATTGGCGGCGCGGTGCTCTTGGAGACAGTTGACAAACAAGATGAGTTAAAGGATTTAGCTGTCAGACTTAATGATGATATCAATGTTTTAGCCAGCACGACCGAAGAACTATCCGCCCAGGCGCAAGAAATCGCAACTGTCAGTGACAGTTTGGCCAAGGTGGCAAGTGAGTCGCAAACCCGAGTGAAAGAAACCGGTCAGGTGATTAGTCTGATCAAATCCATTGCTAACCAGACCAACCTACTTGGCCTAAATGCAGCCATTGAAGCCGCCAGGGTGGGCGATCAAGGGCGCGGTTTCGGTGTGGTGGCAGATGAAATCCGCAAACTGGCTTTAAGCAGTTCTGATTCAATCAGAAAAATTGAAGACATCATTAACACAGTGCAAAATGACAGTGCAGTGACTGGACAACAGTTGGCTTATGTCAACGAACTAGTAACTCAAATAGCGATCGCCATCACCAGCGTTGCCCAAACAATCGAGAAATCCAGCCAATTGACCGGCGATCTTGATCACATGGCCGAACGGCTGGTATCAGATCGAAGCGCAGGATAGACAAGGGAGGGTGAAGTATGGAGTTTGCCAAAATTGCATTTCAACAACAGCAGGGAATCGCTACCATTACGATTAACAGTCCGCAAAATTTAAACGCGATCACAGCCGATGTGGCTGAGGAGATGCTGGCGGCGTTGGCGGTTTGTGAGTCAGAGGAATCAGTGAGGGTTGTCGTGATCACTGGCGCAGGGCGGGCTTTCAGTTCAGGAGGCGATATCGCGGCAATGAAACAAGCATTAGCTCAGGGCAGTGCGGCCATCATGCTAGGGCCAGGCGTTAAAAAGGTCAGTCAGTTGGCTCTAGCAATCCGCAACCTGCGCAAGCCGGTTATCGCAGCTGTGAATGGCTTTGCTGCCGGGGCAGGGGCTAATCTAGCGCTGGTGTGCGATTTTCGCATCGCTGCCGAGCAGGCGCAGTTTATCGAGGCTTTCATTACTATTGGGCTGGTGCCGGACATGGGTGGAGTCTATCTGTTGACAAAGGCTGTTGGCTATGCCAAGGCGACCGAACTGTGCATGACCGGAGCTCCGCTCACTGCCCAGGATGCGCTGGCGTTTGGCTTGGTTAACCAGGTGGTGCCGGCGGAAGCGCTGGCGGAAGCGGTGGAGAAGTTCGCTCAAAAGCTCGCGGCAATGCCGCCCCTGGCTCTAGGCAGGATTAAAGCTTTGATTAACCGGGCGGCGTTTGACCGTTTTGAAATGGACTTGAGCAACGAGTATGAGTATCAACTGGCAAGCGCGGCAGAAGCGGATTTTATGGAAGGAATTAACGCATTCCTGGAAAAAAGACAGCCTGTCTTCACCGCGAAAGCGCGTTGAGGGGCAGCGAAAAGGAGGGTTTGTTGTGCTTGACATTCGAAAAGCAGCCGTCATCGGGTCAGGGGTAATGGGGGGAGCAATTGCAGCCCACTTGGCCAATGCCGGACTTGTGGTGACTCTTTTGGATATTGTTCCTGCTCAGCTTCTGGATGCAGAGGCGAAAAAGGGGCTCACTCTGCAGGATAGGGTGGTGCGCAATCGCATTGTTCTGCAGGCAAAGGAGAAAATGCAAAACCCCAAGTCTATGCAGCTTTATACAAAAACTAATCTGGAGCGTGTCACTTTCGGTAATCTGGACGATGATCTGGAACTCTTGCGGCAAGCGGATTGGGTCGTGGAAGCGGTAGTTGAAAATTTGCCAATAAAAAAAGAATTGTTTATCAAGATAGCGCCGTATCTCAAGCCGAATGTCATCTTGACTTCCAATACATCCGGTATTTCTGTCAACGCGATGAGCGAAGTCCTGCCTGAGGAACTCAAGCCAAACTTCTTAATTACGCATTTCTTCAATCCGCCGCGACATATGAGATTGTTAGAGTTAATCCCTTCACGCCATACAGCGGGCGGTCTGCTGGAATATGTGACCGAATTCTGTGAGGAGAAGCTTGGCAAAGGAGTCGTATTGGCAAAAGATACGCCAGGGTTTATTGCCAACCGGGTTGGGACGTACGCCTTGACGCTCACTATTCATAAGATGCTGGAGTATGGATTACGGTTTGAAGAAGTGGACGCCCTAACTGGCAGTGAAATCGGTCGGCCGAACACCGGAACATTCCGTTTGCTGGATATGGTTGGATTGGATACGCTCAATCATGTAGCGCCATATCTGAAAAGTAATGTCAATAGCGACAAGGAAAAAGCAGTACTGGCTCTGCCGGATTACATCGGCAAAATGCTGGCGGCTGGTTACCTGGGTGATAAATGCAAACAAGGCTTCTACAAAAAGGTGGAAGCCGAAACTTGGGTAATAGATCCGGTTACTCTGGAGTATGGGCCGAAGAAAGCTGTGGAATCTGCTGGCTTGGCTGCGGCTAAGGCGGCGAAGTCTTTGCCGGAGAAGCTTGACAGCATGATCAATGCTGAAGACCAGGCGGGGCGTTTTGTCTGGGATTGTATTAAGCATACGCTGTTGTTTGCCGCCAGCCTAATTCCTGCGGTGGCTAATGACGCGACTGCCATTGATAACGCTATGAAGTGGGGTTACAACTGGAGTGTTGGCCCGTTTGAGTTGTGGGATTTAATCGGGGTCAGAAAATCTGTCGAGCGGATGCAAGCTGAAGGTGAAACCATTCCCGCATTGGTAACAGACTTACTCGCTGCCGGTAAAACCTGCTTCTATGACAAAGACTCCGCTGTGACAACCGGCGAAAAAATTACTGTTATGCAGCTGAGAAAACAGTCTGAGCCGATCCTTGCAAATGCTGACGCCTCGCTGCTGGATTTGGGAGATGGGGTTGCCTGTTTTGCCCTTCACTCCCCGAACAGCAGCATCACTGATAACGCGATTGCTTTGATGAATCAGGCAATTAGCGAGGTGGAAGCCAACTATAAAGGTATGGTTATTGCCAGCAGCGGCAAGAACTTCTGCGTTGGCGCGAATCTGCAATTGGTCTTGGGGCTGGCGCAGGCGAAGAACTGGGCTGGACTGGAAAATCTGGTCAGTAATTTTCAGGATATGAATATGAATTTGAAGTATTGTTCCAAGCCAGTTATCGCCACGCCATACGCTATGACACTTGGCGCCGGCGCGGAGATGGCTATGCACGCGAGGCAAGTTTGCGTTTATGGCGAAACCTATTTAGGATTGGTCGAGATTGGGGTCGGCCTGCTGCCAGGCGGTGGCGGGACCAAGGAACTGCTATTGCGGACGACTGAGACGGCGCAGGCGGATGCTAAAGTTGACTTGACTCCGTTTGTCAGCAAAGCATTTGAGACCATCAGCACCGGTAAAGTATCTGCCAGCGGTTCAGACGCAATCCAAATTGGCTATCTGCGCTCAAACGATATCCTGGTCATGAATAAAGATACTCAATTACACCAGGCTAAGGCGGCAGTTTTACACCAGGCGCAGTTCCTCGATCCGAAGTACCGCACCCGGCAGTACCGCGTCGGCGGTCGAGGTTTGCTGGCTCTGTGTCAATATGTTTTATACAACAAGAAACAAGGCGGCTTTATCTCGCCCTATGACGAATATGTCGCCGGCAAGATTGCTCATGTGCTATGTGGCGGTAACGTGGCGGACAATACCCTGGTGACAGAACAGTACTTGCTGGATTTGGAGAAAGAAATGTTTGTCAGCCTGTGCGGCGAACCGAAGACCCAGGAACGGATGATTCACATGCTTAAGACAGGCAAGCCGCTAAGAAATTAGGAGGAGGTGTGGTTATGAATGATGCTGTAATTGTATCTGCCGTTCGAACGCCTGCTGGCAGGGCGCCGAAAGGTGTCTTCAAAGATGTGCGTCCTGACGAACTGGCTGCCGTGGCTGTCGCCGGTTGTCTGGCTAATTTGCCCCAGAATGTGGCTGAGCATATTGATGATGTCATCCTGGGTTGTGCGTTTCCTGAATTGGAACAGGGCTTTAATGTCGCCCGGACTGTAGCGGTCCGTGCCGGATTACCTTACTCGGCTGCCGGGATGACAGTAAATCGATTTTGCTCGTCCGGTCTGCAGGCGATTGCTGCCGCAACAGCAGAGATTGCGATGGGATGGGCTGATGTGGTAATCGCCGGCGGGGTTGAGAGTATGAGCATGATTCCGATGGGCGGCATGAAAATGACTCCTAATCCGTATCTGATGGAACAAAATCCGGGTTATTATCTGGCTATGGGGTTGACGGCAGAAGAAGTTGCTACGCGGTATGGAGTGACGCGCCAGATGCAGGATGAGTTCGCCTATAGTAGCTGCCAAAAAGCGGAGGCGGCTATTGCTACGGGCAGATTGCAAGGGGAAATCTCGCCGGTAATGGTGAGTCGGGAGGGGCGTCAAACCCTTGTCGCTATAGACGAATTGAAGAAGGGTGCGACTCTGGAGGGGCTGGCGGCGTTAAAGCCGGTTTTTAAATTAAATGGCACAGTGACCGCAGGCAATGCATCGCCAATGAGTGACGGAGCCAGCGCAGTTATGATCATGTCTGAGAAAAAGGCGCAGGAACTTGGGGCTAGGCCCTTGGGAAGATTAAAGAGTTTTGCTGTTGTCGGCGTGGAACCGGAAGTGATGGGGATTGGGCCAATAAAGGCGATTCCCAAAGTGTTGCAGCAGGCAGGTCTTAGTCTGAAAGATATCGGCTTGATTGAGCTAAATGAGGCGTTTGCTACACAGGCAGTTGCCTGCATCAACACACTAGGTATCAATCCTGAGATTGTGAACGTCAATGGAGGCGCCATCGCCCTAGGACATCCGCTCGGATGCACCGGCGCCAAATTAACAACGACTTTGTTACACGAAATGGCGAGACGCAAGGTTCAGTATGGCATCGTGAGCATGTGCATTGGCGGCGGCATGGGGGCTGCCGGGGTGTTTGAACGGTTGTAGCGGAATAACGGTATACCCCGGCAGCGCGCTCCACCCTCTCGGTAGTGGGAAAGTTGAAAACGTGCGAACATGGAAGAAGATCGCCGCGCTTCGCGAGGACTGAAGTACGTGGCGATCTTCTACTTTAACGGCTTTTCTTGATAATGAGGTTGAGAAGATAACGCTTTTCAGTCACAATTCTGTCAAATTTGCGAGTTACAATTACATCCAATACATAGTGTGCGATTTGGCAATGGCAGAGGGGTGATCCGGATGGAAGAAAACAAAACAGTGAAGCGGCGCAGTTTGACTGCTGGCGGCAAGGGTAAGCTGGTGGCTGGGATTTGTTTGCTGGCGTGTTTGGCATTTGGGCTGCATTGGGTATTGGCGAAGCCGGCGAGCAGTCAGAGTCAGCGACCGAGTGATATGAAGCCGGCGGTGAAAGTGGCTGTTTTAGAGAAGACGGATCTGTCGAAAAAGATCCAATTGACAGGGAAAACTGTGCCAGAGGCGCAGGTGGATATTGCTGCCAAGTATTCAGGTAAGATTTCGCAAGTGTTGGTGGCGTTAGGGCAGAGCGTGACGCCGGGGCAGGTGCTGCTGGTGCAGGATACGAGTGACGTCGAGGCTGCTTTGGCGCAGAACTCGGCGGCTTTGCGGGGTGCCGGCGCGGATGCTTTGCAAAGTGATGCCACTTTTCAGGCCAGTTATCATAAGGCAAAGGCTGACTATGACCGGGCGCAGACGAACGTAGGGCGGTATCGCAGCTTATTCGAGATGGGGGCTGTCTCTAAAGAGGCTTTGGATAAGGTGGAAGAACAACTGACTGCCGCCAAGGCTGACCTAGATATTTGGTCAAATCAGATGGTTGGCGGTAGCGCGGCTGCTGTGGTCTCGAAACAAGCGGCATTTGAGCGTGCTACGGCTTCTGTGGAGGCACTTAGACAACAGCGAAGCGACATGATTATCCGCGCGCCGCGGGCAGGCGTGATCGGCTTCCGGCAGGCTGAAGTCGGTGGTATGGCGCAGGCTGGGCAGAAGCTGTTAGCCATTGTTGATAATAGCAAGATTTATGTCGATAGTTCGGTATCGGAAAAAGATATTGGTCAGATCGCCTTAGGCACGCCGGCGCAAGTCTCTGTTGACTCGCTGGGTAAGGCCTATAGCGGCAAAGTCATTTATATCAGTCCGTCGATGGACAGTGCGACCCAGGCGTTTACGATCAGGCTGGCGCTTGAGGCTGCCGATGAAAGCCTGAAGGCAGGCATGTTTGCCAGAACAGATATTACGGTTGTTTTACGAAAAGATACTCTGATTGTGCCAAAGGAAGCGGTTGTTTCTCTCAACGGCATTGACCGCGTGTTTGTCATTGATGCCCAGAACCAGGTGCAGGAACGTGTGGTGAGGCTTGGTTTTCGCAATGACAACAGTATCGAAGTTATTGAAGGGCTAAGCGCGGGCGAAAAAGTGGCAATTACTAATATTGCCCGACTTAAAAACGGCAGCGCCGTCACCGAGGTGGCGCCATGAACATCACGCGGTTTTCGATCAAACGACCAGTCGGCATTAGCATGATCATTCTGCTGTTTGTCGTTTTGGGTCTGTATAGTTTGCAGCATATCGGCGTGGAACTGTTGCCGGCTTTGAATACTCCCTATGTCACGGTCAGTGTCCGTTATCCGGGAGCAGGCACGAAGGAGATGGAGTCCCAGGTTATCAAACCGCTGGAGGATGCGCTGTCGTCGGTGGCTCATCTCAAACATATGACCTCAATCGCCAGTCCGGAAAATGCTCGCGTTATTCTGGAATTCGATTTTGCCGCTAACGCGGATATCGCCTCCATCGATGCCACTAAGCAGGTCAACTCGGTCAGACGTAAGCTGCCTGATGGCATTGATGAGCCGGTTGTCATTAAACGGGATATTAACTCATCGCCTGTGCTCGAAATCGCGGTTATGGCCAATGAGCCGCTGGCTGATGTCTATATGAAGGCTGACAATGTATTCAAGGAACGCTTGCAACGGGCTGATGGCGTGTCAGAAGTGCAACTGTACGGCGGGCGAGACAAAGAAGTCGCTGTCGAGGTTGACCGTGGCAAGCTGCAGTTTTACCAGCTGGCCTTGAACCAGATTGTCAGCGCGATACGCAGTGAAAATGTGCTGCTGCCGTCAGGGACGATTTACAGTGAAAAAACGCAGGCCGATGTCCGGCTGCTGGCTCAATACCAGACCCCGGCTGAGATCGGCAAGCTGCAGGTAAACAACGCATCAGGCACAGCAGTTTCCCTGGACGCTGTCGCTGATATTCAGGAAAAAGACGCTCGCGTCAGCCGCTATAGCCGCACCAACGGCGCTGATGTCATTTCGTTGTCTGTCTATATGAACAGTGACGCCAATATCGTCAACACGGCCAAGGCCGCTCTGGCGCAGTTGGATACGCTGCGAGCGGAATACCCCAACTATGATTTTGTCGTGATTACCGACACTTCGAAATATGTGAGCGATTCGCTGTCCAATACCTTCGGCAGTCTGCTGGAAGGTCTCTTCACCACAGGGTTGATCCTGTATCTGTTTTTGCGCGGCTGGCGCTCGACTGTGGCGGTTATTATCGCGATTCCCACTTCGCTGATTGCCACCTTTTTTGCCATGTATATCGCCGGTTTTAGTTTTAACATGATGTCGCTAATGGGGATGGCGCTCTGTATCGGCATACTCGTCGACGACTCGATCGTGGTACTGGAAAATATCCACCGCCACTTGCATTTAGGCAAACCGGCCGATATTGCCGCTGAGGAAGGACGAAATGAGATTGGGATGGCCGCGATCGCCATTACACTCTGTGATGTCGTGGTCTTCATGCCTATCGCCTTTATGACTGGCATGACGGGACAGTTCTTCCGGCAGTTCGGTCTGACGATCGTGTTTGCCACCTTGTTTTCCTTGTTAATTTCCTTTACCTTAACGCCGATGATCGCCTCCAAACTGTTCAGAAATGGGCTGTGGACGCCAAAGGGCCGGGTCTGGGAGTTTATGGACCGGTTGGAACAGACGGCAGTCGAACGTTACGAAGTATTGCTGCGGCAGGCGCTGGCAAATCAAAAGAAAGTAGTCGGCGGAGTCATGGCATTGTTTGTCTTTTCCCTGTCGCTGTTGCCGCTGGGCGTGATTGGGTCTGAGTATATGCCGCGGACAGATGAAAGCAGTTTTCGGATATCTGTAGAGCTGCCGGTCGGGCAAAACCTTGACCAGACCAATCAGGTGGTGGCCTCGTTAGAACGAATGGTAGCCGATATTCCGGAAGTGACAAATTATCTGTCAAGCGCAGGCAGTCCGACCAGCAATAACGGTTCTCTGTCTGTCAGGCTGGTTGGGCGAAAAGACCGTAATCGCAGTGTTTGGCAGATCACTGACGAGATTCGCGCCTATGCAGCGAAAAATCTGCCAGGTGTGACCGTACGAGTCAATGAAACGCAGTCTTCTGTGGCTGGCGTGTCGGGAGCCGGCATGGGTGGGGGCGGCGGCTCGCCGGTGCAAATTCAGCTTTTAGGCGCGAACATCGATAATCTCGTCAAGGCCAACAGCCAAGTCAAGGCAATGTTGGCTACGGTGAATGGAGTCAAAGATATTCGCAGCAACTACACTGAGGGCTTGCCAGAGATTCAACTGTCAGTTGATCGGGAAAAGGCGAAGTTCTACAATACTTCAGTAGCCGAAATCACGAGTGTGTTCAACGCCGCTATTGCCGGCCAAGCCGCCGGAGTGTATGCGAATGACCCCAACAACGACGGACAGGATACCGATATTAAAGTCAGGTTGAAGGGAAGCGACGGTTTTACCGTATCGGATTTGGAAACGATCCCAGTCATGGCGGGGAAAAATTATATCACTCTTGGCAGTGTGGCGTCTGTCAGTGAAGGAACGGGGCCGGTCTCCTTGTACCGGGTGGATAAACAGCGGGCGATTACCCTGCAGGCCAATATCACCGACCGACCGCTACAGGAGGTGATGAATGACATCTCAGCAAAGCTGACACCTGCTGTGTTAGGTGAAGACATTAGCTACCGTTTTTCCGGTCAGGCGAGCAGCATGAATGATACCTTCAGTGAGATGTTCAAAGCGTTGGCGCTTTCGCTTACTCTGGTGTATATGCTGCTGGCGGTTCTCTATGAGTCGCTCTTAACGCCGCTGATCCGGATGTTCTCGCTGCCGCTGGGATTGATTGGTTCGCTGATATTCTTAGCGATCACCGGCAATAGCATTAACCTCTACTCCTTGATTGGCATCCTGGTCATGGACGGATTAGTAGCGAAAAATGGAACCTTACTGCTCGATTACACGCTCACATTAATGGACGAAGGCGTCGGCGCGCTCGACGCGGTGATCGAGGCAGGCAAAACCCGGCTGAAACCGATTTTTATGACCACTATAACTATGGTAGTCGGCATGCTGCCGACCGCGCTGGCTATGACTGAGGGATCGGAAACCCGGGTAAGCATGGCCTGGGTCTTGATTGGCGGGTTGCTGACATCGACAGTGTTTACATTGATTATTATACCGATTGTGTTTTTGTACTTCGAGACCACGGCGAAGAGACATTGGAGTGGGATGTTGCAGATGGCGGCTCGGGCGAAGGCTAAGTTGCAGGCGGTGCTGGGGTAGAGGCGCAAAGTAGGCGGATACCTTAGCACTAGCGACACTAGCGGCACAATGGGGGGGGACGGAGAACGGTAGCACGAGCGCCACTATGCGGGGTACGGTTTATAATGCCCACATTGTGAGCATAGCGCTATTGTCCGCCGTTCTTTTCCGTCATCATTGTGGGGCTAGTGCGGCTAGTGGCGTTTGTACTATCGTCATTTAATTCCCCTCTTGAGAGGAGTGGCCCGAAGGGACGGGGTGTGTCGTTCTCAACTCCCGAAGTATATATATCAAAGCGGTACTTGACTTGAATGGGATTCAGGTCAGGTACCGCTTTTTCCTTTGCCCAGCTATACATATTCGATCGCCACGGTCTAGGCTTTATGCTCACTCGCGCGTCGACTGACGCTCGCTCGGCTTTTGCCGGTAATTGGCCGCACGTGCTATTCTGCCTTTAGCGCTAATACAGAGGAACCGGTTCCTCACCTAAGGGTGAGGGTAAGTTGGATTTACAAAAGTTGGTTTTACAGGCTCAGGTAGGGGATGCAGTGGCATATGACACAGTTTGTCGACAGTTTCGTGGCTTGGTTATGAAGCAGGCCAGACAGGGACACTTGGCGGGAATTCGTGAGGATGCGGAAAGCGAGGGTTGGTTGGCGTTGGCGCAGGCGGTGAAGGACTATGATCCGGCGCGCGGTGTTCCCTTTGCCGGGTATGCTGAGCGTTGCGTTAGCTATCGGCTGTGGAATGTGTTTAAAAAAGAACGCCGTCGCTGGCAGACTGAGTCGCCGTTAGAAGACGACCGGACAGATGAGGACGGCGAGAGCGATCGACCAAGCCTGCTTGAACGCCTAGCGGCATCAGATGATGTGGTTGGCGAGGTACAGCGGCGGGAACAAAGAGAAGAGTTGAGGCATGCGTTAACTATCCTGCCAATTCGACAGCGCCAAGCGGTCACGGCGACGATAATTGGCGAAGGGAGGCTAGTTGATTTGGCTGTTGAATGGGGCATCAGTATCCAGGCAGTGCATGCTACACGTAAAAAGGCGCTGTTGAGTTTACGACAGTGTTTTGAGGTTTAAATTCGCTTCTGCCAGGAATGTATCTGATTGAAGGGAGGTGAGAACATGGCAATAGTCAATATGCCGCAGGCAGCACGCCTGCAGATCAAAGTCCAGACTGGGCTCAACGCCAGCGGCGCGCCGGTGTACCGGGTGCGTAGCTTGCAGAACCTCAAAAATGGCACTGTTGATGATTCAGTCTATGCAGTTGCTCAAGGGCTGGCCAGTCTGCAACAGCACACTGTGGTCGCGATTTCTCGTCAGGATGATGCCAATCTCATCGATCAGTAATATGGATCGGTGAAATAAGTAGTAAAGGAGGTGAAATCACATGGTAAAGACACTGGAACTGGTTTTTCGCAATGAGTCAGGCCAAGAAGTAACCCTCAGTCTGGCCGACCCGAAGGACGCGCTAACCAAAGCCGAAGCCCAGACTGTCATGCAGGATATCATCGCTAAAAACATCTTCACCAGCAAAGGTGGAGATTTGACAGATGCGGTGGATGCGCGGGTGCGGAGCAGAGACACTGTATCACTAGCTTAGGGCAGACCGTTGATAAGGGCCAATCTGCGTTGCACCCGTAAAGGGTAGGCCGCCAACTCTAAGGCGCTAAAGCGCCAAGAGTTGCGCACTCAGCCCCGAGTTTCTCTTGCTTGCGTACCCGTATTGTACGCGCGCGCAGGAAACTCGGGGCTGCCTAGTGATGCTATCCCGCCTGTCTTGTCAGGTAATTTCTAGTCTCATAGGTAACAACATCTCGACCCTTCTGAACGGTCTGCACGAATTTTAGATAAACGGAACGATAAACTGTCGTATGCGAAAGGAGGCATCAGTATGGAAAAACTGCTTGAGTACTCGGCTAATTACGGGTTTCCGATGGTGGTCGCAGGCTATCTGCTTGTCCGCATCGAAAGCAAACTGGATAAGTTGGCGGCCAGCATCCATGGCCTCGCGAATGTGATTGCGTCGAAGTTGTGATAAAACAAGGCAACAAGGGGACGGTTCTTCTGCATCATTAATGATACAGAAGAACCGTCCCCTTGTTGCCTTCTCTCGAATCCTGCCTGAACCGTATGGACTATGATGACAGTAGCAATTGAGACCAAAGACCCATGGATACAGGACCTTAGTCTCTGGCTGTATGCCTATTAACAGGATACTATTATTTTAAGTCTTTAGATATGGATGTAATTTGTTGAGTTTAAATAGATGTCGTTCAACCCGTTTTTCGCGGATTTGGTGGAAGGCGGGTTCTTAATATTTGTCAAGCGTAAGATTTGAGGGGGCATTTCCAAATGCAGAGGGTATCATTACCATTTTTGCAAGCAGGCATGATGGTAGCAAAAGGCGTTTATAGTTCAGACGGGCGGCTTTTGTTGAGCGCCGGGACAATACTTGCCGAAGGGACTATCCCGAAAATGCAGAACCTCGGGGTTGGTTCAGTCTATATATGCAATCCTCTGTTTACCGATCTGGAAGTACCAGAGCTGATTAATATTGATACTCGCGTCAAGACGATTCAGGCGCTGCAGAGCGTCGTACGGAAATTTGAGAAGACGAATGAGCTCAATATTGAGCCGCTGAAAGGGGCAGTGCGGCAGCTCGTTGCCGAGATAATCAGTAACCGCGAAGCAATGATTCACCTTATTGACTTAAGGACCTTTGACGACTATCTTATTGCCCATTCGGTCAATGTTTGCATATTATCGTTATTAACAGCTGTCAACATGGACTACAATGAAGCTAAGCTGGTTGATTTGGCAATGGGCTGTCTGTTGCATGATTTAGGAATGACGGCAGTTCCGGAAGAGATCCGGGCCAAGGTGGGCAGCCTTACGCCAAAGGAAAGTTCGATTGTCCAGACACATGCTGAGGTCGGTTTTAATTATATTCGCAAGGTAAGGGATATGTCGGTTCTTGCCGCCCATGTCGCGTTCCAACACCACGAACGGTTTGACGGCAAAGGATACCCTCGGCAGATGGCGGGAAACGAGATTCATGAGTATGCACGAATTGCCGCCGTTGCCGATATCTTTGATGCCTTGATCTCTGATCGACCGTATCGCAAGGGTATGCTGCCTCACGAAGCGTATGAAATCTTAATGACACTAGGTGATTCGCTTGTGGATCGGGAAATCGTGAACATATTTTTAGAGCATGTTGCAATCTACCCAATGGGCAGTGTTGTGCAACTAGGCAGTAACGAGATTGGGATTGTAACCACAGTTTTACCTAAAATGCAGTCACGGCCGATCGTCAAACTGTTGACAGACACAAACGGCGAGCTTTTGCAGGAACCTCGAGAAATTAACCTGGCCGAGCATTTGACCTTATTCATAACCAGGGTATTGAAGGAACAAGAGATCTTTGAACTGGGGAAGTCAGTAAGAGATGAGCAAGAGAGTTGAGACAACGAAAAAGCCTGCGAGCATCGCAGGCTTTTTAAACTTCTCGGGATCAGTGGGAGTAGACGTAAGAGGATAACACTAGCCCCACAGTGCGCCACTACTAACCGTTTCTGCATTTTTTCCGCTTGTGCTAACGCGCCATCAACTCTTCATCCATCTCGTATGAAGAGTTGATGGCTTTTTGCAGGGCATCGGCGCTGATGCCTTGGTCCCAGTGGTCGAAGTAGCAGGGGAAGCTGGCGCCGCAGGTTTGACATAGGACG
This sequence comes from Anaerosporomusa subterranea, assembly GCF_001611555.1. Classification (NCBI taxonomy): domain Bacteria; kingdom Bacillati; phylum Bacillota; class Negativicutes; family Acetonemataceae; genus Anaerosporomusa; species Anaerosporomusa subterranea. The sequence goes on from NZ_LSGP01000017.1 coordinate 661,223, forward strand.
TATTGACGGGATTCTTTTTGCTCGCGGTTGTCATAGAGATAGGGTAGGAATTCGTTGCGGTTGCATTCTCCGGGTGCGTTTGCATCAATTGCATAGGAATATTCGTAGGTGACCTCGTATCTTAATAGTAGTTGGTTATTATTGCAACTTGGACAGACGATAGAGTTCGTTTGCTGCATAGTACACCTCCTGTTTCGGCTTACTGTTAGTATGTCCGATCGCGAAACTGAGAATTCGGGAATACTAAAGAGAACGAAAGACACGTTAACCGCAGAGTACGCAGATTTCGCAGAGGGTGCACAGAGGGTAATGGAGATTGATTATTGGACCGAAAGGCGCAAGAGTAAAGGAATAAGGCTACAGAGAACACGAAAAAGGGCGCATTAATCGCTGAATGTGCAGAGTTTGCGGAGGGTGGCTGCCAAGGCTAATGGACATATATATAAAGGCAGGCGAGAAAGTGGCTGGTAATTTAATCGCAGATATCGTTTTGAAAAATGGGTTTGTTTATACGGCTGATGCTGGCGATTCGGTGCATGAGGCGACCGCTATCTTGGGCGACCGCATTTTGTTTGTTGGCAGCAATGACGCTGTGCAGAGGTATATTGGGCCTGCGACTAAGCTGATTGATTTGGGAGGCAAGCTCGTCATTCCGGGGATGATTGACTCTCATATTCATCCGCCTGGATTATCGCTGCTTGAACTTTATGAGGTGAAGCTGTTCGACAGCTCAACTTTTGAGGGTTATCTTGACGCTGTTAGAGAGTTCTTGCTCCAGAATCCAGACACCAAATTGGTCTATGGTCGGGGCTGGTCATGGGGGATTCTCCAAGGGGAGGAACTGAATAGAGGCCCGCGCAAGGAATATCTTGATGGGATTTCCACCGCAATTCCGATCGTGCTACGCGCGAATGACGGCCATACGCTGTGGGTCAACTCCAAGGCCCTGGAAGTCAATTGTGTTACTGTGGAGACAGACGTTCCTCACGGCGGCGTGATTGAACGCGACCCGATCAGCGGAGAGCTGTGGGGCACGCTGAAAGAAGCGGCGATGGGTCTGATTGCGCTGCCAGAATATAGTATTGAACAGTATGTGGCGGCCATGTTGAATTTTCAGCACAAAATGCATCGCTATGGCATCACTGGCATACTGACTATGGGAAGTCTAACGTTTAAAAATATTTTTGCCGCCTGTGAGGCGATGCGGCAGCAGGGAAAACTGCGACTGCGCGTCCGGGGGGCTGTCAGTATTACGCCGAACGAGGATGTTAAAGCACAGCTTGCAGCCATTGCAGAGCTGCGGGAGCAATACGCGGCTCCGCAACTGAAGCTAATTACAGCGAAGTTTTTCACCGATGGCGTGGTGGAGGGTGGGACTAGCCATTTGCTGGCGCCTTATACTTCGGCTTGCGGCAAAGGCGACAACCACTATGGCGAGTTTCTCTGGGATGAGGAAAAACTGCAGCAGGCGTTTACCCTGGCCAATACGGATGGGCTGCAGATTCATGTTCACTCGACAGGAGACGCATCCACCAAGAAGGTACTCGATGCGCTGGAGTATGCGGGTACTGCCGCTCCAGTAGGAGATTATCGCAATACGATTACTCATCTACAGTTGGTTGATAACCAGGATATTCATCGTTTTAAGGACCTCAAAGTGATTGCCAGTGTTCAGCCCTATTGGCAGTTCAAAGGGCCGAAATGGTGGCGGCAGGTAGATTATCAATTTTTGGGCGAACGGGCAGAAAGGCAGTTTCCACTGGGATCGTTCTTCAAAAGCGGCATCACAGTCGCATCATCGTCAGATTACCCGGCAACTGTTGAGGCCTATCCGCTGCGGGCGATTGAGATCGGTGTCACCCGCAATCTGGATAACGGGCCGCTGTTTGGAGTTGAGGATATTACCGATATCGATGATGAACGCTATCTACTGAATAAAAACGAGCGGGCGACAGTAACGGGAATGGTCAAAAGTTTCACCATCAACGGGGCGTATATGCTGTTTATGGAAAACGAAACCGGGTCCATCGAACCCGGCAAGTTGGCTGATTTGGTTGTGCTAGATCAGAACATCTTGGCGATCAATCCGTTGGATATTGATAAAACCAAGGTGATGCTGACGATTTTCGGCGGGGAAGTCGTGTATGAGAATAAAAATTGAGGCGTTACGGAGATAATGTGGACGTAGATTACACTAACCGCAGAGTGCGCAGAGGTCTCAGAGGGTACGTGGGATTATTGCAACAGTCCGGAGTCTTCTGCGAGTCCCTCTGTGTACTCTGCGTACTCTGCGGTTCGGTAGCCTCGTCTTCCCTAAAAAGTGCTGTGGTTGTCTTTATAAACACACGCCAAATGCTTACTGCAAGCCACTCCACCGTGTTGGCAGGAAATTAGGCTGTCGGGGTGGCAGTGAAAGCTACTGCTGTCAATAGGCAGTATCAGCGAGAAGACAAGCTCGATCTGGGTTGCGCTTCCTTCGATCAGCATTGTTGTGGCTCCTTCTGCGCCAAGGATGCCGCCGGCGGCGATAACTGTGGCTTTTACCCCAGTTAACGCTTCGATTGCTTCTTTTTCTGTGATGATTTTACCGGTGAGTGGCAGCACGCCGACCGCCATGCCCATAGACTTCTCGATGCGTTTACGGCCGGCGAGTTTGCAGTTTTCTATGATTGAGCCGGGGATAAGCTTTTCCAGTCCAGCGGCGATAATTGTTTGGATGCCTTCGCTCCATAAGATGCCCAGAGCATTTCCGGCGGCGCTGCCACCCTCGAGTCCGGCCAGCAGACCGGCTACCCCGTGCTGATCAATGGCATTGGCGCCGGTGATGAAGACGTCGGATGATTGCAGAGTCAGTAATTCTTCGGTTAGCGAGGTATCAATCGCTCGCCAATCACCATTTTCAATGACGACGATGTGCGGAGCCTTTGCCTGGGTTGGCGCAGTTCGCGCGCCACCTGGGACAAACCGCCCGCCTAGTCGCATTTGGGGAACGCCTAGAGTTTTGGCGATATATGCGACAGTTGTGCCAGACTTAAGGACAACTTTGCCATGCTGGAGGGCGTATTCAACTGCCGGTAGCTTCAAAATGGCGGCGGCGATGATGACCTTTGCTTGACCTGGTGTCAGGGTTATTTGAGCAATCATGGAAGCCTCTCCTTTCTGAGTAGAAATTAGCAGTACGATGAGCACAAGCGGCACTAGGCTTATAAGAAATACCTCTGCGAGGTCTTTTTATGGAACGGAGTAACGTTTATAGCGCAAAGATCGCAAAGCCTGCGAAGCGCACAAAGGGATCTTAGTTAATAAATACTGCTTTGCGACGCTAGTACGCTTCGCGGGCTTTGCGCTAACGGACTTCTACGGTTATAATTTCTGGACGTACAAAAAACCTGGCTTAGAGCATTGCTAAGCCAGGTTTCTATACACTTATTTCATTAAAACGGCCAAGGATAAGCAGGTAAAAAGCAATCCGCTGGCTAGTATGCCATGCACCAGATGCTGTTCTAAATGATTAGGTTTGATAATGCTGCGGTGTTTGTAATACTGGTGAGTATACATTTCTTCTTGCACGAGCTTTACCCTCCGGTCCGCATTTCAATAACCAATGCATACATACGACGCGGGAATAGAAAATCCTGCTGGTTTTGGTAAAAAATATGTAGGATTTACAAACTATTATTAATAATGGCATAATAACATATAAAAGGGATTTTGGACGTGCAACTGGGCGTGGAGGATTTTCATGGAGAACATCACCGGTACAGTGGAAAATATTGTTTTTCAAAGTGCTGATAGTTTATATATTGTGTTTCGGCTGCGTCTCGCGGGTGAGAAGTCTTCCGTCGCCGTGGTGGGGAATTTAGCAGCGCCGCTACTGGGTGAGGAGATTGACATCAGCGGCGATTGGGTTGAGCATCCCCGCTTTGGGCGCCAGTTCAAGGCAGTTTCTTTTCGCCGGATCGCTCCTTCGAGTTTGGCAGGAATTGAACGCTTTCTTGGCTCAGGCGCGATTCGCGGTATCGGTCCTTCGTTGGCTGAGCGGATCGTCAAGCAGTTTGGCAAACAATCGCTTGAAATTATCGAGCATACACCCGCTCGGCTGGTAGAAGTATCTGGTATCGGCGCGAAACGGGCTGAGATGATTAGCGCTTCCTATAGTGAGCAAGCCGAGCTGCGAGAGATTATGCTGTTTTTAGAGATGCATGGGGTATCCGGCGCTTATGCGCCAAAGCTGTATAGTCACTATGGCACTCAGGCGATCACAATTTTGGAGCAGAATCCCTACCGGTTGGCGGAAGAGGTGGAGGGCATTGGCTTTCGCAAAGCGGATCAAATCGCAATGGCGCTGGGACTGGAGAAGAACCATCCTGACCGCTTGGCGGCTGGGATTCATTTTGCTTTGCTGCAGATATCTCTGGCAGGACATTGTTGTGTTCCAGAAGAGGCCTTGGTCGAGGAAACCGCTAAACTGCTCGTGGTGGAACGAATCGAGGTTTCGCTGATTCTGTCTGATTTGATGAAACAACAGTCTCTGTGTGTGGAAGATTACCATGGTATGCTGCTGTTATACCCAAGGCATCTCTATTATGCGGAGAAGCGGGTGGCGGAGCGCCTGCTGCATTTGCGGGACCGGGCGCGTCCGCTGCTGTTTGCTGATGCAACAGATATGGTGGAACGTTGGCAAAAATCAGGCGGTATTCTTCTGGCCGAGGCGCAACGTCAGGCCATCGCGGCTGCTCTAGAGCACGGGGTGCTCGCGCTAACTGGCGGGCCGGGCACAGGCAAAACGACAACTGTAAAGGGGATATTAGCTGCTCTTGAAGAACAGGGCTGCAAAATCCTGCTTGGCGCGCCAACTGGCAGAGCGGCAAAGCGGTTGCAAGAGACGACCGGTCGCGATGCGGTCACTGTTCACCGTCTGCTGGAGTCGAGTGGTGGTCCGGAGGGAGCGCCGGTTTTTCTGCGTGATGAAGATAATCCGTTAGAGGCTGACGCGATCATTCTTGATGAGGTTTCGATGATGGACATATCGCTGATGCACTACTTTTTGCGGGCTGTACCTGAAGGCTGCCGAGTGGTTCTGGTCGGCGACGTCGATCAACTGCCAGCTGTGGGGCCGGGATCGGTATTGAAAGATATCATTGATTCCGGCGCTGTGCCAATCGTGAGGCTGACTGAGGTATTTCGCCAAGCAGGCGAGAGTATGATTGTTGTCAATGCGCATCGCATCAACCGCGGACGGTTGCCAGATGTGACTTCCAGCCTGGATTTTCAGTTCTTGCCCTGTGAGGATGCAGAAGAAGCGGCTAAGCTGGTGGTGGAACTGGCTAGTAAAGAATTGCCTCAATCCGGCTATGACGTTTGGCGGGATGTGCAAGTACTGTCTCCCATGCATCGATTAGCCTGCGGCGTGGAAAATCTAAACAAACAATTACAGGCGGCGCTGAACCCGCCTAACGAATATTCGGCAACGGTTGCAGGGATTAACCAGGTTTTCCGTACAGGCGATAAGGTGATGCAAACTCGCAATAATTACCAGAAGGGCGTATTTAATGGTGATATTGGTTTTATCATCTTGATCGAAGATGGCAGGGTGACTGTGCGCTATCCGGATGCTGATGTCATCTATGAACGGAGCGATATGGATGAGTTGCATCTGGCGTATTGCATGAGTGTGCACAAAAGCCAAGGCAGTGAATATCCGGTTGTGATCCTGCCGTTGGTAGCTGGGCATCACATCATGCTGCAACGCAATCTACTGTATACGGCAGTTACCAGGGCTAAAGAGCGGGTTATTCTCCTCGGTTCAAAGGCGGCGCTGAATACGGCTTTGGCCAATGATCGCACCAAGCGCCGCTATTCGCTGCTGGCGCAGCGACTGCGGGGTGAAGCGCTGTGCTGAGAAGCTGGTGGACAGCCCTGCTGGATCTTTTCTATCCGCCGCGATGCCCAGCCTGCCAGTCTGCGGTAAGCGTGCAGGGTGGTTGGTGTCAGCGTTGTATGCCTGAGAAACTTTCGTTACGCGAATTGGCCCCAGGTGGGCATCGACCAGCAGCGCTAGCGATGTGTCTGACCATTTTGCCTTATGAGGGAGCGGTTAAGCACTTGCTGCATCGACTGAAGTTTCAGCCTGATCCCCAGGCTGCTAACTATTTTAGCTGGCTGCTGGACAACAAAGTGAATTGGGCCAAACTGCTTTGTCCTGAGCTGGTCGTGCCAGTACCGCTATCAGTAGAACGGGCGGCTAAACGCGGCTTTAACCAGACGGAACTGTTATTTCGCCCATGGTGCCAGGCGCATGGTTATGCATGGGCCGAGGTGCTGGCGCGCCATCGCGACACACTGCCGCAGTGGCAGCTCTCGCCAATCGAGAGACGCCGCAATATCAAGGGTGCGTTTGTCGTATTGCAGCCGGAATTGGTGCAGGGGAAAACAGTATTGCTGGTGGACGATATATTGACAACTGGCTTTACCTTGGCCGAGTGCGCGCGGACGCTGAAAAAGGCAGGAGCTAAAGAAGTACACGGCTTGGCATTGGCGAGTGGGGCGGCGGGGTGGTAAAAAGTCAACCAAGGGCGCGAAGGCTGTAAAGGGTACGAAGGGAACAATAAGAATTGCTTTAACCGCAGAGTGCGCAGAGTACGCTGAGGCTGCGCAGAGGGTTACTGAATAACAGAGATGAAAAAAGTGCTCATTCCTCGCGAAAAGAGCACTTCAAGTTTAGAACGATCCTTCAGGGCGTTCAGATGCCCCAGATGCTAGGCAGCCCCCGCAATCCAGCGGTGCCGCGTACGTTCGGGTACGCAAACAATGGATTGCGGGGGCTGATTGCGCAACTCTTGGCGCTTTAGCGCCTTAGAGTTGGCGGCATACCCTTTACGGGTGCAACGCAGATGGGGTATATCAACGCCATGAACTTATTTCAATCCCATGGCCTCAATGAAGGCCTTAACCACTTCTGTGTCATACGCCGTGCCAGACATGTCCAACAATTCCCGGGTGGCGTCGCCGTTGGTTTTGGCCCAGTGCTGGGTGCAGGGGTTGATGTATCGGTCGTAGCCGTTGGCTACCGCGATGATGCGGGCGCCAAGCGGGATGTTAACACCTTTTAGACGGTTGGGATAGCCTTTGCCGTCAAAACGTTCGTGATGATAACGGATATAGGGAATCAGGTCCTGACAAGGACCTATATTCTCAAGCATCCAGCTGCCAGCGTTGCAGTGGTTGCGGTAGGCGCTGTTTTCGCGGGTTGATAAATAGGGGAGCTTGGCAAATACCGCGTTCGGCACAGTCAGGTGACCGATATCATGCAGCAGAGCGGCATGACGGATTCGCTCAATTTCTTCCCTGGGCAAACGCATTTTAGCGGCGATGCTGACTGCATAATTCGCCACTTGCTTGCTATGGAGAAATAATTTTTGGTTTTTCATCTGGAGTAAACGCAACAAACTTGCGATGATTGTCTCCAGCGATTCATTCTGTTCCGGACAACCGTTAGTTGCCGGCATCAGTGATGGCATATACACGGCAAACTACCTTTCGTTACGCACTCCTGGCATAGTCTCATCTATCAGTATAACTCAGAATCATGGTCCTGAAAAGTATTAATCCAGAGTGTGTTGCCAATGGAATTTCTGGGAGATTATAAAACCGCACACTTTTAGCTTTTACTTGATACCACAAAAGTTCCTAAAATCCTGCAAGATTCGCGGGAAAAGATTTTTTCTTGCAGGAAAATGGGACTGGAGCCCTAGAAATAATATAGCGTAAAAATGTATAATTACTATAAGATGTGGTATTCGCAAGGAGGTCGGTCCATGGCTCTCAAATATTGCCCGGAATGTGACAAGCTGTACGCGGAAAATCCAGTCGGCATTTGCCTTGCTTGTCAAGATGCGGAAGAACCGCTGGTCGAACAAGTTCGTGAGTTTTTACGGGAATCCAGAAAAGCTACGATTGAGGAAGTACATCAAGCTACCGGAGTGAAGCATAAAACCATTTTGCGTATGATCCGTTCAGGACGAATTCAGAGTGAGCATGGATTTTCAATATTCTTTAACTGCGAGAAATGCGGTTCACCGATCCCAGATGGCCGGTTTTGCGATGCCTGCAGCCGCAAGCTTTCCGGAGAACTACTGGAAAAAGTGCGGGAAATGGCCAAAGAAGCTCAGCCGGAACCTAAGCTAGACGTACGCGTAAAGACAGGCAGCCGGATGTATACCCGGGATGGCTCGGATCAAAGTTAATGAAAAGAAATTTTGCGGCGGGGGTTAATTTCCTCGCCGTTTTTTTCGATAACTAAGATAAGCGGAGTAATAAGGGGTGTTTTCCATGATCATATCCGGCAAACAAATACAGGATGCCTTGAAAGTATATGCAGATCAAAACCAAAAAGCCAAACCAGCAGCTCGTTCGCAGCAATCTGTCAGCAAACGGGATGAAGTTGTCTTATCGCCCAAGGCGCAGGAGTTTAGCCAACTGCTGCAAAAGCTCAAGGCAATGCCTGAGGTTCGGGAAGAGAAGGTTGCAGAGCTCACAGCGCGGATTGAGGCTGGTGAGTATGCTGTTGATGCAAAAGACATTGTCGAAAAGATGCTTGGAAGAACGTTAGTTGACCGCTTGCGTTAATTTGAGAGGAGAACTCCATGTGGGATAATTTGATTTCCTTGATGGCAGAGCTTGTTGCCGTTTACCGGGTTATTTTAGAGATTAGCCGAAAAAAAAAGCAGGCACTCGTCTCTGCCAACGTTGAAGAACTTGACCAATTGATTAAACAGGAAGAAAACCTGATTTTGCAAATTGGGAAACAAGAAATGGTGAGAAACAAGATTTCGCTTGATTTAGCGGCTGTGTATGCTTTGCCACCGGAGGAATTTACTCTTGCAAAGGCGAAAGAATTGGGCGGAGCTGAAGTCGCCGCGAAATTGCAAGCGTTAGAAAATGAATTAACTTCTATTATCAACGATTTGGCGCCGCTGAATAAAATGAATTCTGAGTTGATTCAGCAATCGCTGAACTACGTTAATTACAGCCTCAATTTGCTAACACAGAATTCCACAGGGACGAATTATGGAGCAAAAGGCACTGATAAATCTGCTCCACGGCCAAATGCGCTGATTGATGCGAAAGTGTAGGAGGAAATAATGGGCTCAACGTTTGGTGGACTAAATACTTTAGTTCGCGGCTTGTATGCGAACCAAGTTTCTCTTAATACTGTAGGACATAATATCTCGAATGCGAATACCGAAGGCTTTTCACGTCAAGAGGTAAAGCTGGTTACTACTGTTCCGCAAAAGGTTTATGGCAGTAGTGGTTCATATCAGCTTGGCACAGGTGTGGATATCCAGTCGATCACTCGGTCGCGGGACGTCTTCGTTGATCGTCAGATGTGGCAGGAATCCTCTTCGCTTGGTTATGGTGAGGCAACCTATGATCTCCTTAGTCGGGTTGAGGGTGTATTTGCTGAGCCGACCGATACAGGGATTCAGACTGTGTTGAACAAGTTCTGGACTTCATGGCAGAATCTCTCGACAAATGCTTCCAATGAAAGTGTGCGTACAGCAGTGCGCCAGCGCGGGGTTGAACTAGTTGATGCAATTCAGCACTCTGCTCAACAACTGAAGGATATGGTGAAAGATATTAATTCCACTTTGGAGATAAAAGTGGATCAGGTTAATCAAATTACCTCGGAAATTGCTTCCATCAATAAACAAGTCACCCTCGTCGAGGTCGGCGGCAAGGACCATGCCAATGATTTGCGTGATCGGCGGGATTACCTGACTGACCAGCTTTCGAAGCTAATGAAGATCAACGTTTATGAAGATAAAGATGGCAATTATAATATTAATTCCGGCAACCTTACGCTGGTTAGCGTAGCTGAGTCTGTCACTCTTGATACTACAATGGATAAAGGTTCTTCAACGTTTACTTACTATGGCATCGAAGTGAATAAGATTATTATTGCTGAAAACAGCGCACTAGGCACACGCGGCAAGGATGCAAACTTTATCGGCGGTGAGATTACCGGATTGTTAGAAGCGCGCGATTCGACCGATACCGGGGTTCGCGCCTACCTGGACCAAGTGGATACTATCAGCCAATTTTTGCTGAAGGATTTTAATGAAGTACATAAGGCAGGTTATGGCACAGACGATTCAACCGGAACGCTCTTCTTTGGGGAGCAAGCCAATGCCGCAAATTATGCCGATCCAACTTGGAAGCCTGCCGATTATAAGGGCGGTTGGATTGAACAATTGACCGTGAATAGCGACTTATTCAACACGGCGGATGGTCTGCAAAAGATTGCCGCAAAAACGCAGCCGGGCACGCTGGAAGTGACACAAAATCATGTGGCAGCTGGCAAACTTTCTGTGAATGGCTCTTATACGGGGCCAGGCAACCAGACATATATTGTGAGAACTGACACTACCGATGCAAGCGGCAACGTGTTAACGGCAAGCTATTCCGTGGACGGAGGATCAACCTGGACAGCAGCGGCGAAGGATACTACGGTCGCAACCCCGCCTTATACCTTCAAATTAAATAATGGGGTTACGGTAAATATCGCGACATTAGCGGTTAACGCCGGAACGACGCCCGGCCCAGCAGATACCTACACCTTTATGCCAACCCAAGGCAACGCCAGTGGCGATAATGCTATCTTAATGGGCAACCGGTTAAAGACAGATAAACGCGACTCGCTAGGTAAAGCGACGCTAGACTCGTATTATAATGCTTTGACTGGCACCCTTGGGGTACAAGTCCAAAATGCAGAGCGTTTGATCGATAATCAAACAACATTGATAACCCAAATCACAAACTGGCGCGAGTCGACGGCAGGGGTCAATATGGATGAAGAGATGAGCGATATGATCCGTTTCCAGAAAGGCTATTCTGCCGCTTCCCGTGTTGTAACAGCAATTGATGAAATGCTCGATAAACTGATCAACGGCACCGGTGTTGTCGGACGATAAGGAGTGAACCTACATTGCGTATCACAGAAAATATGATGACCTTCAACTATCTCAATAGCCTAAACAAAGCGTTAGAACGGCAAAGCAGCTTGCAGGAACAGATGTCAGATGGTAAGGCGATCCATCGCCCGTCTGATGATCCGATTAAAACTATACGTAGCCTGCGGTTCAACACCAATCTGGCCATGAATCAGCAATATACTCAAAATATAAAAGATGCACAGTCTTGGATGGAATCGACAGATGCAGCGATGAGCGACACTGGCTCTGTGATAATTCGCGCCCAGGAACTGGCTGTCAAGGCCGGGGGTGTTAACAATGAAACTAGCTATAAGGCGCTTGCTGCTGAAATCGACGGGCTCATCAATCATCTAGTGCAAGTCGGCAATTCACAAGTTGGCGACCGTTACATCTTTGCTGGACAGATGGATAAAACCCGGCCTTTTGAGCGCAAGACAATCACCGACGCGGTGACAGGCCTGCCCAAAGATGTCGTTGTCTATAGCGGTGACATGAATAAAATCTCGATGCCGGTTCAGCCAGGTGCCGCAAATCCTGACCAGGACAGCGTGAACGTGACTGGTGAACAGTTGTTTGGACCGATTGTACAGAATGGGGATAATCAAACTCTTGATGTCTTTAATCATCTGATTGCCCTCAAAGAGGAATTGCAAAAGGCCACCCCAGACCAAAGCTGGATTTCTAATACCGCTTTAGGCAATATTAGCAGCGACCATACCCGGATTTTGGCAACACATACTATTGTTGGCGAACGCATGTCCCAGTACGAAATGACCGCAAACATGATGAGCAAGGCAGAAACCACGATTACTGACGATATTGCAGCCAATGAAGATATCGATTTGGCTCGGGCGATCATCGATTTTAAGACGAGTGAATCTGTATATAACAGCGCCCTTGCGGTTGGAGCACGGATTTTGCCAAAGTCACTGATCGATTATTTGAGTTGATGACTCGCTCTAAGAGGCTGTTGCAATAGCAGCAGCCTTCCAACGGATAACGAGACTAGTTGAAAAAGTTTCAGCTGCTAGGAACAGCGAGGCTTGCGCTACGTTGTTACCTATGAGACGTAACAGCAATTGTTACAAATTGGTTAGGTAGCATCACCGCGTACATAAAGGTACGCAAGCAAGCAAACGTAGTCGTGATTGCGCAATTCTTGGCGCTTTAGCGCCTTAGAGTTGGCGGCATACCCCTCGCGGGTGCAACGCAGATGGGCTTTGGCAACGGTCTCCTAGGGGGGATCGGCTATGCTTCGCCTGAATATATCTACTCAGCCGACTGTGTTAAGTGCTTCTATTCAAGAACCGCAAATTAATCTGAGAACGACATTGCCGACCGTTCAGCTCGATACAGAGGCGGCTACGCTTGAAATTTCTTCCCCGAAAGGCGAACTTAGTATTGATCAGACCCCTTGCCGGTACTCCCTTGGGATAAAGAATATGAGCGACTTTGTCAGAGATTTTGCGCAAGAAGGAAAAAACGCAGTTCTTGCAGGAATTGCTCGTATGGCTAACGAAGGAGATCAATTAGCCGATATCAGCAAATATGGCGGAGATCCGATCGTGAGTCTAGCGATAGCTCATTCCACTCCGGCTAAAGGAGAATTGACTTTAGGTTGGATCGAGAATCCAATCATCTCCTACCAACCCAAAGCAGTTACGTTCAAAGCCACTGACCCTCAGGTTAACCTTGAACTGAAGCGGGGTACAGTTGAGAATAACTTCCAGTGGGGGACTGTAAGTTTTCAAGTGACCCAGTACCCTAAAATTACGATGTGGACGACAGGTTCCATTGATATGCAAGTTTAAACGGCGCTGGCGAAAGCCAGCGCTTCAATGCTAATGAGGTGATAGTAGTGTATATTCATTCTACCCGGTTGGGGAAAATAGAGATTACTGAAACGGACAAAGTCTCATTTCCTGAAGGCCTGCCCGGTTTTGTCGACGAAAAAGAATTTGCTGTGCTGCCGGAAGGAGACAGCCCATTTGCCTTTTTACAGTCCCTGCATGAACCGGATTTGACATTCCTTCTGGTTGATCCTTTTGCCTTTTATTCGGAGTATACCTTTGAATTAAACGACGAAACAGTGGAGAGGCTTGCATTGAAGGACACGAACCCGCCCCAGGTCTGGTGTATTGTCACTGTGCCGGAGCAGGTCAGAGATATGACGGCGAATTTACTCGCGCCGGTCCTTATGAACAGAAAAGACAACGTGGCACGGCAACATGTGATTGAAAACTCCAAATACACAACTCGTCACCGTCTTTTTGTTGAGCCAAACTCTCCGGAAGGAGGAGTGTGATATGCTGGCATTGACTCGTAAACCAGGTGAACGAATTGTCATTGGTAATGACATTGTTCTAACTGTCGTGGAGGTCAAGGGCGAAACAGTGCGCCTTGCCATCGACGCGCCGCGTCGCGTATCGATATTTCGCGGCGAGATATATGACTCGATCGTACAAGAAAACCGTAAAGCCGCCATGCCGATGGCAGAGGGCCGGGATTTATTGCGCAATCTTAAGGGGAATATTGCAAAGAGAAACGCCGATAAGAGCGATAAATAGATGTGGAAGATAGCCGCGTCACTTCACGCGGCTATCTTCTTCGCGCTATTTCTGAAGCTGCCTTGAGTTTAAAATATTTATTTTTTTATTTAGTACCCTATTAAGATTTTGTTTAGTCTTGTCGATATAGTAAATGAGATGGTAAACGGACAACTTCCCCGGGCGGCCGACCGGGGAAATCCGACACCATACATATTGGGCAAGGATGCCTAATTAACAAAATTCAAGGAGGAATAACCCCATGATTATTAATCACAATATGACAGCTCTGAATACCCATCGTCAACTGATCACTAACAACAATGCATCAGCTAAATCTCTGGAAAAACTGTCTTCAGGTCTTCGCATCAACCGCGCAGGTGATGATGCAGCAGGTCTGGCAATCTCCGAAAAAATGCGCGGTCAGATCCGTGGCTTGGATCAAGCCTCTCGGAACGCGCAAGATGGTATTTCGATGATGCAAACAGCTGAAGGTGCGTTGAATGAAACCCACAGCATTCTGCAACGTATGCGGGAACTTGCGGTACAATCATCCAGTGATACCAACGTTACTGTAGACCGCGCTGCAATTGATGAAGAGTATCAAGCGTTGGTAACAGAAATAGACCGTATTTCTGACGAAACAGAGTTCAACACACAAAAACTTTTGGATGGAACTACAACAGCAGTTGATTTCCAAGTTGGTGCAAATGTAGGCCAAGTCATATCATATACGTTTTCCAACATGGATAGTGCGACTATTATGGGAGCAGCAGCTGGCGATTTAACAAGTAAAGCAAACGCGCAAACAGCACTTGCTGCAATCGATACCGGTATTGAGGCCGTATCCACTGAACGTGCAAAAATGGGCGCATTGACTAACCGCTTAGAACACACTGTTAACAACCTCGGAACTACCAGCGAGAACCTGACTGCTGCTGAGTCCCGCGTCCGCGACGTAGACATGGCGAAAGAAATGATGAACTTCCAAAAGAACAGCATTCTTCAGCAAGCTGCTACTGCAATGCTGGCTCAAGCCAACCAACAACCGCAAGGCGTTCTTCAACTGCTCCGGTAATCCAAACCATAATAACATTGTTAGAGCCAGAGATGAATTCTCTGGCTCTAACTCTATAGGTGAGATATATGCATGAAATCAGTCTTTGTATGATTGTTAAAAACGAAGAAGATAACCTTGCACTTAGTCTTGAACGTGTTGCCCAAGTGATCAAAGATATAGTGGTTGTTGATACAGGGTCGAAGGATAGAACTAAAGAGATAGCAAGAAAATTTACAGAAAAAGTCTATGATTTTCCTTGGTGTAATGACTTCTCAAAATCTCGGAATTTCGCATCGTCAAAAGCTGATAATGACTGGATTCTTGTATTAGATGCCGATGAGGTATTAGTATACTACGATTGGGATAATATTGTTTCTTTTATAGCTGGAAACGCGACAAGGTTGGGTACTATTGAAGTCGTTAGTGAATTCGAATCTGACTCGACAATAACAAGGTCTACTGAAGTAATTAGCAGGCTTTTTAATAGAAAATTTTTTCATTATACGGGAACTATTCATGAGCAATTAGTTCGTTATGATGCGAAAGATGCATCCAGGGCAGCAACATCGGTTAAAGTTGAACATTCGGGGTATTCCAAAGCGGCACTAGCTAAGAAAGATAAAATTAAAAGAAATGTTTCATTACTCGAAGCGGCACTGCAAGGCAATCCAGAAGATCCATACTTACATTATCAATTAGGCAAGATTTATTTTACAGCAAAAAGATTTGTTGAGTCTTGCGAAGAATACTATATAGCTATTTCACTACGACCGAACCATTCTTACTCATATGTCGAAAACCTGGTTATAAGTTATGGTTATGCACTTTTGAAGTGCGAGAGGTATAAGGACGCGCTTGTGCTTCTGGATTATTATAATGATTTCAATTGCAGTGCGGACTATTTATTTATCACTGCTCTCATATTAATGAACAACAGCCAATTTCAAGATGCGGTCGAACAGTTCTCAAAATGCCTGGGTTGCGAAAAAGCGAGACTGGAAGGAGTAAACACCTATCTGCCGCTTTATAATATGGGGGTAATACATGAATGCCTTGGCTATATGACTATAGCTAAAGAGTACTATAGGCGGTGCGGAGATTACCAACTGGCTAGGCAAAGATTAAAGGTGTTGTCAGATTGACAGAGCCGAGGACAGTAAAGTATCTATTGGTAACCTGGTTGATGCAGTTGCGATTGATAACCATAGGCCAACTTAAATAGAAGGAATTATTATGAGAGTATCAGCATGTATGATTGTAAAAAATGAAGAAAGAAACATAGCCAGATGTATAAATAGCTTTCGTGACATTGTCTGTGAGACAATTGTGGTTGATACCGGTTCTACTGATCAAACCGTTATGATTGCTAAAGAGTTAAAAGCCAGAGTCTTTCACTTTACTTGGATAAATAATTTTGCCGCGGCAAGGAATTACGCAATTTCCCGAGCAAAAGGGGATTGGATTATTTTTTTGGATTCTGACGAGTACTTTGCCGAAGGAATGGCCGGAAATATTCCCAAGCTAATTGAGAGAGTACAGGATTCCCATGATAGCATAGCCTGTAAAATGATTAATATAGAGACTTCGAATGGTAAACATTTGGATGAAATTATTCATATACGGATTTTCAAAAATAACTCCAATATACACTACGTGAATCCTATCCATGAAACACTGATAAATAATCGAAAAAAGCTAACTGCTTTTTTAGCGGAAAAAAAAGAATTACTGATATATCATACTGGATATTCTCTGAGTAATAAAAATCTGAAGTCGGAACGAAACCTAGAATTATTATTACAAGAGCTCCCTGATGCACCCCGAGACCCTAAGATTTACCACTATATTAGCGATGGTTATCGCGCATTGGAAAACTGGGAAGAAACGGTAAAATATGCTCAGATGTTTCGACAAAGTGGTAGAACTATATTTGGCTGTAGCATTCAGTCACATCAAAACATGATCACGGCCATGTTTCAACTCCGGTATTCAACTGATGATATTATGCGGGAAATTGATATCGCTGCGAAAGAATTTCCTAAGAATCCTGTTTTTTATTTTTATAAAGCAAAATTACTCTATCGTGATAAAAAATATGATGCAGCGTTTTCGGTATATGAAACTACTTTAAGACTACAAGAGGTTTACAATGGCATTGAACTCAATTCAATGCCACAATATATTCATCAAGCATATTTTTATATGGGTGTGATTAGTGAACACCGTAATGCGGATGAGCAGGCAATGGATTTTTACTTTGCGTCATTGAAAAATGAAAAATACAATGCTGAATGTTTTCAACGTCTATTTATGCTCATTAGACATCAGGCTCCTCAAGATATCATAATGTTCTTAAATATACTTTATGACAAAACGGATCAGAATGATCTAGAGTTTTTGGTAGCAC
The DNA here is from genome assembly GCF_001611555.1 of Anaerosporomusa subterranea. NCBI lineage: Bacteria > Bacillati > Bacillota > Negativicutes > Acetonemataceae > Anaerosporomusa > Anaerosporomusa subterranea. The sequence continues at coordinate 678,230 of NZ_LSGP01000017.1, forward strand.
AGTTAGCAAACTGTGAAGTTGCAACAGTGTTTGGGTATTATGCTAATTTGCGATTAAAAAATCATGAAAAATATGATGTACTAACTATTCAAATGCTGCTTGCCAATGGACGCTATGAAGAGGTATTGCCTAATCTTTTGAATTTCTATAAACAGAGGCCGGATATCGACTTTGCTATATTAATTGCTGTTGCTGCTTTGTTAGGAAATAATCCGAATTACGGAGCGAACTGTTGCGGACAACTTCCGCCATCCATAATAAAGACTACGAAAATGTATACCGATAAGGATGGCACTTTGAATTCTGAAGATCAGATTTATTATTTTCAACTCTTGGCTAAGTTTATTTTGTGGGCTGATAATGAAAGCCTGGATCGACTATTGTCACTTTCATCTCATTTTGAGAATGATGTGTCAAACAATATCGGTACAATCTTTTTTAATCGCAAATATTATCAGACAGCATTGCGTTTTTATGATCAAGCTATCAGCAATGGCGAGAGCCCTGGTGAAAAATATGCATCATACTATTTTCAAAAAGGGTATTGTTTATATAAACTAAAAAACTATGAAGCTGCTGTTGAGAGCTTTTTGCAGTCGTATAATTGTGGATATCGCGATAATGATATTTATGAATTGTTGCGCTGGACTTTAGCTGTTGGAACCTTGTCAGATGCTTTAGGTAACCGAGCAAACGGAGTATTAAGGGGCGCTTTGTAATTGCGCCAGTTGACTTTATGGCATCTTTCTTGCCTATAGCCTATGCTATGCTTAGAAACATTGCTGTATTGGAGGTAAGGTTATGAAAGTTGTAATTCTCGCTGGAGGTTTTGGTACACGCATCAGTGAAGAAAGCCATCTGAAACCAAAGCCGATGATTGAAATTGGTGATTCTCCCATTTTGTGGCATATCTTAAAGAGCTACAGCTACTTTGGCTTCAATGATTTTATCATTTGCTGCGGTTATAAAGGCTATGCGATCAAAGAATATTTTGCAGATTACTATTTACACCGCTCCGATATCACATTTGATTTTTCCAATAACAATGAAATGACTGTTCATAGCAATGTTGCGGAACCTTGGCGTGTTACGGTTGTGGATACAGGACTAGAAGCACAGACAGGTGCAAGGATCAAACGAATTCAGAAATATGTAGGCAATGAAGCTTTTATGATGACTTATGGAGATGGCGTTTCTGACGTTAATATTAATAGCCTTCTCAGTTTTCACAGAAGTCACGGGAAGCTTGCGACATTGACCGCAATACAGCCAGGAGGACGGTTTGGTGTTCTGGATATTGATGAGCACCAGACCATTAATCGGTTTGCCGAGAAGGCAAAGGAGGACGGCGGTTGGATTAACGCCGGGTTTATGGTGTTGGAGCCGCAAGTGTTTAATTTTCTGGATGATTCGGAGAGTCTGATATTTGAGCGTGAACCATTGGAAAGGTTGGCTGCAGACGGTAATTTGGCTGCGTACAAACATAGCGGATTCTGGCAATGCTTGGATACGCTCAGAGATAAAGGCCGGTTGGAAACCATGTGGAATTCCGGCAATGCGCCGTGGAAAGTTTGGGAAGGATAACAGTTGACAAAATCCGCTTCGCCAACGGATGTAGCTACAACGATATTTAACCCCGTAGAAAGTGTGGGAGACTTGATGATCTCAGTCATTATGCTGACCTATAACCGTGAGAATCTCGTCGGACGGGCGATTGAGAGCATACTCAATCAGACATTTCGCGACTTCGAGTTCATTATGGTGGACAACGGCTCGACTGACCGCTCCGGTGCGATTGCCGACGAATACGCCGCGAAGGATTCCCGCATCCGCGTCCTTCACTGCCGGTGCGGCAACATCGGCTCCGGACGCAACGCGGGACTTGATGCGGCACAAGGCGATTACATCGCTTTTGTTGATGACGACGATACCTGTGAGCCGGATTTTCTGGAATTTTTGTACAAGCTGGCGGTGGAAAACAACGCGGCGGTTTCTATCTGCGGAACTTTAAGCAACAGTTCCGATCAACGTGCTTCTACAGATATAGTGGAGCAAATGACTGTAATGAATACGCAACAAGCCATTATTACATTGATGTGGAGGAAACTTTATAACACTGGATTTCCCACCAAACTCATAGATAGCTCTCTGTTTCGAAATATCCGCTTTGCTGAAACGGGAAAATATGATGATATTTCTCTTATGTATAAGGTTCTAGCCGGAGCGAAAACTGTTGCTTACCATGGTATGCCTAAGTATCATGTCTATCGCCACGCCGGGAATAACTCATCAGTCACTACAAAGGACAACCTGATTACTGCGGAATATTTGGATGCGTATCGCAAGGCGTATCGAGAGCGTACACACTGGTTAGGTGCGCGTTTTCCCAATCAATCGGATTATTGGTGGTATTTTTACTGGTCTTTCCAGATTTCAATGGTAAATAAAATTGTTACAAACAAAATCAAGAATTGTGAGATTCATTTGGCAGAAATACGCAGCGAGCTTGCAGAAAATCGTAGTAGATTTTTAAACAGTTCACATATATTAGATTTTGAAAAGAAATGGATGGAAATATATGTTAAGGCTAGGTAAGTTTTCTCTGATTATTGTTACCCGGTGTAATTTAAGATGCAGGCTGTGTTGCGAGTACGTGCCGCAGAACAAGGCTTTTCCTGATATGACAGTCGAAGAAGCAAACAAAATATTATCAGCAGCTTTTGCTGTAGTGGACAGAATAGGAACTTTGCACCTTACAGGCGGGGGTGAGCCCTTTCTGCATCCACAGCTTGCCGGGCTGGTAGAGACAGCTATGGAATATAAAGATCGTTTTGACCGATTAATGCTATTTACCAATAGCACCATTCCGGTTTCCAATGAGTTATTGGATGTAATTAAGCGTTACAAAGAGAAGATTCTTGTACAAACGTCATTGTACAATGTCAGACCCGATCAGGAAGAAGCGACATTGAAGCTGTTAACCGAAAACAAAGTGACCTGCAAGGTGGAGAAATATTATGGTGACGATCAGTCTTTTGGGGGCTGGGTGGATTTTGGCGGATGGGAACCTTACCGCAGATCAGCAGCAGAATTGGAAAAGGTGTTTCGTACGTGTTCGGTAACAAGGGTACTTCAGGGGAATTGGCGCACTCGAGACGGAAAAGTGCATTGGTGCACACGTTCCCAGCGCGGTATGGAATTGGGACGCTTGCCAAACAACGCTGATGATTATGTGGATTTGCTGGATCCTTTTGAAAGCCGTGAAACAAAACGTGCGAAATTTTTAAAAATCGGCAATGCGAAATACATATCCGCCTGCGAATATTGCAGCGGCGATGCCGGTACGCTGGAGCTCACCAAACGCTATCCGGCTGCCGAACAACTTTGAGAGGAGGTCGCAGCTATGCCAGAAAGGCTGACGGCTAAAATATTTGATTTTTATATTACAACAAAATGTACGATGAACTGCGAGCTTTGCGCAGCGGCTGTTCCTTACAATCCAAGACCGTGCCATACACTGAAAGAAAACGCTTTTCGGGAAATAAAAGAATTTTTTAGAATTTGGGATTTTACTGAACGAGTAGAGTTTATCGGCGGGGAGCCTTTAATGCATCCTCAAATACTGGAAATCATCGAGGAAACGCTGAAGTATCGCAATCAATTTGAACGGCTGAGAATTACCACCAACGCTACCATTGTGCCGCAAGATGAGTTGTTGGAGCTTGCACGCAGTTGCGGTAAATATTTTGACTTTATTGTAGATGATTATGGCGAGCACTCCAAGAATCTGCAGCCACTTGTCGAAAAACTTGAGCAATATGGAATCCCTTATCGGGTGGATGTATATCATGGGGAAAATCAGCGCTACGATGGGTGGATACACTTTGGCGATTATGAGGATTATGGATATTCGACGAAAGAGGTAGAGCGCATATTTCAGCGATGCATCGCTCCTAAAAATGCATTTACCTGTGTAAATGCCGGAAAAGCATTTTCGTGTGTTTATGCGATGTCACTTTTTTTGGCGAAGGGTATTCTGCCTGAAAAAGGAGAGTATATTGATTTGCTGGACGATACAGTATCTCTGGCAGAAAAACGCGAAATCGGGACAGGCTTTTGCACCAAGCCGATTAAGGCATGCCATTATTGCAAAGGATTTGACAGCGAGAACAGTGAACGTTATCCTGCCGCCAAACAGTTGCTCAGAAAAAGGGGAGACCTTGCTGGAGTATAAGGATGATTCGCAGGTGTTGGAGGCTATCATCAGGAGGCTATCATCAAAGAAGCAAATCCGGACTATCATGTTGTGCATAAGTGAAAAAAACTGTTTGCATCGGTCTAATCAATTGCGTTTTTCCTTGCAAAATGAGTGGTCAAATAGTTGGAGGTAAATTATGGCTTTCAGTACAAAAATGGTTACGGTTTTTACAACGACACATTGTACATTGAATTGCAAGTATTGTGGGTCTGCTATGCCGAAATTCAGGGAGGCCGGTATTACATATGTTGCCGATGTACAGCAGGTTAAGAATTGTATTGACGAACTGTTCAAAATTTATGATTACATAGATCATCTTGATTTTACTGGTGGAGAACCCTTACTGTGGAGTGGTCTGGCAGAGAGTCTGACTCATGCGTCGCAATACCGGGATAAATTCGGATTTTTGCGTGTGTTGACTAACGGTACACTACTCCCATCCCAAGAAATGTTGTCTGCTATCGCTCCGATTCATTCGCAATTTGATTTTTTTATCGATAATTACGGTGCATTATCTCAAAAAGTAACAGAGTTAAAGTCTATCTTGAATGAGAACGGCATTTCCTATCGTGAAACAGTGTACGTGGGAGAAAATCAGGATTTTGGCGGCTGGATTGATTTTGGTGACTTAAACTATAATGGTTATTCTGATCAAGAGTTAAAGCAAGTATATGGCAGTTGCCTTCAGGCTCATCATATGTGCCTTACTATTTTTGACGGGCATCTGTACAACTGTACGATAGCTCCTGTGGGAATGGCTTTAGGAAAAATTCCTAAGGATGACCAAAATGAAACAGTGCCTTTGTTAGATCAAAGTGTTACGTTAGAGGAAAAGCGAAGAATTGCACACCAATTTGGGAAGTATATATTGAAGGCTTGTCAGTATTGCAACGGGTTTGACAATAAAAATGCAGCCCGATTTCCGGCGGCAGAACAGGCATGAATCGACAATTGAGAGTATCAGAGCCAAAAAAGCATTCATAACAGAGGGTGATGAGATTGGTCGTCAGTACCAAAGTGATAGCGGTGATTGTAACTACAAAATGCACCTTGCGATGCAAGAAATGCGTTTTGGGCATTCCTTATTTCAAAGAACAAAAACATGATACTCTTGAAAATATCATTTCGGAGATTGGCTCCATTTTTCAGATCTATGATTTTGTGGAGCGGGTCGATATCAGCGGTGGGGAAGCGCTGTTGCATCCTGATATCACACAAATCATTGATTATACCGCAAAATTTAAAGAGCAGTTTGGTTCTCTGCGAATTATTTCTAACGGAACCATACTGCCTGGAGCCGAATTGTTGAGCCTCATGCAACGGCATGGTGAGCAATACGGTTTTTTACTGGATGATTACGGACACCTTTCCCCTAAAATTGTCCGTACCCAGGAATTGCTCAAAGAATGTTCTATACCTTACAAGGTGAATATCTATCATGGTGAGAACCAATACTGTGACGGCTGGATTGACTTTGGCGATTTTAAATATCGTGGTTATTCTGATGAACAAATAAGTCGGGTGTTTCAAAATTGCCATACTTCCCAAAATCCGTGTATTACACTTTTTGAGGGAGACGCTTATTTTTGTGTGCGTTCGATGCTGGGATATAAATTCGGACATTACGATCTATCTGCTGTAGAGCGCATAGATCTTAGACAAAATCACCAATTACTTGCAATAAACCGACAAAAAGCGGCTACTTTTGGAAAGTATCCTCCTGTGGGCTGCAAGCACTGTAATGGCTTTGATACTCAGAATTCGGCACGATTTCCGGCGGCAGAACAACTATGACAATATTTGATAACATTTTTCCTCTGGGAATAGGCACCAACCGATTTAAAATCAATGGCCCCAATGACAGTCAGGGAATTGAGGTCGCCGCAGCAATGGTAGCGGCAGCATTGGATGCCGGCCTATCCTACATTGATATAGGCTACAGCTATTCCAGAGGAATGGCGGAAACGGTTTGCAAGCTTGCTTTTCAGCGTACAAAAGCAACACGTAATGTCACAATCAAGTCGTCTTTTATAACTGATACTAAAGCAGATGATGCCTTGCGAAGGGTGGAGACTTCTTTTTCAAATATGGCCATTGACCATGCTGCTTACTTTGTAATTTGGAACATTGAAAGCTATGCGCAGTTTGCAGAAATAATGCGTAAGGGTGCTTTATATGAAGGCGCGTTAAAGGTCAAGGAACGCGGCCTCATTGATCATATTTGCTTTTCCACTCATGCCCCTGCCGCAGAAATTATCAAAATTATCGAAAGCGGTGCTTTTGAAGGCGCGACAATATCGTTTTCTGTATTAAACAGTAGTGTAATGCAGCCTGTTTTGGAATGTGCTGCCCGAAATAGTGTTGGAATTGTGGTTATGAATCCCCTGGGAGGGGGGATTGTGCCGCAAAACAGCGAGTATTACTCCTTTTTAAAAAACCAGAGTGACAACAGTGTGCCAACGGCTGCACTCAGGTTTGTGGCGGCACATCCTGCAGTAAATATTGTATTGTCCGGTATGAGTACAATGGAAGAGTTTCAACATAATTTAGGTGCATTTCAGGAAGGCAATGCGGAGTCCGATCAAGACAGGATAAAACGTGTGCACACTGGCTTACGAAGGCTTGACGGTTTTTGTACAGGATGCAGGTACTGTGAGGGATGCCCTGCCCAAATACCTGTTTCCTCCTTTATGCAAAGCAATAATTCCAGGTTATTTCAACCGACACCGGCATATAATCGGACAGAACCGGAGCTTTTAAAAAATATCCAATTATTTCGCAAGCTGTATCTGGATTTTCATATTTTACCTGAGAGCGGCAATAATCCTTGCATTCAATGTGGAAAATGTGAAAAGCATTGTACGCAAGGACTAAAAATAATCCAAGTAATAGATGAAATCTATACCAATATGCAAAGAAGAGCCTTTTTGCAAAATGCTCGCCGAGAACGGCTCAAGGAATTGTTGCATAGTAAAAGCTATAAGCTGGTAGGTTTTTATCCAGGAGCCGGATATTCTAATGAAATTGTCCGTTTGTATAAAAGCTTTTTTGGGGAGCCGGATTTTAAAATCGTTTTCTTTGACAGCAATCCTCGATTATGGAATACTGTCAATGAGGGGATTACGGTTTATCCGCCAGATCAGATCGAATCATTGCATCCTGAAATAATAGTCGTCAGTAATTACATTTATCAGGATGAAATCTATAATAGCATTAAGCATCACGAGAATGACGGTATTCTTGTTGTGAAGCTTCATCATCCTGATGACGTGCCTTGGGTGTTTTAAGAAAGGGAGATATAAGCTATGAGCAGACTGATTGTATTAACAGTGGCCTATAATGCTGGGAAAACTCTGCGCCGCGCTATAGACAGTATTATCAATCAAACATACCATGACTGGATATATTATGTCATTGATAACGGCTCTGCTGATAACACCAGGGAAATTATCACAGAGTATGCGCAGCAGGATAAGCGAATTCTTCAGAGGAACTATGATGAAAATGATCTCTATAGAATTTTTGATTTTATTCAAGAGATTGTGCAGGTCGGCGAAGGCGATTTTTTAGTTATTCTTGATAGCGATGATGAATATAAGCTAAATTTCTTTTCCGACATGTTGCAGTTTGTGCAGGAGCATGATTTGGATTTTGCGACCACCGGAAATGAGTTCATTAGTGCAAAAGACGGAAGATTTTTAGGAAACAGAGCATTTAACAATAATGCATTGTGTATAGGAGAAACTTTTTCGCATATTGAAACCTATTATGGCTTGATTCGGCCGGTATGGGCGAAATTTTTTTCAATAAATCTTTTGAAAAAGATAAAATTTGATTATTTGTATGATATCAGATACGGTGCGGATACAGCATTATGTCTTGATGTGCTAAAAAATTGTGAAAAATTTGGTATACTGGCGGGTACGTATTATAAATATTATGTGAATCCTAAATCGGATTCCTATAGCTATTCTCCGCAACGTGTACAAGCCGATCAAATAATATTTGATCTTGCATCGCAATTTCTTGTCGCCAAATGCGGTCATGTAAGCCGTCGCAATGTCGACTTTTTGCTGGCTGTCTATATGAATGCACTAAAAGATACACTGCAGATTTTATTGAATACACAGATTAGCGTTTCGGAAAAATTGTCAAATTTGATAAATGTTTTTTCTGATGATTATACAAAGATTTTGATTTCTCGCGAAGATTTTGGTGTGGAGCTTGGCCAAGCTTTGGAAATGCAAAGACAGCGTAAAGAATTATTTGCAACTGTGGCTAATTGGCTTCTTACCCTCCAAGAAGTGCCGGACGAGTTGGTCGAGGGGTACTGCGACACAGGCGAGCTGCTGTGTGCCGCCGTAGAGAATGGGGACGGTTGGTTGTGCTTCAAGAAATTGAGGGTACGCTTTTTAATAGAGCAAAACCATAAAGATGAAGCAAAGGACAAGCTGGTAGAGCTTATAGAACTGATTCCGAATGACCCCGAGGTAATTGCGTTTCAACAGTCCCTCTAATGGTTGTGGTGGTTTTCGGCGAAGGTAGGTGAAAGCGGTCGCGTTAATTTGGGGACCGGTGACGGTTCTAGTGCTGAGAAAGTGGCGGTCGTCACCAATATTCTGCCTCTAGTTCAATATTAGTACCTGTTTTTAATATCTAAGTGATGAATGAAAATTACGGGAAGTTGTTTTCGCACAGTCTGATGTTCTATTTTGTCACAATAATAGTGAGGCAGATGATTGTTGAGGTTTCAAGAGTTATTGCGGGGCACTGGGGAATGCCACGGGTGTCATAAGGTCGGTTATATGTACGTTTATTCCAAGGGAGGTTCTGATATGGATATAGCTGCTTTGTCGATTATGCTTAGTCAAAGTAACGTGCAGCAACAGGCTGGTATCTCTGTGATGAAACTGGCTATGGGAGCTGCGACTGATCAGGCTGATTCTCTTACTGCTATGATGAAGGCTACGGAACTGTCGATTCAGCCGTATTTGGGTAGCAATGTTGATGTACAGGTATAAATGAAATCCGCTATTAGGCGGATTTTTCTTATTTTAGTACTAAAGATTTTGCTAAAATCTGTCGATAACAATAATAGAAGTAATGTTACCGAGGTGAAATGAATGGAAATCGGCAACCACAGAATAACAGAGGCTTCGATTGCCGCTACAGCAAGGACTGCGCCTGTAGCCAGTGAGACGGTGAAAGCGGAGGCAGGGATGCCTAAACTTAAACTTACGGACAAAACTGATAAGCAGAATCAAGAATCGAAAAAACTTGAAGCTGGCGATGTGAAAGAAATAACGCAAGCGCTGAATAAGTTTTTTCAATCGATGAATGCAGATTTGCATTTTGAAATACATGAGGGGACGCAGCGGATGATTGTTCAGTTGGTGGACACGGCAGAACACAAAGTCCTAAAGGAGTTTCCACCGCGCGATTTTCTAGATATGGTGGCTAAAATTCGTGAGTATGTCGGTGCGTTACTAGATAAACGTGCCTAAGGAGGAATAGATCATGGCAATTCGTACATATGGTTTAAGCGGTTCCGGGATGGATGTCGACCAGATGGTAAAAGATATGATGAAGGCTCGTCGGATACAGTATGACAAGATGTATCAGGAGAAAACCCGCCTAGAGTATAAGAAAAAGGATTTTAACACTATTTATACCACGCTTAAGGAGTTTCGGGAGAAGAATGTATTTGACTTCCGTATGGCCAGCCAACTGCGGCCCATGAAGGCCACGGCAAGTGATTCGTCGGTGGCAACGGTAACGGCTAATGCGGATGCGGTGCCGATCAATCACACGGTAGAAGTAACCTCTCTGGCGACGGCGGCGATGAGCAAAAGCGCAGCGACGATTACGACAAGCGCTGACAAGTCCACTCTTGCCAGTCAGTTTGGCCTGGACTCGTCGGCATCGTTTGACGTGACACTTAATGATGGCGTGAACACGAAAACAATCACGGTTGATCCGACTAAGAGCATCCATGAGTTGGCGGCAAGCATCAATAATGCCGGACTCAATATTCGTGCCAACTATGACACGACACTTGACCGTTTCTACTTGTATAATTTACAGACCGGTTCAGCCAATAAGCTGCAGGTGACAGACGCGTCAGTTGATGTTGGGGGGGCGGCGAAACAGTTCTTTGGCGACGTGCTGAAACTGGGGGCTGTCGATACTGCTGGCACTGACGCGATGATCAAGATCGATGGAGTGGAGGCGACTGCACAAGCATCCAACAAGTTTACAGTTTCAGGTCTCACGTTTGATCTGAAGAAAACCGGGACAACGACAATCGACGTGGGTGCTGACGTTGATAAAGCAGTGGAGAACGTCAAAGCGTTTATCGAGTCGTATAATTCTACCGTCAAAAAAATTACTGATGAATTGGGCGAGAAATATTACCGGGACTTTAATCCGCTGACCACCGACCAAAAGAAAGACATGAAGGATGACGAGATTAAGGCTTGGGAAGAAAAAGCTAAGAGCGGGATGCTGCGTAATGACGCGATGCTGCGGGGACTTGTCGGTGATTTACGCATCAACTTCGCTGAGCCCGTGTCAGGTCTCAATGGTAATTATAAAAGTGCCACTGACTTGGGGATTACGACCGCAAGTTATGTTGATGAAGACGGCAAGTTTGTGGATATAAGCTCTCTAGGCGGCATGTTATCTGTGGATGAGAAAAAGCTTCGCACCGCTCTGAATTCAGATCCAGATGCTCTGTATAAGATATTTGCCACAACTGGCGCGACCAATAAGGAGAGCGGCGTTTCACGGCGACTCTATGATACGCTGAAGGCTGGGCTTGACAAGATTGTCGTGACTGCAGGCAGAAGCGCCGATTTAACTGGCGATACGGACAGCACGCTAGCCAAACGGCTGGATGACATGAATAAGCGGATGAGTAACGAGGAGCGGCGACTGAAAGATCTCGAAGCCCGCTACTATCGCCAGTTTGACGCGATGGAAGTTGCTCTGCAGAGGATGAGTAGTCAGAGTAACTGGCTGGCGCAGCAGTTTAGCAGCTAATCGAGCATAGACATTTAGGAGGCAAATCATGAACGCGATGAATATGGCGAATGCATATAAGAACCAACAGATTATGACCGCATCGCCTGAAGAATTAACCCTGATGCTCTATAACGGCGCGATCCGCTTCACTAGTGAAAGCATTCTGGCGTTGGAACAAGGTGATATTTCTAAGTCACATGCCGCAAATGTGCGGGCGCAGGACATTGTCCGCGAGTTTATGATTACATTGGATATGAAGATCGAATTGTCGAAAAACTGGATGTCACTCTATGACTATATCGAATACAACCTGGTCCAAGGCAATGTGAAAAAAGACAAGACCATGCTTGAAAATGCTAAAGGCATACTGTCGGATATGCGTGACACTTGGGTTGAAGCGATGAAACAGGCGCGCCAACAGCGTTTGCAGACAGCGGTTGGCCGCTAATGGGCTCGCCTGATCGGTCGGCGGCCAGTCTATGGCAAGATTATCTGTTCTTGACAAACGAGATGTTTAAGTTTATTTCCCGGCGTGAGTTGGATATGTTTTATACGCTGCTAGAACAGCGAGCTGGGATGCAGCCACTGTTAGAAGCGGCTGATATGGATTTCCAACAATCGCCGGCAGGGAAAGAATTATTTAGCCAGTTAGCTGCGACGAATCAAAGGATTAGTGATCGACTGAAGCTGGTATATAACCAAGCCGTTCGCCAGTTGGAGGTTGATCAGTCCTATGAGGGGGCGGGGCTAGGAGCAGGCGCAAGGTTAGATGTACAGAGATAACTAGGCCATCCATGGCCGTCGTCGCAATGACACTATTGCGAAGGTCAAACTTTAGTTTGTCATCGTGAGGAACGCAGTGATGTGGCGATCTTCTTGCAGTTTTGGGTAGTTGCACATAAAGAGTGGATAAAAGCTAAAAGCGGTCACGGGGTAAAAACCTCATGACCGCTTATTGTTAACATTTGTTGAGTTTTATTTTATCGCTTTAATCGCACTAGTTCCGCTTCTTGGTGGAAGAGGCGGGAGTTGAGGACTTCCAATTTTGAGTCTAAGGCAGCGACGTCGTCTTTCGTCGCGAGATTAGCGAGGGTGTCTTTAGTAACAGTGGTGTGCAGCAGACCATCAAATTTCGCGTCTAATTCTTCCGTGCGATGCAGGAAAACTTTGATGAACTGGGTATTTTCATCAAGTTGGCCTTTAACTTCGCTCATCTGGCTATTGATTTCACCCATTTGGCTTCTGACTTGGCCGAGTTGGCCCCTAACTTCGCCTATTTGGGTTTTAACTTCAGCGAGTTGGTCTTTGAAATCAGCCATTTGCTGGAGTACTATTCTTTGAAATTCTTCATTTGTCATAGCATCCACCCCAGTCTGCAATATAACGTAATTATATCATCACGTGCAGTCACAGACAAGCAAAGTGTTTTTTCCTTGCATTTTCCGCAAGTCGCTCCTATAATTGATATGAGAGAACCTGTTGCTTAGGTCTGTGGTTGAAAATCGATGCCAGTCGCAGGCGAAACGATCCACGTAAGAAGCCCAAAGCGGCTTTGATCATGGTGCGGCTTAGAGATAAGCCCTGCCGAACTGAGAAGTGGGAGGCGGAGCTGTGATGTGTGAAAAACACTCACAACCCCTGTTCCGAATTGGTTCGAGAGGAGTAGTAGTGAGGGGATTGATTTCCTAGTAGCGAACCTTCCAGCAGGCGGGTGTGGGGTCAAAGACCAGGTCGGCTAAGCAATGGTCCTTATTTTCTGAGGGTGAGGGGATTCTTGTAATGGCATTCCAAGACAGAACTTTAAAATGTAAAGACTGTGGTGTGGATTTTGTCTTTACAACCGGTGAACAGGAATTTTATGCTGAAAAAGGTTTCGAAAACGACCCGGTTCGCTGCCGCGAGTGCCGCGATGCGAGAAAACGCGGTCGTGAAGGCGGCTCAATGACAGCTGGTTCATCGCCGCGCGAAATGCATGACGCTGTTTGTGCTGAGTGCGGGGTCACAACCCAAGTCCCGTTTAAACCGCGCAATGACCGGCCGATCTATTGCCGTGATTGCTTTACTGCTAAACGCGGTTAATAGCCAGGACGTCCATATAATCTGATCAGCGCGATCCAACTACATGCAGACCCGGGAGCGAAACGCTCCCGGGTTTTGTTGTAAGAATTTAGGAACGGAACACTAGCGTCACTATGGAGTCGATTGGCCGCGAAAACGCGAAAGGCGCTACGCGCCTGCGCGAAGGAAACTCGAAAAAAATGCGCAAGCATGTGCGCATCGTATTACTGGTCGTCCATAGTGGCGCTTGTGATGCTAGTGCGGCTTGTGCTAAACGTATCACTCAGCGCGGTTTTTCCTTATGCAGTCAATTATCCACAGAAAAAGTGCAGATAACTGGGGTTATTAACAGACTTATCCACAATATTAACAAACAGGTTGTCCCAAGGCTGTGCAAAAAGTCTATCGAAAATAGAAGAAATAATGTAAAAAGTGCTTGATTATTTATTCAATAAAGATGTATAATTATGAACATAGAATTCCAAGGAGGAGATATTCATGAAAAAGATTGCTTTGTTACTTGCGGCGCTTATGGCGCTAACGTTACTGGCGGGTTGCGGTGGTCAGCCTGCGAAACCGGCTGAGCAAGCTAAGTCGAAAGTTCTGAACGTTGGAACCGATGCGGGTTTTGCTCCATTTGAGTTCCAAGACGAAGTCAGTAAGAAGTATGTTGGTTTTGATATAGACCTGATGGAAGCGGTCGGTAAACAAATGGGCTATGAAGTAAAAATTCAAAGCATGGGCTTCGATGGACTTATTCCTGCACTTGAAGCAGGTAACATTGATGCGCTGATTTCGGGGATGACGATTACGCCGGAGCGCGCTAAGAAGGTCAACTTCTCCAAACCATATTATAAATCCGGCCTGTCAATCGTTGTAAAAATGGATAACAATAACATCAAAGACTTCAAAGCTTTAGAAGGCAAGAAGCTTGCAGTGCAAATTGGCACTACTGGAGCGATGGAAGCCAAGAAGGTTAAAGATGCGACTGTTCGTGAATTTAATACAGCTCCGGAAGCATTCATGGAACTCAAAGCTGGCGGCGTGGACGCAGTTGTCAATGACCTGCCAGTTAATGAATATTACATTGCCAAAGCTGGCGCGAAAGATGCCAAGGTTGTTGGCGAACCGCTGAACTCAGAAGAGTATGGCATTGCTACTGCAAAGAAAAACACTGAGTTGATCGAGAAAATCAACAAGGCGCTGGATGAGCTAAAGAAGAATGGCGAGTATGAGAAGATATATGTGAAATGGTTCGGCAAAAAGCCCTAAAAGGGCGTTGATATACCCCATCTGCGTTGTTAGGCCCACGGCTCCCCTTGCTTGCGTACTCGTATTGTACGCGGCACTGTGGGGACCGTGGGCCTGCCTAGCATCTGGGGCATCTGAACGCCCTTTAATAGCGTGTGCGCCGAAATTGATGATAAGGTAAATACGTATCAGTACTCCTCTGCGGGCGCCTCTGCTTACTCTGCGTACTCTGCGGTTGCGTACCCATGGCTTCCCCTCTCCATGCATTTCTTATTGACACCTTGGTCCTGTGATTTTATAATCGGTATATGCATGAATATGCGAGTGGTATTTGACCTATATTTTAGTTAAAAAATGGGTGGGTGAGAGTGCGTGAATTTTGATGTTGATTTGATTGTACGTTCGTTCCCGCTGCTGCTGATGGGCGCTGGGGTTACGGTGCAGATTACGGCGCTGAGCGTCGGTTTTGGTTTGTTGATTGGTATGTTTGTCGGTATAGCTCGGCTGGCCAAGTTGACACCGTTGCGGCTGGCGGCTGCGGTGTATGTGGATTTTATACGCGGCACACCGTTATTGGTGCAGATCTTTATCATTTATTTTGCGTTACCGATGATTCTTGGAACTCGCATTGATCCCTTTGTTGCTGCGATTACGGCTTGCAGTATCAATAGCGGCGCCTATGTCGCCGAGATTTTTCGCGGCGGCATCCAGTCGATTGACAAAGGACAGATGGAGGCTGGGCGTTCGTTAGGAATGAGCTGGGGGCAGACGATGCGTTATGTTATTCTGCCGCAGGCGTTCAAGCGGATTATTCCGCCTTTGGGTAATGAATTTATTGCGATGCTAAAGGATTCTTCGTTAGTGTCGGTGATCGGCTTTGAGGAATTAACTCGCCGCGGGCAGTTGATTATTGCCAGGACATATGGCTCGTTTGAGATTTGGATGGCGGTGGCGTTTATCTATTTGATCATGACGTTGACGATTTCCCGCTTGGTAAATTACCTGGAGCGGAGGTATAAAATCGATGATAAGCATTAAGCAAGTGCATAAAAAGTTTGGCCAATTGCATGTCTTAAAGGGTATTGATCTAGAGATTAGCGAACGGGAAGTTGTGGTCATTATTGGTCCAAGCGGATCAGGCAAGAGTACGCTTCTGCGCTGCATTAACTATCTGGAAGAACCCACTGATGGGCAAATCACGGTTGACGGCATTCCCCTGACAGGCGAATCCAGCATCAACGCTGTTCGCGCCGAGGTGGGGATGGTATTTCAACGGTTCAATTTGTTTCCGCATATGACGGTACTGCAAAATATTATGCTAGCGCCGATGAAGGTACGCAATCTCAGACAGGCTGAAGCAGAGGAAGCGGCGCTTGCATTACTACAAAAGGTTGGCTTATCGGATAAAGCCAATGCCTATCCGGAGCAACTTTCCGGCGGCCAGCAGCAACGGGTGGCTATCGCCAGGGCGCTGGCGATGAAACCGAAAGTGATGTTGTTTGATGAACCTACTTCAGCGCTTGATCCGGAGATGATCAAAGAAGTGCTCGATGTCATGAAAACGTTGGCCAATGAGGGTATGACTATGGCAGTCGTTACTCATGAGATGGGCTTCGCCCGCGAGGTCGGCGACAGGGTGATTTTCATGGACGAGGGACGGATTGTCGAAGTTGGCACACCAGAGCAGATATTCTCGGCTGCGAGGGAAGAGCGGACAAGGGCATTCCTCTCGAAAATACTTTGACAATGCGTTGATATACCCCATCTGCGTTGTTACTCCTGCGGTCCTCACTCCGACGTACTTCCAGTACGACTCCGTTCCGGTTCTCGTCGTGCCTAGCACCTGGGGCATCTGAACGCATTGTCGGGAAACAATTAATACCCAGAGTACCTGCGAGTACACTGAGGGCACCCGCAGAGTACTACGGATTTTGTTATTGACGAACCCTCTGTGTCCACTACTCTGCGACCTCTGTGTACTCTGTGGGTAGGCCGGCCTTCGTCTTTCCC
The DNA here is from genome assembly GCF_001611555.1 of Anaerosporomusa subterranea. Classification (NCBI taxonomy): domain Bacteria; kingdom Bacillati; phylum Bacillota; class Negativicutes; family Acetonemataceae; genus Anaerosporomusa; species Anaerosporomusa subterranea. The sequence continues at coordinate 694,830 of NZ_LSGP01000017.1, forward strand.
TGCTCCCCTTGATTAACATATTTTTATAAATGCAAACTATTTTCTGAGAATCGCCTCCGTTTACTGGACTTTGCTATATTGACTGTGCTAAAATACGGTTGGTGCAACGAATGGTTGCAGTATTTTTTAGGAGGAATCTCAGATGAACGGTAAGGTTAAATGGTTTAGTTCAGAAAAAGGGTTTGGATTTATCGAGCGGGAAGATGGCGGCGACGTGTTTGTTCACTTCTCGGCGATTGCTGACGAGGGCTTCAAGACACTAGTAGAAGGCCAAGCAGTAGAGTTTGACGTTGTCGAAGGCCAACGCGGACCACAAGCTTCTAACGTTGTAAAACTGTAATACATATGACGTGTAGCCCGGCAGAAGACTGCCGGGCTTTTTACGTAGGTGGATAGGAAAAGGGGACGTTAACCGCAGAGTACGCTGAGGGCACCCGCAGAGGGCTACCGATTTATCATATATATAACCGTAATCCTCCGCGAACCCTCTGCGACCTCTGTGTACTCTGCGGTAAAACGTAATTTCGTCTATTTCTAATTTTACGGAAAAGGTAAAATGTGCGAAATATTTAACAGGAATTTTGTCATTTATGGGGAATACTACTTAGTAGAACCATTGGAAAGGAGCTGACGCTCTATGGCAATCACAGTACGTGGAAAAAACATTGAGGTAACGCCGGCGCTGAAGGATTATGTGTCCAAGCGTATCGGCAAAGTAACAAAGTATTTTGATGTTCTGGGCGAAATTACTGCTGTCTTGACTGTGGAAAAAGGCCGCCATATCGTGGAAGTGACTGTGCCTGTAAACGGGATACTGCTCAGAGGCGAAGAAGCCACTACAGACATGTACACCTCGATTGATCTTGTCATAGAAAAACTCGAGAAACAGATTGAAAAATATCGGACACGGTTGTCGCGTCGCATGCGCGAAGGTTCGTTCCGGACTGAGCTTGTTCCCACTAGCGTAACTGAAGAAGAAATCCGAGTTGTGAAGACTAAGCGCTTCCCTGTCAAACCGATGGATATGGAAGAAGCGATCATGCAAATGAACTTGATTAACCACGATTTCTATGTGTTCATAAACTCCGAGTCAGAAGATGTGAATGTCGTGTATAGAAGGAAAGATGGACATTATGGCCTGATTGAGCCAGAGTTCTAACACAGTCGCTGATAGACTCCATCTACGTTGCACCCGTAAAGGGCAGGCCGCCAACTCCATTGAACAGGACGTTCAGGTGCCGCGAAGGCCATGGACGGCCGAGAGCGGCGAAGGCGCTAACATCTGGAGCCCTCTGAGCGAGTGTTGCAACATAAAATTCATTCAAAAAAACCGGGGGAAATCCCCGGTTTTTGTTTATACTAAACGAGAGTGTGGATAACGGTTGTATAGCACCGGTTTTTGACTTTTTTGGGCCTCTCTGTTAAAATGATATAATAGTTATAAGTGCGTGTTTATTGAACACGCTCACAAAGTCAGGAGATGATTCCGTTTGCTGAAATTCCTTAAAAGTATATTTGGCGATGATAATGAACGTGAAATTAAGCGAATGATGAAATACGTCCAGGCGATCAATGCGTTTGAACCACAGTTTGAAAAGATGAGTGACACCTCGCTGGCAGCCAAGACAGCAGAATTCCGGCAGCGGCTGGAGGAAGGGCAGACGCTTGATGATTTATTACCAGAAGCGTTTGCCGTCGTGCGAGAAGCCTCTCGCCGGACGCTGGGCATGCGGCATTTTGACGTACAGATGCTGGGTGGCATCACGTTGCATGGCGGCAATATCGCCGAGATGCGGACTGGCGAAGGCAAGACCTTGGTTGCGACGTTGGCGGTTTATTTGAATGCCCTGACCGGCAAGGGCGTACATGTTGTCACTGTTAACGATTACCTGGCTCGCCGCGATAGTGAGTGGATGGGTAAGCTGTATCGTTTTCTGGGACTGTCAGTTGGTCTGATTGTGCATGGCCTCGATTTCTTAGATCGCAGGATGGCCTATGCCGCGGATATTACCTATGGCACGAACAATGAATTCGGCTTTGACTATTTGCGCGACAACATGGTGATCGATGCTGATCAAATGGTGCAACGTCCGCTGAACTATGCGATCGTTGACGAGGTTGACAGTATTCTGGTTGATGAAGCGCGGACGCCGCTGATTATCTCCGGTCCTGGCGAAAAATCGACTGATCTCTATTTCACCCTTGCTAAAGTGGTGCCTCGGTTAAAGGCTGTTGAAGATTACACTGTTGACGAAAAATTGCATACAGTTGCACCGACAGAAAGCGGTATCGCCAAAGCGGAAAAAATACTCGGCGTCAAGAACCTATATGAGAGTGAAAACATGGAACTGTCGCATCATTTCAACCAAGCACTGCGAGCGCACGCGTTGATGCACCGTGACAAAGACTATGTTGTTAAAGACGGCGAAGTCATTATTGTTGACGAATTTACCGGACGGCTGATGTTTGGACGGCGTTATTCTGATGGTTTGCACCAAGCGATTGAAGCAAAAGAAAACGTAAAGGTTGAGCGTGAGAGTCAGACTCTGGCATCAATTACATTCCAAAACTATTTCCGTATGTATAAGAAACTGGCGGGTATGACTGGCACGGCCAAAACCGAGGAAGAAGAATTCCGCAAGATTTATGGCCTAGATGTTATCGTCATCCCGACCAATAAGCCAATTGTGCGTGAAGATTTGCCTGATGTGATTTATAAGACCAAGCGGGCCAAATACCGGGCTGCTGTACGGGAGATCACTGAACGCCATGCGACAGGTCAGCCGGTGCTGGTAGGTACAACTTCGATCGCTCAGTCGGAAGAACTGAGTGACCAACTGAAGAAAAAAGGCGTGCCACATAATGTGTTAAATGCCAAATTCCATGAGATGGAAGCACAGATTGTTGCTCAGGCCGGTCAAAAAGGCCAAGTGACGATTGCCACCAACATGGCTGGTCGCGGTACCGATATCGTGCTTGGTGAAGGTGTTCCTGAATTAGGTGGTTTGCACATTGTCGGTACTGAGCGGCATGAGAGTCGCCGAATTGACAACCAGCTACGCGGTCGCTCGGGTCGTCAGGGTGATATGGGTTCTACGCGTTTTTACCTGTCGCTTGAGGATGACTTGATGCGTCTGTTTGGTTCTGACAATATTGCGTCAGTGATGGATAAATTGGGCATGGAAGAAGATGAGCCAATTGAGCACTCGCTGATAACCCGCTCGATTGAATCTGCCCAGAAAAAGGTTGAAGCGCGAAACTTTGATATCCGCAAACAAGTACTCGAATATGATGATGTGATGAACCAGCAGCGTGAGGTCATCTACTCGCAGCGCCGTCAGGTTCTGCTGGGTGAGAATTTGCGTGAATCGATATTCCCGATGATTGAGAAAATTGCTGATCGGGCCATGGAATTATATGCAGATGAAAAAGTCTATCCCGAAGAGTGGGATCTTGCCGGGCTGATAAATTATTGTGAAGAATACTTTGCTCATGAAGGTGAACTGAAGGTCGAAGAACTGGCCAAGCTGAGCCGGGTCGAATTGCGCGAGGCGTTGAGCGATGCTGCCAACCGCGCTTATGATGGGCGTGAGGCGTTGTTTGGGTCAGACAATATGCGTGAGCTTGAGAAAGTAGTCATGCTGAAGGTCGTCGATGCCAAGTGGATGGATCATTTAGATGCGATGGAAAATCTGCGCCAGGGTATTGGTCTGCGAGCGTATGGTCAAAAGAATCCACTCATTGAATACAAGATTGAAGCATATGATATGTTCCAACAGATGATTGAAAGCATTCAGGAAGATGTCGTCCGCTATATGTTCCGGGTGAATATTATCAGCCAGCCGGAGGATCATTTGCAGCAAGCTCACACCAGTCATGGCGACGAAGAAGCGGCTGCTAAAGAGCCTGTCCACGCTGATCATATCGGTAGGAATGATTTATGTCGGTGCGGGTCAGGGAAAAAATTTAAGAAGTGCTGCGGCAAATAGAAGAGGTAACGTTTAGCGCAAAGAACGCGAAGGTCGCAAGCGGCGCAAAGCGGAATAATGAAAATGCCTTCGCGCCGCTAGCGCTCTTTGTGGGCTTTGTGCTAAGCCGTATTCAGTAAAAATGTTAATTTTTGGAGTTGAAGAAACGTGTTATTAGATGACTTAAAACGAGATATTGACGAGTTGGCCAAGAAGCTTGATGAAGTGAGTGTTTCCCTTTGACCTCGCTCACAAAAATGAGCAGATAGAATATCTTGAAAATAAAATTCAGGCGCCAGGTTTCTGGGATGATCCCGAGGCGGCGCAGAAGGTTATGCAGGAGCTTACTGGTCTGAAGGGCAGTATCGAGGATTTTGAGCGGATGCGGCATCGTCATGAAGATGTCTATACTCTGTGGCAGTTGGGCATGGATGAGCAGGATGATAGTGTTTATGCTGATGTAAGCGAGGGCTTGAAAGCACTGCAGACAGAGGTTGAACACATGGAGCTGGCGCTGCTGCTGTCAGGCGAGTATGATGCGAATAACGCGATTATTACATTACATGCAGGCGCTGGCGGCACCGAGGCACAGGATTGGGCCCAGATGCTGCTACGGATGTATGTGCGCTGGGCTGAACGCAGCGGCTATAAAGTGGAGACACTGGATCTTCTGCCTGGCGATGAGGCTGGAGTTAAGAGCGCCACGCTCATGATCTCTGGCCGCAACGCTTATGGTTATTTAAAAGCCGAAAAGGGTGTTCACCGGCTGGTGCGGATTTCGCCGTTTGATTCCTCGGCTCGCCGTCATACGTCGTTTGCGGCACTTGATGTCATGCCAGAGATTGACGACAATGTCGAAATTGTTATCAACCCGGTCGACTTAAAAGTCGATACTTACCGGGCGAGCGGCGCAGGCGGTCAGCATATCAACAAAACCGATTCGGCTGTTCGTATGACCCATTTGCCCACCGGAGTCATTGTGCAATGCCAGAGTGAACGCTCGCAGATCCAAAACCGAGAGCAGTGTATGCGGCTACTGCGGGCAAAGCTGTTTGAACTTGAATTGCAGAAGCAGCAGGACAAGAAAGATGAAATTGGTGGCGAGTACCATGCGATTGAATGGGGCAGCCAAATTCGCTCTTATGTGTTTCACCCCTACAGCTTAGTCAAAGACCATCGCACAGGATTTGAAATTGGTAATACACAGTTGGTCATGGACGGCGGGCTGGATGGGTTTATCGAAGCGTATTTGAGGCATATTAGCCGCAAGGATAACGAATAAGGAGCGTGTAAACGATGAGCAAACGGCTATTTTTGATACTGTTCGCTGCGGTAGGTATCGTGCTGGCCGGGCTTGCTTTATTTTTACCGCAGATTGTTTCCCAAGCGGTGGCGCAAGGAATGAGAGGGGTGCTCCACAGCAATCAGGTCACTGCCCAGGTGGAGAAAAGCCCTTCCTTTCTGCTGCTTGATGGGCAGTTTGACAGGGTTCGGCTGACGGCAAAGGATGCCAAGCCGGATAAGATATCATTTAGTGATATGCAGGCCGATCTCAGCGGGGTCAAGGTCGATATGGCAGAATTAGTTTCTTCACGTCGGGTTGTATTGCGTGAGGTAAAAGAAGCGAGTTTGACAGCTTCGGTTGCACAAGATGAGATGGCGAGATATTTGAACCAGACCGTCAAAGGCGTAAAGAACGCTAAAGTAACTGTTCAGGCTGGTAAGGTTCAGGTTGCTGGTACGTTTGGCATCGGGCAAATCGCGCAAATGACGGTGACTCTCGAAGGCCGTGTGGTGGCAGATGGCCAAAAAATCAAGATGGTAACTGAGAAAATCTTGCTGAATAACTCACAGGTTGGCAGTTTAGGCGGATCATTGTTGTCTGACATCCAGTTGGTTGACGTGAAATCGCTGCCGTTTGGGGTTACGGTCCGGGATATTGTAGCAGACCAAGGCAAGATTACGATATTTGCTGATAATAAGAAACTATAGGTCCAATATACATCTAATATCTCGTACCTAGGCCTCTGAGAAAGGTCGAGATGTTGTTATCTATGAGACAGGTTACAAAAATGAAGCGCTGGGTTTGATAGCATCACTAGGCAGCCCCAAAAATCCAGCAGCGCCGCGTACGATACGTGTACGCAAGCAAGGGATTTTTGGGGATAACAACGCAGATTGAAGTTTTACATAAGGTGGAGAGACTCATGGCCTACTTTCGTTATAACCGTATCTTGCTGTTTTTTATTGCGCTGGGTTTAATTGCCTCTTTGGTCATTGTTTGGCAGAGGCACAAGGTGGAAACTTCGAATTCGACGGTTGAGTTGGTGATGGATTATGAGGATATTAGCGAACTGGCGCAAATTGAGGGTACCGATCGCACCGGGCTATTCAAACAGTTTCGCGAGGCTGGCATTACCACGCTGGCGGTGTATGATGTTACACTGGAAAAACTGCATAAGTCAGGTCAGGTTAGCGTAATTGCCGGCAGTGATTTACTGAGTCAAAGCCGGACAGGTCTGATAGATGATTCGCTGTGGCGGAAATGGCTGGCGGCGGGTCAAATTGCGCCTGAGTTCGTCTACGTAGCAGGCGCGAATACTGCTGAATTTAACGAAGTACGCACAGATTTACTGCGCCGTTTTGCCGGGCGTGTCACCGAATTGGGCGGCGGCAGTCTACCGGTGCTGGCGATTAAAGGTAATTATGAGAAGTTAATCAAGGTTGACCTAGGAATCTCGTCAGCTGAGGTGAAAGAGACTGCGGCGCAGGGCTTTTATGTCATCCCTCGACCGGTAAATTATACACAAGTGCAATCAGACGACATTCGGGCGTTCTTTTCCCGCATCCAGGGAGTGAACGCAGTGTCGGCGGTGATCTTTTCCGGGAAGGAAGCCTTAGGCTATCCGCAACTGACCGAACAGACTTTAGCGGGAATTAAACAACAGAATCTTACCATAGGACTGATCGAACATCCGGTACAACTGCAGTTCTATCCTCAGGCTGGGCTGTTGCCACTAGTGCCAGAGAACAACTTTAAAGTGGCTCGCGTTTACTCTATCCCCAAAGATGAACAGCCGAAGCTGCTGCTTGAAGCGGCTACTAATCGATGGGCGCTTAGTGACCAGGAGCGCAATATCCGGATCAACCTGATGCGAAACTATGATAAGCCGGATCCCGGGAAGACGCTGATTGAAACAAATCTGCAATATGTGAAAGCAACTAAAAAGGCCATCGAAGCCAAAGGCTACTCCATTGGCAAGGCTGGGGTGTTTGCTCCGTATTTCCCAGCTCCTTGGCTTTTAGCACTGGCTGCGGCGGGAGTTATTGCCGCCGGGACATTGTTCTTGACGCAGATTTATCCGTTATCCAGACAGATACAATATGGGATTTTTGTAGTGTTGTCTCTTATTTTCGTTGCGCCGATTCTAGCGGGTGGCGGCACGCTGGTGCGCCAGATCGCCGGCTTGGGCGCCGCAGTGTTATTTCCTGTGCTGGCGATGACCTGGCAGTTGGATCGTTGGCGGCATGCACCGCAGGAGGGTGAATGCTGGATTAAGCGCGTCCTACGAGATGGCGTCGGTGGACTGGTGCTGGCCTTTTTGGTTTCCTTAATGGGCGGACTTTACTTGGCTGCACTGTTGGCAGATGTGCGTTTTTTGCTTGAAATGGAGATTTTTCGCGGTGTTAAGCTAACCTTCATCTTGCCGCTAATGCTGGTGGCGATTGTGTATTTGACCCGCTTTAATTTATTTGAGCCGCAAGATGATCGGGATGCGGGCCGGATTATCCGTCAAGTCATTAATTTGCTGAATTATCCTGTGTCAATTAAGGTGCTAATGCTTTTTGGCGTAGGCGCGCTTGGCGCATGGATATTTATCGGCCGTTCCGGTCATACGGCCGGTGTTCCCGTCCCTACGTTCGAGATCAAACTGCGAGCGTTTCTGGAACAGGTAATGTATGCTAGGCCGAGGGAAAAAGAGTTTATGATTGGTCATCCTGCCTTTTTGCTGGCGGCGATGGCAGCGGCGCGTCAATGGCCGAGATTGTTGCACTTTTTATTGGTGATCGCGGCAACAATTGGCCAGTCGACCTTGGTCGAGACGTTCGCCCATCTGCGAACCCCAGTTCTGATGTCGTTAATCCGCGGCATTGACGGTCTGTGGCTGGGAGCTTTAGTTGGCATCGTGTTGATAGTGGCAGTGCATTTCCTGGCTTGTTTGTCGAGCACCCTCATGAGGAGGGCCTTCCATGAGTAAGATTGTCATTTCGGGTTATTACGGCTTTGGCAATGCTGGTGACGAGGCTATGCTGGCAGCGATGATCGGCTCTTTCCGCCGTTTGGAGCCAACTGCCGAGTTTACCGTCCTGTCCGGTAATCCGGCGGAAACAGAGTCCCGGCACGGTGTCAAGGCAGTGTACCGAATGAACGCTCTGGATATTTTGCGAGCAATCGCAGGCTGCAATTTATTAGTCAGCGGTGGTGGCAGTCTGCTGCAGACGGTCACCAGTGAACGTAGTTTGTACTACTATTTGAGTGTTATGCTGATGGGCAAAACCTTCGGCAAGCCGGTCATGATCTATGCACAAGGGGTTGGCCCGGTACGAGGCGCAGCTGCTCGCAACGCGGTGCGCTGTATTGGTAATAAACTGGATCTGATTACAGTGAGGGATGAGGGCTCACTGCTTGAACTCAAGTCGATCGGCGTTTCTCAGCCGCCCGTCTATGTCACCGCTGATCCGGTATTGTCATTGCCACCGTCTGATGGCGCTTTCGGGCGCAAGGTGCTGCGACAGTACGGCCTGGATCAGGGAGGACCGGTGATTGGTCTCTCGGTGCGGGAATGGAAGGACATGGCCCATTATAAGAAGGTGTTTGCTGGGGTGGCTGATCAGTTGGCTGCTAAAGGCGCTCAGCTAGTCTTTATTCCGATGCAAAAGCCGGATGTTGAGGCTGCGACGCGTATCGTTGCCTATATGCGGCAACCGGCAGTGGTGCTAACTGAAGAATATCGAACTGATGAGTTGTTATCTTTAATGGGGAATCTGGATATGCTAATAGGGATTCGCCTACACGCGCTGATCTTCGCGGCTGTCATGAATGTACCGTTGATTGGCGTGTCCTATGATCCGAAAATCGAGCGGTTTCTGGAAAGTATCGGTCAAAGCGCTGTCGGCACTCTCAATGATATTACAGTTAACGGCCTGCTAAACCAGGTGCAAACCGTATTGTCCCAAGCAAGCGATGAGCGTCGCCCGCACGATCAAGTTAAAGAATTGCGCCAGCAGGCGTTTAGAAGTGCGGAGCTGGCGGTTGGGCTAATGCTGAGAAAAGCGAAACATAAACTGTAGGTCCGTTTGCCGTAGAAGGTACGTAACCGCAGAGTACGTAGAGTACACTGAGGGGACGGGAGGGCTACTGGTTTACTTAATTATTAATAATATCGATTCATAGCCCTCTGCGATCTCTGCGTACTCTGCGGTTAACTTCGTATAAGGGATGATGTGAGTGACTGGAAAGCTGCGTGACTATGCGGGCATAACACTGGGGGCGCTGATTACCGCCGTAGCCTTGAATATGTTTCTCGTTCCCAACAGGATCGCCGATGGCGGAGTTAGCGGACTGGCAACTGTTTTGCACTATGTTTCCGGTTGGCCAGTTGGGGTTATTATGCTATCTCTTAATATTCCGCTGTTACTGTGTGGAATAAAAGTTTTAGGTGCTTCGTTCGGCATTTATACTCTTTACGGCGCAGTTGTGCTTTCGTTTGCGGTCGATTTGTTGGCTCCCCATATACCGGTCTTGACCCGGGACTTATTATTAAGCTCAATTTACGGCGGTGTGCTTACTGGACTTGGCATGGGGCTTGTATTTCGTGCTGGCGGAACAACAGCCGGAACTGATGTGGCTGCCGCAATTCTTCATAAATGGTTCGGCATCAGTTTGGGGCAAGCTCTCCTGGGTGTCGACGTTTTTGTTATCACGTTAGCCGGAGTGGTTTTTCGCAGTGCCGAGCTACCCTTATATGGTTTGATCTCTCTGTATATTACCACTAAGATCATCGACTTGGTTCAGGAAGGCTTGAGCACGTCTAAGGCATTTCTGATTATGTCTGATTTAAACCAAGAAATTTCTCAGGCCATTCAAAAGGAAATTGGCCGGGGAGTCACCTTCTTTCACGGTAGGGGCGGTTATTCCGGTGACAGCCGGGATATTTTGTTCTGCGTCGTATCGACCCGCGAAGTCAGTCGGGTCAAAGACATTGTCTCTCACGTTGACCGCCGCGCGTTTGTGATTGTGGCAGATGCGCATGAGGTTCTAGGCGAAGGCTTCAAAGAACTCCGCTACTAGTGCGAGCGGCCTGATAGACCCCATCTGCGTTGCACCCGTAAAGGGTATGCCGCCAACTCTAAGGCGCTGAAGCGCCAAGAGTTGCGCAATTAGCCTCGGAAATTCATTGCTTGCGTACCTGCGAACGTACGCGGCGCAGCTGAATTTCCGGGGCTGCCTAGCATCTGGGGCCTCTCTGACCGCTCGCGGGCAGAGTACGTGGTGATGCTAACTAGCCAGTTGGCAGTAATCGCTGTTACGTCTCATAGGTAACAGCATAGGCGTAATCCTCGTCGCGCCTGGCATTGCTTGCATCTCGGCGCCCTCCGCACGAGGTTTTTGCGAAGGGTTTGGGAACGGAACGGTCTTTGACTTGAATTGTCCGGTAGATAAAGCAAAGTTCTGATGTGAGTCCACTCCGCATAAGCATAGTGAGAACGTCTCTTTTCCGGTGGGGTGTGAGGCGGCTTGCTGCGAAGTGGTTTTTTTGTTTTAAAGCTGAGCTGTTCGGAGGTGAAGCTGTGGGGTGGTTTAGGGTGATCCACGTTGGGCGGGATGTGCTACGCCGGGCGGGGTTGTGTCTGGGCGGGATTATCACCATGCTGGAGATTGATAGCGTGCTGTCAACCACGGCTTCGATGCTGCTTTCGATTGCAATATATGCTGTAGCATTTGGTTGGCGCTTCGCGATTGGCTTTGTCATACTTTTGCTGATCCATGAGCTAGGTCATGTAGTAGCGTCACGGATAATGGGCATCCGCACTTCGGCTCTGTTATTTATCCCTTTTATCGGGGCAGTGGTGCGTTTGGCGACGCCACCGCAAACGTTAAAATCTGAGGCGAATATCGCGCTGGGTGGACCTGCCTTGGGGACTTTGAGCGCTTTAGTTTGCTTAGCGGTGTATTTTTGGACAGATGGTATTCTGATGTTGGCATTGTCTTATACTGCGTGCTTGATTAACCTGTTTAACCTAATTCCCTGTGCGCCATTTGACGGGGGCAGGATCGGTGCTGTCATTTCACCATATTTCTGGCGGATGGGCAGCTTGGTTCTGCTCCTTGTGCTACTATTTACTAAAAATATTATTATCCTATTAGTATTTTTGTGCTCGTTGACAAAGTGGGGGCAAGCGAATCAAGATATTGAGTATTACCGTCTGACGATTGGGCAGCGACTAACGGTGGCTTGGCAATATTTTGGCCTTTTGTCAGTGCTGGGTGTATGTACACTGTATTTATCGCAGTTGATGCGCTAGGGCGAATGAGGAGAAGTTTTAATAACTGAGTACGTTAACCGCAGAGTACGCTGAGGGTACACAGAGGAAAGCCGCAGAAGTTAACAAAAGAATATTTTTGGCCGCGAAATCGCAAAAGGCGCTGCGCGCCTACACAAAGGGAATGCGTAAAAAATGAAACTATAGTCGCACTAACGTGGTTCAATAATCTTAGTGTTTCTGGGCTCGCTGACTTCGTACAAGCTCTTTGTCGAATAATTCCTAAGTCGTTATTGGTCAATGGAAGAAGGTTTTTATGCAAAAATGTCGAAACTTTAAATTTAGCTTATTCCAAACCCCTTCAAGGAGAACGCTTAATGATAAAAATGGTCAATGTCTCTAAGATTTACGGCGCCGGTTCGGTTGCTCTTTCAAATATTAGTATTGAAATCCCCAAGGGTGAATTTGTCTTTGTTGTTGGTCCAAGCGGGGCCGGCAAGTCAACTTTTATCAAACTAATTACTCGCGAGGAAGAGCCGACTAGCGGTCAAATTATTGTAAATGGGCGGAATCTGAACACGATGAAGCCTCAGGAAGTCCCCTATTATCGCCGCGGATTAGGTATTGTCTTTCAGGATTACCGATTGTTGCCCAATAAGACGGTGGCGGAAAACGCTGCTTTTGCTATGGAGGTCATTGAAGCGCCGCGTCGGGAAATCCAGCGGCGGGTGACTCATGTGCTCGATTTGGTGGGCTTACGCCAAAAGGCGACTCGTTATCCCAACGAGCTGAGCGGCGGTGAGCAGCAACGGGTGGCGATTGCGCGCGCGATTGTCAATAATCCGATGGTCGTTATCGCCGACGAGCCAACTGGTAACCTTGATCCAGACACCTCGTGGGAAATCATGAAAATTTTTGACCATATTAACAAAGCCGGGACGACCATCGTCATGGCAACACATGACAAGACGGTTGTCGATTCGATGCGCCGCCGGGTGGTGGCGATAGAAAAAAGCCGTATCGCCCGCGATCAATTGAAAGGGGTATACGGCTATGAAGATTAGGACAGTTGAATATTTTGTCCGGGCAGCCATTTCGTCGCTCCGCCGAAATGGCTTGATGAGCGTGGCCTCCATTACAACGGTGGCGTTGTCACTGTTGATTTTAGGCATGTTCTTAATCATGGTGCTCAATTTGAATAACATGGCTTCGGTTTTGGAGTCTCAGGTACAGATATCTGTATATCTGAATGATAATCTGAAGGAAAGCGAAATTCGTGCGCTTGGCGATAAAATTGCCAAAACGCCCGGGGTGCAGCAAGCGACTTTTATCAGCAAAGATCAGGCGCTTATTCGCTTTAAGGAGCGCTTGGGCGAACAACAGGGCATTCTGACAACGTTGGGCGATTCAAACCCGCTGCCGAATGCATATGAAATCAAAGCAGACGATCCTGATAATGTTAGAACAATTGCGCAGCAGATTGGCCAATATGACGGGGTTGAGAATGCAAAATTTAGTCAAAATGTGGTTGATCAACTCTTTAGCTTAACTCGCATGATACGTATAGTTGGTATTGCTTTGATCATTTTTTTGGCATTCGCCGCCTTGTTTATTATCTCGAACACGATCCGCATCACCGTGTTTGCCCGGCGTAAGGAAATTGGCATTATGAAGTATGTCGGTGCCACCGACTGGTTTATTCGCTGGCCGTTTCTCATCGAGGGAATAATCATGGGCTTTACCGGATCGATGATTGCTGTTATCCTGTTATTTCAGGCTTACAGCACATTGACGCAACGGGTGTACGAAACCTTGGCATTTTTGCCGATTATTCCTAAATACCCGTTTCTTCAGATCATCAGCGTTATTCTGATGGTTGTGGGGATGCTCATCGGGGCAACAGGCAGTACGATTTCTTTAAGACGGTTCTTAAAGGTTTGATCTTCTAGGATGGATTGTCCAAAGTGCCACTTGCCGTGATGGGTGGTGTTCGAAGGGGGATGCTTGTTTCGTGTTTAACCAGTCAAAAAAATTGGCAGCAGCTATGGTGGTTTTTCTTAGTTTGCCGCTAATCTCTCCCGTGTTGGCGAGTGAGATTGAGCAAAAGCAACAGGAGCTACAGTCAATCCAGCAGAGAATGCAGGAACAGCAAAGTCGAGCCAAGCAAGCACAGCGCAAAGTAAACAGCGTATCTGAACGGCTGCAGTCTGTGCAGACTGAGTTGGATGGCGCGTTGTCTGATTATAGCGAGATTAGTCGCGAATTGGAAGAGAAAGAAACGCAAATTGAAGCGAATACAGAAATTTTGGCGACAGCAGAAAAGAATCTGGTTAAACGGACTCAGGTGCTGAATCGACGGATGCGTGACATCTACGAAAATGGGCAAATTAGTTATCTGGATGTTTTGCTAGGGGCGGCAGATTTTTCCGATCTAACGACCAGGGTGGATTTGTTGAAGCGAATTCTCAGCCAAGATGCAACCTTAATTGCTAGAGTTAAAGCAGAACGGCAGTTAGTCATCCAAAAGAAGGCCGAGTTGGAACATGACCGGGCGAGAATTCAAGAATTGCAGAAGGCCGCGAAAGCCAAGAAAAGTATGATAGAAAATCGGCGTGACGCGCAACAGGCAGTGCTCGATGAGGCAGTCAATGAGAAAGAGACGGCTGACCAGGCTTATCAAGAACTGCTGGAAACTTCGCGTCAGATTGAGCGGATGATCCGCAACGCTGGCAATAAGGGTGGCTCAGCCCAGGCGACCGGCTCGATGGTTTGGCCTACTGGCGGCCCGGTGACTTCACCGTTCGGTTGGCGGACCCATCCGATCTTTGGTACGCAACGATTACATACCGGTATTGATATTGGCGCTGATTATGGCGATGATGTGGTGGCTGTGGATAGTGGGGTTATTATCTACGCGGATTGGATGGGCGGCTATGGCAAGGCTGTTATCGTCGAACACGGCGGCGGCATTTCTACTCTTTACGCGCATAACTCCGAGTTGCTGGTAAGCGAGGGACAAACAGTGCGTAAGGGGCAGACGGTGTCCAGAGTCGGTTCGACCGGATATTCGACAGGTCCGCATTTGCACTTTGAGGTTAGACAGAATGGATCGCCAGTGAATCCGCTAAGTTACCTGCCTTAGGCAGGGGTACGTGTGCTTACGCTCGCTGATAGGCCTCATCTGCGTTGCACCCGTAAAGGGTATGCCGCCAACACTAAGGCGCTAAAGCGCCAAGAGTTGCGCAATTACTCCTGCGGTTACTTGTTTGCGTACGTGCGTGTACGCGGCACGGCGTAATCCTCGTCGTGCCTAGCATCTAAGACCTCTGAGCGAACGTAAGCACACGTACGGAGAGGTTTACAAATAGGATTCGACCTAAGGGCGGCAATAGCCGCCTTCAGGCTTTTTGGAAACTCTTACGCGGTCTTCCTATGCGTCGACCGTTCAGAAGTACCCATATGCTAGGCAGACCCGAGAATCGAGCCGCGCCGCGTACGTGGGGTACGCAAGCAAAAGATTTTCGGGAATAACAACGCAGATGGGTACTTATCAACGGTCGACTCGAATAGTGGCGCTAAGTTTTGCATATCATGGATTCATAGACATAGATAAAGGCATAATAAGGCAAGCTGAATATAGCTGCCGCGGGTGGTGTTTTTCGTGAAATCTAAATGGAAACTGGTTATAGGCGCAGTCACTTTGGTAGTGGCGACCTTTATCCTGACAGCAGGCACATTTGCCTATCTATTTCAATCGCAGTCCCTAGATGCGGCCAATAGTCTCCGCTTATATCGCGCAGTTGACCTGATTAAATCGAAATATATTGAAGAAACGTCGATGGATCAACTCATTAATGGCGCGATTAAAGGCATGGTCAGTTCGCTGAATGATCCGCACTCGATCTTCATGGACGCGAAGATGTTTAAAGAATTCATGATCGAAACTGAGGGTGCTTTCGGCGGAGTCGGTATTGTCATTGGCTCCAAGGACAAGGTGCTGACTGTAGTGTCGCCTATCGAAGGGACGCCTGGTGACAAGGCAGGCATTAAGAGTGGCGACCAGATCATTACCATTGATGGCAAGGATACCAAGGACATGGCCTTAGACGAGGCGGTTAGCAAAATCCGAGGGCAAGAAGGCTCTACTGTTATTCTGGGGATTCGCCGTTTGCCTGCCCAGGAAGTGAAAGATTACACTCTGACTCGTTCCAACATCCAGATTAAAACTGTTGCCGGCAAGGTGTTGCCTGACAAGATTGGTTATATTCGTATTTCAATGTTTAACGAGCATACCGGAGCTGACTTTGCGAAAAAATTGCAAGAGCTTGACAAAGAAGGTATCCAGGCGCTAGTGCTCGATTTACGTGATAATCCTGGTGGCCTGTTGGATGAAAGTGTTAAGGTCGCTGGCAAGCTGATGCCAAAAGGCCCGGTAGTATCGGTAGTCACTCGTGACGGCAACCGCGAAACGCATACTGCAGGACTCGATGCTGCCAAATATCCGATTGTTGTGTTAGTGAATGGCGGTAGTGCCAGCGCATCAGAGATTGTGGCCGGAGCTTTGCAAGATACGGGCGTAGGTACCTTGGTCGGGGTCAAGACCTTCGGCAAAGGGTCTGTGCAACAGATTCTGCGTCTTGATAGTAGTACAGCAGTCAAACTGACGATTGCAAAATACTATACTCCTAAAGATCGATCAATCAATGGGGTAGGTATTGAGCCTGACGTAAAAGTGGAGTGGCCTGAACCGCGTGAGCTAGGCAAAGATCCGCAACAAGACAAAGCGGTCGAGATTTTAAAAGCAAAGCTGAACAAATGAGACAGCCGGGCAGCGGCTGCTTGAGGTGAAATACCAGTGTTTCCGTTTTTTGAAATAGCATATCTGATAATCAGCAGTTCGTTTTCGATCTTTTTCGAACCGATGTTTTGGCTAGTGCTGCTGCTGGTCGGGTTTCAATATCGCCAGCAGCAACGCAGTCAAGAGCGAATGTTTGGCGTAGCTGTGTTTGATTGGAAAAAACAGATGGTGCGCGCCGCTTGGCTAGGCCTGATGGGCGGGTGGCTGGGCAGCCTTTTGCTGACTCTGACCGGTGTCTCGGTAAATCACTTAGGCCTGAGTTATGTCTGGCCTGTTGCTATAGCGTTAATGCTGATTCATGCGCGCTTTCTATGCTTTGCCTATGCAGGCGGATTAGTGGCAATCTCGTATCTTTTGTTTGGTTGGCCGGTAATTAGTGTGCCTCACATCTTGTCACTTGTTGCTATTTTGCATATTACAGAGAGCTTTCTGATTGCGATCAGTGGACGATTTAGTGCGTCGCCGATCATTTTGCGGCAAGGAAACCGGTTAGTTGGAGCATTCACGCTGCAAAACTTTTGGCCGTTGCCGCTTGTCATCTTACTTGTTGTTGGCTTGCCGGCGGACAAGGTCCCGGAAGGTATGGTGCATATGCCGGACTGGTGGCCGCCACTTGCCTTCGGCATGGAGCCGCCGGAAGGAAAGCAGTGGGTGCATATGCTGATTCCGATTGTCGCTGCTTTAGGCTACTCGGATATTGCTGTATCGACCCGGCCAGAGCAGAAACGGATGCAGTCAGCTTTGTATCTCTTCCTCTATAGTTTGGCGTTGTTAACCTTGGCGCTGCTATGTGGGCGTTATTCTTGGCTGCAGCTGCCGGCGGCAATTTTGTCGCCGGTGGGGCATGATCTCTTGATCTGGTGGCAAAACCGGCGTGAGATGCGCGGAGAGCCGCTATTTGTGCACGGCGAAGACGGTCTGACTGTGCTGGATACGGTGCCCGGCAGTCCGGCGCGAGTCGTTGGCGTGCGTCCAGGTGATGTTTTACTGTCATTATATGGCATGCCGCTTACTAGTGCGGATGAACTCGTTGAAGCTATTTCCTATGCGCCGCGAAACTTTGTGCTGTGTTGGCGACGGGAAGGTAAGGATATGCAGGCTCAGACTTCGTTTGGTGATGGCGAACGCTGGTTAGGCGTGATTCTGGCGCCGCGGGGCAATGAAGAGTATGTCGAGTTGGAGACCGAATCGTTTGGTCTAGTAAGAAGGATTAAAAGTTGGATTAACCGCTGGCGGCGTTAGCCGATGATCAGTAAAGTCAAGCCCAGCTGTAATCTTGCAGCCTAGCAATCTAGCCTTTTGAAAGGCGGGGGAGCTAGGCCTTATCTCTATCTGAGGGCTCGGCTATGGCAGGGCCTATGTGGAATGTATTTACAGGATGTCAATTTTTCTTTTCATTCAAGGTAATCTATCTTATAATAGTAATTATCTCTAATATTCAATACACACCGGTTTGGTGATTGTAGGTGAAGCTACATGGCGGTTGTGCCTAAACTAAAAACAATATATCAAGAAGGCGGCGTCCCTTTTAAAGTCGAGGCTCCGTTTGTCCCGACCGGCGATCAGCCGCGGGCAATTGAAGAGTTGGTCGCCGGAGTAAACCGCGGCGACTGGGCTCAGGTGCTTTTGGGGGCGACCGGTACAGGCAAGACGTTTACGATTGCTAAACTGATTGAGCGAGTGCAAAAACCAACCTTGGTTATTGCCCACAATAAGACACTGGCTGCTCAGTTGGCTAGTGAGTTCAAAGAGTTTTTTCCCAACAATGCGGTTGAGTATTTTGTTAGTTATTATGACTATTATCAGCCGGAAGCGTATATTGCGCATACGGATACCTATATCGAAAAAGACGCGTCAATTAATGATGAGATTGACAAACTGCGCCACTCGGCGACCAGCTCGTTGTTTGAACGGCGCGACGTGATCATTGTGGCCAGCGTGTCTTGCATCTATGGCTTGGGTTCGCCTGACGAATACCGCGGCTTGGTGCTCTCGTTGCGGCAGGGTCAGACCCGCGACCGGGATGACATTTTGCGCAAACTGGTTGCTATCCAATATGAACGCAATGACGTAAATTTTGTCCGTGGTAAATTCCGCGTGCGCGGCGATGTGGTCGAGGTATTTCCCGCCGGCTATGCGGAGCGGGCTGTCCGGATTGAGATGTTTGGCGATGAAATCGAGCGGATTCTTGAAGTAGATACGATGACAGGAGAAATTCTGGCTGAACGCAAGCATATTGCCATCTACCCGGCCTCTCACTTTGTCACCTCTCGCGAAAATCTGGAGCGAGCGGTTGTCGATATTGAGGCTGAACTAACTGAACGCTTGGCTTGGCTGCGAGCGAATAATAAGCTATTAGAAGCGCAGCGCTTGGAGCAACGTACGAATTATGATCTGGAAATGATGCTGGAGATGGGTTATTGCAGCGGCATCGAGAATTACTCGCGGCACCTGACTGGCCGGAAGGCGGGCGAGTCGCCATTTACGCTGGTGGATTATTTTCCTGAGGATTTTTTGATTGTTGTCGATGAGTCGCATGTTACTATGCCGCAGGTTCGCGGCATGTACGCCGGCGACCGTTCTCGCAAGGAAAATCTGATTGAGCATGGCTTTCGCCTGCCGTCTGCCTTTGATAACCGACCGCTGATGTTTGATGAATTTGTCGAACGGATCAATCAGATTGTTTACGTGTCCGCTACTCCTGCTACCTATGAACTGCAGGCAGCCAGTCAGGTCGCCCAGCAGATTATTCGCCCGACCGGGCTAGTTGATCCGGAGATTGATATTCGTCCGATTCAAGGTCAGATGGATGATTTATTGGGTGAAATCAAAGAACGGGTCGCTAACCACGAACGAACCCTGGTGACGACTCTGACCAAGAAGATGGCTGAAGATCTGACTGAGTATTTCAAGGAAATGGGTATCAAAGTACGCTATCTGCACTCAGAGATTGTTACCATCGAACGCGGCGAGATTATCCGTGATTTGCGGGCAGGCGTATTTGACGTGCTGGTAGGCATTAACCTGCTGCGCGAGGGCCTAGACTTGCCAGAAGTTTCGCTTGTCGCGATTCTCGATGCTGATAAAGAGGGCTTCTTACGTTCTGACACTTCGCTGATTCAAACCATCGGTCGCGCTGCCCGTAATGTGCATGGACGGGTTATCATGTATGCTGATCGGATTACCGATTCGATGCGTCGGGCAATTGATGAAACCAACCGCCGCCGGGAAGTGCAGACCGCCTATAATATTGAACATGGCATTACGCCCCAGACGGTGCAGAAACGGGTCAAAGATTTAATTGAAACCACTAAAGTTGCGGAACAAGCAGCTCCCTATACGGCTGACCGCTGGAGTAAGATGACTGCGCCAGAGGCTCAGGATATCTTGGTCAATCTGGAAAAAGAAATGCGTCAAGCCTCCAAACAACTTGAATTTGAACGAGCAGCTGAATTGCGCGATATGATTGTTGAACTTCGGCAGAAGTTTGGCGTGAGTCTGGGGACGGCGAAGACGAAGGAAAAGGGAACGAAAAAGTCAGGGAAGATCGCCACGCTTCGCTCGCGATGATAAATACCCGGGCTTGCTTATGACGTGATGTATGGAATTTGTGAAATTCTTAGATGGAGCTGCGTTTAACACAAAGCGTACAAACATTGCAAAGTGAATAATATAAAAATCTGACTATCCCCTTTACTTGCGAACACATGTGTGTATATAATGAGAATGTATGTTCGTAACAACAAGGTGAAGAAAGGCAAAGAAATTGAAAGATAAAAACAAAATCATTGTCAAAGGCGCCAGGCAGCACAATCTAAAGAATATTGATATAGAGATCCCGCGCGACCAATTGGTCGTCATCACTGGATTGAGCGGATCGGGCAAATCGTCGCTGGCGTTTGATACGATCTACGCTGAGGGGCAGAGACGCTATGTTGAGTCGTTGTCGGCTTATGCCCGCCAATTTCTTGGACAAATGGACAAGCCGGATGTTGATTACATCGAGGGCTTATCACCAGCAATTTCTATTGATCAGAAAACAACTAGCCGTAATCCTCGCTCGACAGTCGGTACGGTAACGGAAATCTATGATTACCTGCGCCTGTTATTCGCACGCGCTGGTCGGCCGCATTGTCCGAAATGCGGTAAACCGATTACCCAGCAGACGGTTGAGCAGATTGTTGATCAACTGATGGCTCTGGGAGAAGGCGCTCGTCTAACGATTCTTGCTACCATTATCCGCGGTAAAAAGGGCGAGCATCAAAAGGTGCTTGAGGATATTCGCAAAGATGGCTTTGTGCGGGTCAGGCTGGACGGTGAGATCCGTGAGCTGTCGGATGATATTAGCTTGGAAAAGAATAAAAAACATACAATTGATGTTGTGGTTGATCGGATTATTATCCGCGATGCTGTGGAAGGCCGCTTGGCCGATTCGCTCGAGACCGCGCTGCGCTTGGGAAAAGGTGTGGTATCTGCACTGCTGGCCGATGGCAAGGAACTGACCTTCAGCCAGAATTTTGCCTGCGTCGAGTGTGGCATCAGTTTGCCCGAGATCGCACCGCGTATGTTTTCCTTCAATAGCCCTTTTGGGGCCTGTCCGGATTGCACCGGCTTGGGTAACAATATGGAGATTGATATTTCGCTGGTTGTGCCTGATGCCACTAAGTCGCTGATTGACGGGGCGATTGCGCCATTATCGAAGAATACCAATTCCTATTTCATGTGTCAGCTTGAGGCCGTTCTTGATGCCTACGGTCTTTCCCTCTACAATACCTGGGACAGTTTGCCGGCAGACATGCAGCAGATCATCCTGTTTGGCGATGGCGAGAAGCGTTACAGCTTTACTTATGAAAATATGTATGGTGAAGAGCGGACCTACCATACCGCCTTCGAGGGCGCGGTGCCGCTGTTGAATCGCAGATACCGCGAGACCAACTCAGACTGGTCGCGGGAAGAAATCGAAGAATTTATGAGTTCCAAACCGTGTCCTACCTGCAAAGGAGCCAGACTGAAGCCAGAGTCTCTGTCAGTGTTAGTGGGTGGGAAAAACATCTATGATGTGACTCGGTTGACCATTGCCGATGGATATGACTTTTTTGAGAACCTGCAATTAACTGAGCGTGAACAAACCATTGCCCGCCAAATACTCAAAGAAATTAAGGCCAGGCTGGGTTTTTTGATTAATGTCGGTCTGGATTATCTTTCACTTGATCGCGAGGCAGGCACTCTATCCGGCGGTGAAGCGCAACGTATCCGGCTGGCCACTCAAATTGGCTCCGGCTTGGTTGGCGTGCTCTATATTTTGGACGAGCCCAGTATCGGTCTGCACCAACGCGACAACCAAAGACTGCTGTCAACACTCGAACGACTGCGCAACCTGGGGAATACTTTGCTAGTGGTCGAACACGATGAAGACACGATGCGGGCTGCTGACCATATTATCGATATCGGACCGATGGCCGGAGCGGCCGGTGGGCATGTGGTGGCCCAGGGAACGATTGCTGATATTATCGCTGTTGAAGAATCGATTACCGGCCAATATTTGTCAGGCAAGAAGAAGATCCCTGTGCCGGAGGTCAGACGCCAACCGAATGGTAAGTGGCTGACAGTGGCAGGAGCGAGAGAAAACAACTTAAAAAATATTGATGTGGCGTTTCCATTGGGCTTGTTCACTGCCGTTACCGGCGTGTCCGGATCTGGCAAAAGTACGCTGGTGAATGAGATCCTGTTCAAGGGACTGGCCAACCGGCTATATGGCGGCAGGCAGCGCCCGGGCGACCATGACACCATTCATGGCCTTGAGTATATTGACAAGATTATTGATATTGATCAGTCGCCGATCGGTCGCACGCCACGCTCCAATCCAGCGACTTATACTGGCCTGTTTGACACGATTCGCGAGGTGTTCAGTCAAACGTCAGAAGCGAAAATGCGAGGTTACAAGCCAGGTCGCTTCAGTTTCAACGTGCGGGGCGGCCGTTGCGAAGCCTGCAAAGGTGATGGCATCATCAAGATTGAAATGCACTTTTTACCAGATGTTTATGTCCCCTGCGAAGTCTGCAAAGGGGCTCGCTATAATCGCGAAACCTTGGAAGTGCGTTATAAAGGCAAGACGATTTCGCAGGTACTGGATATGGTAGTTGACGAAGCGGTTGAGTTTTTCCGGAACATTCCTAAGCTTAACCGAAAACTGCAAATTTTGCAGGATGTCGGCCTTGGTTACATCAAGCTGGGCCAACCAGCAACCACTCTGTCAGGTGGTGAGGCGCAGCGGGTCAAGCTCAGCACAGAATTGGCCAGACGCAGCACAGGCAAGACGCTGTACATCTTGGATGAGCCGACAACCGGCCTGCACACAGCCGATATTCACCGTTTACTCGAAGTATTGCAGCGGCTGGTGGACGGCGGTGACAGCGTTGTCGTCATCGAACACAATCTGGATGTTATCAAAACAGCCGACTATTGTATCGACCTTGGACCAGAAGGCGGCCAGCGCGGCGGCATGGTAGTCGCCAAAGGCACACCTGAGGAGATTGCGGCAACTGAGGCTTCGTATACAGGGAAGTTTTTGAAGCCACTGTTATAGACGAGCATCTCGAAAGAGCGCGAAGTAACGAGAAGGGGGCCGGTTCTTTGCATCATTAATGATGCAAAGAACCGGCCCCTGTCTCGCTTAATTTAAACCTAGGCGTTTGAGTTTGCGCCAGAGAGTAGAGCGGCTTATGCCAAGTATTTTTGCAGCTTCTGCATATCTTCCTTTGGTCAAAGCGAGCGCTTTGCGAATTTCTTCTACTTCATTCGGCAGTATGCTAGCATTCAGCGGATTGCTATTGTCTTGATCTTCAAGAACTAAATTAATGATCGCTGCATTGATGATTTCGTGCTTGTGAACAGCGATTATCCGCTCAATACTGTTTTGTAATTCGCGGATGTTGCCAGGCCAGGGGTATTGGGTGAGTGTTTGAATTGCGGAAGATCCCAGCTTCAGGTGGCGTTTTACAATACCTGCGTGCTCCTCTAAGAAAAACTGGGCGAGGGATTTAATGTCGTCTTTTCGATCCCGCAACGGTGGAATTCGCAGTTGCAGAACATTTAAACGGTAATACAGATCAGACCGGAATTTATTCTCATTTACAAGAGTCTTCAAGTTCTTGTTTGAGGCGGCTATGATTCGAACATCGACCGGGATAACGCTGTCACTACCTAAACGCATCACTTTTTTCTCTTGTAACACCCGTAGCAATTTGCCCTGTGTGGGATACTCCATTTCGCTAATTTCATCAAGAAAAATAGTTCCGCCATGCGCTAATTCAAACAGCCCTGGTTTGCCCTTTGGGTTGGCGCTAGTAAAAGCTCCTCCCACATAGCCAAAGAGTTCGCTTTCTAGTATTTGGCTAGGTAGCGCCGCACAGTTGATAGCAACAAAAGGACCTTGGCGGCGGTCGCTATAGTTATGGATACTCTGAGCAAACACCTCCTTGCCAACGCCTGTTTCTCCTAAAATGATAATCGATGACTGGGTCAGGGAGAATTCTTTCGCTAATTCGATTGTTTGTTTTATTACAGCACTTGTACCGATAATGTCATCAAAGCGAAAGCGTGCCACATGGCCGGAAGCGTAAATTCGACGACGTACCCGAGCCTCCATCTGTTGGATCTGGGTTACATCTTGAAAGGTGGCTACAGCGCCGGCAGATCTGTCATTTACGATGATAGCTACTTTATTGCAGAGGACATCAACTTCATTAATTTTTAGAATTTGCCCTAACTCATCTTTTCCGGTATGCATGACTTGCGCTAAGTTCAACTCAGGCCATACATGGGTAATTCTTTTTCCAATCACTTTGCTGCTATCCATGCCAAGGATACGCTCTGCTATTGGGTTAAAAAAGCTAATGCGATACTCGCCATCCACGAGGATGAAACCTTCATATGCATAATCAAGGACTGCCTGAAACAGGCTGGTCTTTGTTTTTTCTAAGCTGCGTGCATGCGCAATTCGTTTTGCTTCCTGCGCCGCTTGCAGAATCCCTTCTGCGCCGCTATCAATCAACTCGAAGGGATAGTTGTGTTTTTGAGCAGCTCTTCCTGTAATAAAGCCGCCAATAACGACATCTACGCCGTCACGGAAAGCTTGCAAGACTTGGCCATCTGCTTCGTCTTCCGCATGAATGGGAAAACAGCGGATATCTACGCCTAAAATTGGACCCAGAAAGTCAATGCCGTGAAGGATGGACGGGAAGGATACTGCTCCGATACTTCGTCCATGCAACTTTGCCTTCTCAACGGTACGAATAATATCAAACCCGGTGATGGGAATCTCGACAATCGTTGCTTCAAGCCCAGCATTTCTTAGAGCGGAGGCGGTTCCACCGCGAGTGATGATAATTTCTGTGCCTTTTGCAATAAGAAATGAGGCGATAGCAACACCCTCGCTGAGCAGACCTTTTTCAATATGAATGTCACTGTGCTGAGTCTGAAATAACTCGTGGGCTCTCTCAAACATACTGATATCCGGAGCTAAAAAGGCTATGCGCGACATGACTTGCCTCCCATTGCCACACTATGCAACGTTTTTGATTTGATTATAAGGGGTTAAGTGATAGATAGCAACAGTGGGAAATGATGGACCTTGAAATTTGTTTGAAAGAATCAATAGCGGATTCATGGAATGGTGCAACGTATTGAAACGTTATTTTTGAAATATGAAGCAAAAAATGTTGCAGGGCTGTAAAATGATCTGACCAATGTCTTAAAAATAAGGTGAAAATACTGATAATTAACGATGGCACGCTTCTTGCAATAAGTAACAGAGTACTATCAGAATGGGGAGGTTGAGTTAGTGAATAATTTGACTCGTGGGCTTATCGTTCTTGCCGTTGGCGCAGTTATTTGGTTTTTGCCTGTACCGGCTGGTTTAAAGCCTGCTGCTTGGCATTTGTTGGCGATCTTTGTGGCAACTATTTTGGGTTTTATTTTGCAACCATTGCCCATTGGGGCGATAGCATTTTTAAGTGTAACTTTCACCGCATTGGCGGGAGTATTGAAGCCAGCGGAGGCGCTGTCCGGGTTTAGCAATGGCACGATTTGGCTTATCGTTTCAGCCTTTTTATTTGCTAAGGGCTTCATCAAAACTGGCTTGGGACGACGTATCGCTTACATGTTGATCCGCTCTATGGGTGACAGCACATTGAAATTGGGATATACGCTTGCTTTGAGTGATTTAATTATAAGCCCCGCAACGCCCTCCAATACAGCTCGTGCTGGCGGAATCCTATTCCCAATTGTAAAGAGCCTATCTGCTGCCTTTGATTCCGAACCCGGACCATCGGCTAGAAGAGTGGGTGCTTACTTGATACAAACTGCATATCAAGGGAACACGATCACTTCGGCCATGTTCATGACTGCGATGGCGGGTAACCCGCTAATCGCGTTATTGGCTTCAAAAACACTTAATATCAATATCAGTTGGGGGTTGTGGGCTACTGCAGCGATCGTACCTGGAATCATATCGCTCATCGTTGTTCCCTACTTCCTGTATAAATTCTATCCGCCGGAGATAACCCATACCCCGGAAGCTAAGACACTAGCGGCGAAAGAACTTGCACAAATGGGTGCTATGTCGTTGGGTGAGAAAATTGTTGCCTCTGTGTTTGTTGGCGCACTGGTATTGTGGAGCACCTCCCAATTTACAAAGATTGATGCGACCGTTGTCGCGATGCTGGCAGTTTCTATTATGATGATGACAAAGGTTTTGGAATGGAAGGATGTCCTTGACGAGAAGGGAGCGTGGGACACGCTTATTTGGATGGGTGCCTTAATCGGTCTGGCTGATTACTTAGCCAAGCTGGGCTTTATTCCTTGGTTTGCAAAAGCCGTAAGTGCTAGCATAGTTGGAGTTCCTTGGATGCAAGCATTTATTGTACTGCTTGTCATTTACATGTATGCACACTATGGATTTGCCAGCCTAGTGGCGCATATTACAGCAATGTATGCTGCGTTTGCATCTGTTGCTGTGGCCGCAGGCGCACCAGCATACTTAGTAGCTTTGGCCTTGGCGTTTATGTCCAATCTTTGCATGTCTCTTACCCATTACGCGGCAGGGCCGGCTCCCATTTATTTCGGCTCAGGCTATGTTGACCAGGGAACTTGGTGGAAGTTAGGTTTCATGGTTTCTGTTATCAATATGATCATTTGGGTGGGAATCGGATCTTTCTGGTGGAAAGTCCTGGGTTTGTGGTAAAATCAAAATGAGGACATATTTAGAGGAGGGTTATCATGCACGCAATTGAAAAAATCCTGGCCAAAGCGGCAGGAAAAGAATCGGTGGTCACTGGGGAAATTGTGAACTGTGTAGTCGACTTAGCCGGTATCAATGACCTATACCTGCAAACCGTACGCTCCTTTTTTGAGATGGGCGGCGTAAAAGTTCATGATCCCAGTAAAGTGATTATGTTCCTTGATCATTATGCGCCCGCTTCCTCAATTGTTCAAGCTGACAATCAAAAACAGTTCCGCGAATTTTGCTGGGATCAGGGAATCGATCTGTTGATGGACATTAACGAAGGTGTCTGCCATCAGGTTTTGGCAGACCGTGGATTGTCATATCCCGGCGAACTTATTGTGGTAACTGATTCGCATACGACGACCCATGGTGCGTTTGGCGCCTTCGGAACTGGTGTTGGCGCGACCGATTTAGCGATTATTTTAGCTACCGGCAAGTTGTGGTTCCGGGTGCCTGAGGTGATTCGCATCAACTTTGAAGGCAAACTGCCAAAGGGCGTTTATGCAAAAGATATTATTCTCCATGCCATTGGCGAGCTCGGCGCGGACTATGCCGTTTATAAAGCTGTCGAATTTACCGGTTCCACGCTAAAGCAATTAAGTGTGTCAGAACGGATGGCACTTTGCAATATGACGACTGAAATGGGTGCGAAGACCTGCTACATTCAGCCTGATGAGATTACCATGGAATTCCTGAAGGAAAAAGTAACCAGGAATTATGAAATCGTGACAACTGATCCAGGTTACCAGTATGCAGCTGAACATACCTTTGATGTATCCAAGCTGAAGCCACAAGTAGCAGCACCGTTTAGCGTGGATAATGTAGCTGATGTCACGCAATATATCGGCCGGAAAGTCGATCAGGCATATCTGGGATCCTGTACCGGCGGACGGGTTGAGGATTTAGCGATTGCGGCTAAAATTCTGGCTGGCAAACAGATTAATCCCCGTACTCGGTTGGTGGTAGTTCCTGCTTCTCGCGGCGTGTTGCTGGAAGCAATGGAAAAAGGCTATATGAAAACTCTGATTGAGGCGGGCGCGACTTTTGTAACACCAGGCTGTGCGTCATGCCTTGGCACTCATCAGGGGATGTTGGCATCAGGCGAAACCTGTATTTCCTCTACCAACCGCAACTTCCCTGGCCGTATGGGCCATACCAAAGGGGAAATCTTCCTTGGTTCGCCAGCTGCCGTAGCTGCCGCTGCGCTAGAAGGTAAAATTGTTGATCCTTCCCAATATCTTGACTGAGGAGTGTTGCATGATGGAAAAAGTAGCTAAAGGCAGAGCATTTGTATTTGGCGAGAATATCGACACTGATCAAATCTATCCGGGGCGGTTCGTCGAGTTAACTGATGTCGAGGATGTCGCGAAACACGCGATGGAAGGGGCGGACCCCAACTTCGTCAAGGAGTTTAAAAAGGGCGACATCATCGTTGCCTCAACAAACTTTGGCTGCGGCTCTAGCCGTGAGCATGCTGCAATTACCTTAAAAGCGGTAGGTGCTGGGGCGATCTTGGCCGATTCGTTTGGCCGCATTTTCTACCGTAATGCAATTAATTTGGGTGTACCACTGCTTGTTTGTCCAGATATCAGCAAGGTAGTTAATGATGGAGATATTGTAAGCGTTGACGTCGAATCAGGCAGAGTTGTGAATGAAACGACAGGCGCAACCGCCCAGGCTCAGCCAATGTCCGAGTACGTAATGAATATCTTAGCGAGCGGCGGCATAAAGCCACTGATTAAAGAGCAACTGGAGAACGCGAAGTAAAACAGGTCATTATACGGAGGGATCAGCAGCAAATGTTTTGCGGCTGATCCCTTTCGACATGTTGGTAATTCAAGCATAAATGCTAGATAAGTAACTGCCTAAAAGCTTAGGGCAGTTCTTTATCTAGCGAAAAATCGACAATGAATTCGGAATTATGTAATTAGTTTGTGTACGTAAAAGAAGATTTAGGATATAATTGCCATATGAGGAAAGGGTAGAACCTAATGGAGAAATGATGACGAGGGGGGCGATCACTATAGAACCGATTCTTTTTGTTGCGCCTTCACCGAAGATGGCGGAAGAGGCTAAACAGATTACTGCTGCGATGGGGATAAGTCTGGATATTGTAACGAGCAATATGGGGGACGCGAAATCGGTAGCTCTCTCCTATCCTGATGCGAAGATTATGATCAGTCGTGGTGGGACGGCTCAAGCTTTGAGGCAGTTGTCCGGCAAAACAGTAATCGAAATTACGGCTACAATATGCGATATTCTTGATCCAGTTCAAAGAGTTGCTATTGCGGGAGTAAAGAAAATAGCGGTTGTAGCGCACCAAAGTGTGCTCGCAGTCGTGGAACGGGACCTCCATGTCACGGAACTTGATATTTTTATGCGCCCGTGGCAGAACGCAGATGCTTTGCCAAAGATGATGGAACAACTATCCAAGGTGGGGGTTAGCGGTATTGTTGGCGATAATGCTGCCGCTAAAATGGCGAAAGAGTATGGAATGGTAGTTGAGAGTCTTGAATCGGGTTCGGATTCAATTAAACGATCAATCAATGATGCTGTTAAAATAGCCAGTGCGCAAGAAGCTGAGCGAATACGGGAACAAGAAAAGGCACAACAAATTCAGCGTCATGTGGCCAGTATGTATACCGCTCTCGAGCAGGCTGCAGCTGCTGTAGAAGAATTGGCAGCATCTTCCCAAGAACTCGCGACAACAAGCCAAGAGACAGACAACATTGCCAAAACAGCCTCTAGAGAAGCCAATAATACCACCGAAATAGTAGATGTGATTAGGCGTGTTGCTCAACAGACGAATTTACTGGGATTAAATGCCGCGATTGAAGCAGCGCGAGTGGGTGAACACGGGCGGGGTTTCTCGGTAGTAGCCGAAGAGGTGCGCAAGTTGGCGGCTGAAAGCAATCAGTCTGCCCGTACGATCAGCGAAATGGTGAATAAATTTCGCAACTCAGTCGAGTACGTTCAGAAGAACGTCGAAAATAGCAATGCGATCACTCAACAACAAGCAAAGGCTACGCAAGATTTAGCGGCAATGCTTGATGGAGTAAGGATGGTTGGCGAAAATTTACTGGCTTTAGCTGATAGCAACTAACCAGTAGATGGCTTATCAACAGCGTCAGGGCGTTGATAAAGGCCCATCTACGTTGGCACCCGCAAGGGGTATGCCGCCAACTCTAAGGCGCTAAAGCGCCAAGAGTTGCGCAATATCCCCGCGAACCAATTGCTAGCGTACCCTTTAGTACGCGTCACTGCTGGGTCCGCAGGGCCGCCTAGTATCTGGACCTTTCTGAAAGCCCTTGCAAATAGGTTTATCACAGTCTGAACGTCTAGAACTTCTGGACGTTACTTTTTTTGGGCTCGTTGCAATGGTATACTAGAGGTATGAATAATAGGTTATTACTTTTCTTCATCCGGGGTGACGTATGGATATAACAGATAATCTGGAACTCTCCGAGAAGCTATCAGCTCTGCCTGACCGTCCTGGCGTGTATCTGATGAAAGATGCACAAGGCAAGATTATTTATGTCGGTAAGGCGATTAACCTGAAGAATCGGGTTCGTTCCTATTTTCAATCGAGCCGCAATCATTCGCCGAAAGTTAAATCGATGGTTTCGCGGATCGCGGATCTCGAGACCGTGATTACCGCCTCGGAAATTGAAGCACTGATCTTAGAATGCAATTTGATCAAAAAGCATCATCCGCGTTACAACATCAGTCTACGGGATGATAAGAGCTTTCCCTATATCAAAGTAACGGTCAACGAGGAATTTCCCCGCTTATTTCCGACGCGACGGGTGCAAAAGGATGGGGCGCGTTACTTTGGACCCTACACAGATTCGGGCGCCATGCATGAGACGATTCGCCTATTGCGGCGCCTGTTTCCAATTCGGACTTGCCGTAGTATGGACGTGCCGCGGCCTTGTCTGCAATTTCATATTAAACGCTGCCAGGCGCCTTGCGCCGGACTAGTCGATATGGCAACGTACGGCGAGATGATCCATTCGGTATGTTTGTTTCTAGAGGGGCGCAGTGATGCGGTTGCCCGTAATTTGCGCATACAGATGGAACAGGCCGCTGACGACTTGCAGTTTGAAAAAGCGGCTCTGCTTCGTGATCAATTGGCGGCGGTCGACAAGGTAACAGAGAAGCAGAATATTGTCACCGGATCAGGTGATCATGATGTTCTTGGGTTGGCGCGTTCCGCTTTTGGCGCTTGTGTGCAGGTTCTGTTCATCCGGGCGGGAAAAATGGTGGGGCAAGAGCGGTTTTTACTGTCAGGCAGTGAACAGGAAGATGATGCCGCCGTCCTGGGCGCGTTTGTCCAGCAATACTATAGTCAGGCGAGCTTTATTCCGCGCGAGATTCTGTTGCCGTTTCCGTTGGCTGACCATGAACTGATCAGTGGCTGGCTGAATGAACAAAAAGAAGGCAAGGTAGAATTGGCAATCCCTAAACGGGGGACAAAAAAGGACCTGCTGGCGATGGCTGCGGGTAATGCGGCAGAGGCTCTGTCAGCCCAGGAGGCAAAGGCCGAAAGCCAAGAGGCCAAAACAACAGGAGCGGTTGCTGAACTAGGCCGCTATTTAGGTTTTGGCCGCGATCCGGTCCGAATCGAGTGTTTTGACATTTCGCATATTCAAGGGGCGGAAACGGTTGCTTCGATGGTCGTATTTGAACATGGCGAGGCCAAGAAAAGTGACTATCGACGTTTTAAGTTAAGAACAGTTGAGGGCAAGCCTGACGATTTTCGCTCGATGCAGGAGGTTGTGTCTCGTCGCTATATTGATTCAGACCTGGCCGGGTTGCCTGATTTGGTGATTATCGACGGCGGCAAGGGGCAACTGAACGCATCTCTGGCGATTATCCGGGGAGCAGGTTTAACGATGCCGGTGGTCGGCCTGGCGAAAGAGTTTGAACATATTTTCCGTGAGGGCGAGAGCGATCCGGTCATTTTGCCGCGTCATTCGCAGGCTCTGTATCTGGTACAACGTGTGAGAGACGAGGCCCACCGGTTCGCGATAACCTATCATCGCAAATTGCGGGCTAAACGCAACATGGTGTCAGTGCTTGACCACGTTGCCGGTATAGGCCCGAAACGGCGTAAGGCGTTGTGGGATCATTTCAGCAGTTTGGCGAAAATGAAAGCAGCGACTGTTGAGGAACTGGCGCAGACTCCCGGTATGACCCTCCCCGCCGCCGAGGCTGTATATCGATTTTTCCGTGAAAAGCCAACACGGGGGTGATGATAGAATGGGGGCTCTATTCTCGCGGAATCTCGTTCCTAGGCCTAGCGGGATCATTCTGGCGGGTGGTAAATCCAGCCGCATGGGCAGTGATAAGGCTTCTTTGACATGGGGAGACAGCGATATTCTGCACCGACAGTTAACTGTCTTGGCAACTGTCTGTGCTGAACTGATCGTGGTCAGCAATGAGCTGAGGTATATTCGCTTTCCTGCTGTTCGCGTTGTAGCAGATCGGTATGCAGACTGCGGCCCACTTGGCGGATTGGAAGCCGGTTTAGCCGCTGCTCAGCCAGGATTGTGTTTTGTTGTCGCTTGTGATATGCCATTTCTCGATGCTGGGTCTGTATCCTATATTAGTCAGGCTGCAAACGGCGTTGACGCCGCCGTGCCGCTGGTCGACAATCGCTGGCACCCGCTGTATGCGGCCTATCAAACAACCTGTCTGCCGGTGATTCGATCGCAGCTTAAGGCA
Source organism: Anaerosporomusa subterranea (assembly GCF_001611555.1). NCBI lineage: Bacteria > Bacillati > Bacillota > Negativicutes > Acetonemataceae > Anaerosporomusa > Anaerosporomusa subterranea. The sequence continues at coordinate 727,213 of NZ_LSGP01000017.1, forward strand.
GGGCGTCTGCGAATGAGTGAACTTTTGTCAATTGTTCGTGTGCGAACAGTTGCTGCTGAGGAATTGCTACCGTTTAACCGCGAATTGTTGATGCTGCAAAATATCAATACGCCGGATGAGTGGAAAGCAGTGCGGCGATTATAGTAGCCCTTTTCGAGTTTCCGAGAGAGGGCAGGAACAGTGGGTTGTTCCTACACCGCACTCTGCAGTTAGCGTGCTTCGCTCTCTAGAATTCCACTTATTTCATGGGTTAAAGGCTGGATTCATTGCCATACTATTTAGTGTAAAGGGTTTGTATCGGTCGAGCCAAGAGCATTGTCGGAGCGTGAGTTCTGGCCTTGTTCGGCCAACGATAGCCGTCGGATTCACGGTTCGGCGTCTGTCAGCGGGAAGACTGTTCCCTGTCCACTTAGTCTGTGCGTGACGTAGTTCGTTCTCTCACAGCGCGGATGGGTCGTGGTCGAGCCAAGATTGTCGCAGGTTCTGTAGAACCTAGTTCACAGGGTTGCTTCAGCCAGTGAGCTGTAGTATCTCCTGTAGGTATCTGCGGCAGTCGGTCAAAGGTGTCTGTCGGTTGTCACACTTCTCTGTAACCGGTTGGTTGCAGCGATTGTGGGGACGGGCTGTATGCCGGAGAGAAGATCGTTACAAGCCTTTTACGTTAAAACCGTTGATAAGGGTCCATCTGCGTTGTTGGCCCCGCTGACCCATTGCTAGCGTACATCCCAGTACGCGTCGCTGCAGGGTCAGCGGGGCCGCCTAGCATCTGGGCCCTTCTGAACGGTTTTAGGGGTTGTGGCGGAGTACGTTAGAGAACGACGTAAGCAACGTACGGAGCGACCTGAAAATATAAAAGCGGGAGAAGATTGCATCACTCCGTTCGCAATGACAATTTAAGGACTGTCATCGCGATGACGGCCATGGATGGCATAGCATTCGGGGTCGAAGCGCGGCGATCTTCTTGCTTTTCGCGTCCTGCCTGGCATTTTTTCTTTTGCAATGCGGCTAACATCGCGTTATTGGGCAGAATATGGTATAATCGAAGCGTGGCAAAATTGCGATCTTGTCACATTTTTAGTGAAAGACATAGGAGGTTATTTGTGGTATGAACAAAACAACGATAATTATTTTGGTTGTTGTGGCATTGTTGGCTGTGTTTGGCTTTTCCAGCTACAACGGCTTGGTCGGGGCCAATGAATCGGTTAATGGTAAGTGGAGCCAAATTGAGAACCAACTGCAGCGGCGCTCTGACTTGATTCCCAATTTAGTGAATACAGTTAAAGGATTTGCGGCGCAGGAAAAAGAAATCATTCAATCAGTGGCTGATGCACGCTCAAAGCTGGCAGGCGCGAATGGGCCAGCGGCTAAGGCGCAGGCCAATGGTGAATTGAATGGCGCACTGAGCCGGTTGTTGGTGGTTGTGGAAAACTATCCGCAGTTGAAATCTGACGCTAACTTCCGTCAATTGATGGATGAACTCAGTGGCACCGAGAATCGCATCGCGGTTGCTCGCCAGGATTATAATAATGCTGTTCAGAGTTTTAATACGAAGATCCGTTCGTTCCCAACCAATATGTTTGCCGGTATGATGGGCTTTGGCCCTAAGGAATACTTCAAAGCTGAGGAAGGGGCAAAACAGGTGCCGCAGGTTAAATTTTAGCGGCGCGGTTAGGAGACTAGGGGCGTTTTACCGCAGAGTACACAGAGGGAACGTTGAGTACACAGAGGATTTAGAGTGATAGTTCTATAAAAAAACGTAGCCCTCTGCGGGTACCTCTGCTTACTCTGCGTACTCTGTGGTTAACGAGTTCCTTAACTCTTTAAGACTGTAACTTAAGCAGCCGGCTTTGAGGTGGTGAACGACAGATGAAAAAGTGGCTGGTCTGGCTAATGCTTGCGCTGTTCCTGGTGTCAGGCACGGTAGCGTTTGCGGAACCTAAGATCCCGCCGAAGCCGACAACGAACATTTATGTGCAAGATTATGCCGGAGTATTATCTGGTGAAACAAAGTCTCGCATTCAGTCGTTAAGCAGTAACTTGGCGCAAAAGACAAAGGCACAGGTAGTAGTCGTTACTGTAAAGTCGATAGAGGGAGCGGCGCTGGAAGAATATGCGCTGGCAATGCTGCGGCAGTGGGGCATTGGTGATGCACAGTTAAATAATGGCGTTTTGCTGCTAGTGGCTACAGGTGATCGGCAATCCCGTGTCGAAGTAGGCTATGGCCTTGAAGGAAGGTTGCCTGACGCAAAGACCGGGCGTATCCAAGATGAATATATGATTCCCTATTTCAAAACAGGGGATTATGATAAAGGGGTATTAAACGGTTATCTGGCCATAGCTGGCGAGGTTGCCAAAGAGTATAATCTGGAGTTGAAAGCAGACGCCCGTCCTGGGCCACAGTCGCGTCCAGCGCAACAGTCAGGCGGATGGGATGATCTTCCGTGGTGGCTGAAAATCGTGCTGGGGGCTGGCCTGCTGGGGCTTGTCATCATTGACTGGATATTTTTCGGTGGTCGCATTACCTATCTGCTATTTATGCTTTTGCGTGGTGGTAAAGGCGGTGGCGGAGGTGGCGGTGGTGGATTTGGTGGTGGATCTGGCGGCGGAGGCGGCTCGAGCCGACGCTGGTAGAGGCTGTTACAAAACGCCCATCTGCGTTGTCACGACTACGTTTGCTTGCTTGCGTACCTTTATGTACACGGCGCGGCGCAAGCCTCGCTGTTCCTAGCATCTGGACATTTTCTAACAGCCTCTCTTTTTTAGGGTTGCGTGTTTTTACACGCTCTGGTAGCGGGTATTAGCCGGTGGTTAGTGCCAACGGCCGATATAGATTATACAGATTGGAGTGACAAATATGGAACAATGGGTTTGCGAAGTTTGCGGTTATATTTATGATGAGGCGGTCGGTGACCCTGATTCCGGTATTGCCCCAGGCACCAAGTTTGCCGACATTCCTGAAGACTGGGTTTGCCCGGTGTGCGGAGTCGGCAAGGACCAATTCTCCAAAGCTTAATCGGGCGTTGATAAGGACCCATCTGCGTTGTTGCACCCGAAAACTCATTGCTTGCGTACCCCCGTACGCGGCGCTGCTGAGTGTTCGAGTGCGCCTAGCATCTAGGCCCTTCTGAACGCCCTTGGGTGCGACGAAGACTAGGACGAAGAACCCCACTGCTGGCTTTTGTGCCGCAGAGGGGTTCTTTTTTTGATTTACGTTCCCGAGGGCGTTTAGAAGGGCCCATATGCTAGGCGTGACGAGCACGTGAGCGGCGGCGTACTGGAAGTACGCAGAGCGAACGCGCACAGGAGTAACAACGCAGATGGGCCCTTATCAACGTCCGCAGGAAGAAAAAGGGCCGGGGATGGTTATCCCCGGCAGCATAGAGGAGTGTATGGAGGGTGGGACAGCATTGCTGCCCTGACCCGGGGTTGGTTAGTGTTTGACTTTGTCGAGGTGTGGCAGCCAGCCGCGATTGAGCGCTAACTGCAGGATGCGGAAGTCAAAGTCTAGGCCTTCATCTAGACGCTTATGGTAGCCCATAGCGATATTGGGCTGATAACTCTGATGGAGTGCAGACAGGATAGCCATTTGGGCGGCTTTGGCCATGGTGGCGAGTCCTAACACAATTTCTTCATCAGTCATCCGGGCATCAGGCGGGATGTCAAGCGGCGTAGCCTGTAGTTTGCGTTCCTGAAAATAGAAGTGCGGTAGTTCGCCGCCATTATCCTGCAGTATCTTTTCACACACTTCAATTGTCGCTTTATTTTGTTCCTCTAGGGCTTCACGTACCAATAGCCTAAGCTCAGGGTCACGGGCATGGTTATACATAATACTCAATACGGAGCTGTTCATTCGCCCTTGGGCGATGATGCTATAGGCGGCAGTTGCTTCCAGATAGCTGGGAGCTTCTCTGTCAAACATAGCGCTGGTAACGCTATGAGCTTTGGCGTTAACCTTATCCATCATAGTCATGACGGTTTCCTCCTCGCTAGCGATAAAATGATTTCTTTTCACGGATAGCTTGGACCAAAAACCAAAAAATCATGCATTAGCAGGATTTTTTGTGGCCGTTCAGAATGTATACGTCATGACGATGAACGGGGGGATAATATATGGATTGGAAAACATTACGTACCACTGCGCGCGAGAACTTTAAAGGCGCCTGCAGGGTTTGCCCGGTCTGCAATGGGGTGGTCTGCGCCAGTGAAGTGCCGGGAATGGGCGGTTTAGCTACCGGAGCTTCGTTTCGTAACAATGTCAGCGCACTGGCAGAGGTAAAGCTGAGTTTGCGGACAGTTCATGCAGTATGTCAGCCAGACCCATCTTATTCCCTTTTTGGTCATCAGCTTACTTTACCAGTAATCGGCGCAGCTATCGGCGGCATTGCGTTAAACATGAACAACGCTATGACAGAGTCGGATTATGCACAAGCAGTTGTTAGCGGCTGCCGGCAGGCGGGCACTGTATGTATGACTGGCGACGGCCCGGTGCCTATTGTCTTTGATTCTGGTCTAGCTGCTGTTCGCGATTCCGGTGGTATGGCAATTCCAATTATCAAGCCGCGCGAGACGGAAAAGATTGTTGAACTGGCGAAGCGAGCCGAAGCAGCGGGCGCAATTGCTTTTGGCATTGACATTGATGCAGCCGCTCTGGTCAACATGACTAACGCTGGACAACCGGTTGGTCCAAAGACTAAACAAGACTTGGCATATATTAAACGTCATACCGCGATCCCGTTCATTGTGAAAGGCATTATGACTGCTGATGAGGCTGAAGCCTGCCGTGACGCCGGAGCTGACGCGATCGTGGTGTCGAATCACGGCGGACGGGCGCTTGACCATACGCCAGGCACGGCTGAGGTTCTTCCCTATATTGCTGAAGCTATTGCGGAAAGCCAGATGACAATTTTGGTTGACGGCGGTATTCGCAGCGGCGCAGATGTGCTGAAAATGTTGGCTCTTGGCGCAGATGCTGTATTGATTGGACGTCCCCTAGCCCAAGGCGCGGTCGGCGGCGGGGCGGAAGGCGTAGCGACAGTCCTCGCCAAAATAAAAAGTGAGTTAATAGCGGCGATGGTTTTGACTGGAACGGCGAGAGTGACGGATGTCTCAGAAGACGTAATTTGTCTTTAAGGAGCAATAATGATGCTAAATACCTTGTCATTGCACCATACAGCTTGGGGATATGTGGCAGCTGCTTGGTCGACGACCGGACTTTGGGAATTGACCTTTCCCCTGTCTACCCCAGAGGCGGCAAAGAGTTCCTTGCTATCGCTTGTTAGCACCGAGGCAACAGGCAAAGCAGTGAATTTACTTGATCAAGAACTGAAGGCATATTTCATAGGAAAACTGACTACGTTTACCACTGTAGTTGACTGGAATGGCTATACACCCTTTCGGACGTCTATTTTGCGCTACACCGCGGCGATACCATACGGCGAAGTCCGAACTTATGGTGAAGCAGCAATGGCGGTTGGTACGCCGCAGGCGGCACGGGCTGCTGGCGGGGCACTGCACAATAATCGCACGCCTATTATCATTCCCTGCCATCGAGTGCTTGGCGCAAATGGCAGTCTTGTTGGCTTTGGCGGCGGACTGGATATGAAATCAGCATTATTAAAGCTAGAAAAACAACCAGTCTAAGCAACGGTGTAATACTATTTATTACTTCGTATTGTCAGACAGGCCCAACACGGATATAATATATTCGTACTAGAAGAGTTTTCACGACATACTATACCTAACGACACTGTTCGTATTTCGGAGGGCAGTCTATGAGTGGTTTTCTGTTGCGCATTATTATCAATGCTGCGCTGCTAGTTCTTGTTGTCTTTGAACTTCCCGGTATTTTTGTCGATACCTTTGGCGGAACGCTGTTAGGGTCAGCGATCATTGGTTTTGCGAATGCTTCCATTCGTCCGATGCTGTCAGCGCTTTCCGCGCCCTTGAATAGTATGACGCTGGGAGGCTTCACAGTTGCCACCAATATTTTTGCACCGCTGGCAGTGGTAACAACACTTCCGGGCTATCAGATTTCAGGCGTTTTTTCGCCGCTGATGGGTGTAGTGTTTTTGACGGTTTGTAGTATAGCACTTACCAAAACCATCCAAGACCGGTGATTTTGGCCGTTGATAGACCCCATCTGCGTTGCACCCGTAAAGGGTATGCCGCCAACTCTAAGGCGCTAAAGCGTCAAGAGTTGCGCAATTAGCCCCGTGTCCCCCTTGCTTGCGTACCTGCGAACGTACGCGGCGCCGCGGGGGACACGGGGCTGCCTAGCATCTGGGGCCTCTGAACGCCCTAAATCACGGAGGAGATAGCGGAATACGTAGAGAAGTACTTGGGGAATCTCGTTTAGCTGATGCTAAACATCGAGGGACGACAAACGTTGAAAAAATAGATCTCGGATTTAATGGAAATGGAAGTGAATTCATGATTAAGCTTGTAGCTCTGGATATGGATGATACATTGCTGAATAAGCAAGCTGTAATTTCACCACGGAACGCTGAAGTGATTCGGCGCGCGATGGCGCAGGGAGTGACGGTGACGATCGCGACAGGAAGAATGTTTCGGTCGGCGCGGCCATTTGCTGAGGGGTTGGGGCTGGACGTGCCCCTGATCACGTATAATGGGGCTTTGATTCGAGGTGCTCTGTCAGGTGAAACGCTGCTTGACCGGCCGATTGCAGCCGATATTGCCGGTGAGGTGTTGGCTCTGTTCCGGGAGAAGGGCTGGTATATTCAGACCTATGTTGATGATGTTTTGTATGTGGCTGAGATGAATGACAAGGTTCGTTATTATGAGCAGTTGGCTAAGGTATCAGCGACGGTGCTGGGAGATGTTTTTTATACTCGGCTGCAGACCCCGTCAAAGATGTTGGCTATGGCGGAACCGGATCAGGTGACGATCATGAAGCAGACACTGCAAGCACGCTTTGGTGATCTCCTCTATCTGGCTGTGTCAAAGCCTACTTATCTTGAAATGGTAAATCCTGCCGTCAATAAGGGGACAGCGCTTGCCTTTTTGTCTGAACGGCTAGGGATTAGCCGCGAGGAGATTATGGCAGTAGGGGATTCGTTTAACGATCTGGATATGATTAAATATGCGGGATGGGGAGTAGCCATGGGCAACGCCCCAGATCAAGTAAAGCAGCAGGCCCAGGCTGTAGTTAGCGCTAATGACAACGATGGCGTGGCGGAAGCATTTGAACAATTTGTATTCGATCATTGAGCGTTGAGGTGAAGGATGAAGATTACTGTTGTTCTGGACAACTGTATTGCGTTTGGCAGCAAGAAATCCTTTCGGGCTGAACACGGCCTATCTCTGTTGATCCAGCATGCTGGTTTGCGTTGGTTGATGGACGCAGGGCAGACTGATTCCGCGTTTTATAACCTTGGACTTCTCGGTGTGACACCTGGACAACTTGAAGGGTTTATCGTCAGTCATGGTCATTATGACCACACTGGCGGCTTGGTTGCGATGCTGGCGCAAGCCGGTAAAACACTGCCTGTCTATATGGCGCCAGGTATCTTTATGCGGCGTTATTCCCGTTCCGGCGGGGTACAACGCTATATCGGGGTTCCCTACGCGCGAGAAATGCTAGAATCAATGGGGGCAGATTTTTGTCTGGTCGATCAGCCACGCCAGTTAACTGAGAAGTTATGGATAAGCGGACCTGTGCTGCGTCAGACTTCCTTCGAAACACCAGATACAGGGTTTGTCGATGAAACAGGAGCCGAAGATATCGTGACTGATGATATGAGTTTGTTCTATGCTGGAGAAAATGGATTAACTGTGATTACCGGCTGCGCGCACAGCGGTTTAATTAATATTATCAAGTATGGACTGGCAGTGACTGGCTGTAAACAACTGCATGGCATTATTGGCGGTACCCATCTTGGCTCCGCATCACCTGAACGCCAGGATGCAACCCTTGATGCGCTGGCAAGCTTTGCCCCTAACTTTGTCGCTGCCAACCACTGCACCGGCTTTGCAATGATGACACGACTGCAAGCTATGTTTGGCGAAAAATTTGTGCCAGCGTTTATCGGAACTGTATTGGAGTGTTAATCATCGGGCTCTTCAAGTACGTGGCCCATCTGCGACGCGCATGGATGCGCTAGTGCCGAACGCGCCATGGATGGCATGGCGCTCGTGCCGTTGTTATCTCCGAGGCCCCATTACTAGCGTACCCGACGTACGCGTCGCGACTGGGCCCACGGAGCTGCCTAGTGATGCTATCCAGCCTATGCGCAACAGGGTAGCAAGAATCTCATATGTAACAACATATGAACCCTTCTGAACGCCCTAGGTTACGTAGATGAAGAATGAAAATGGCTAAGTGTTCACAAGACTGCAGCTTTTGCGATGCTAATGAATTTTTAGAACTACTACCGCCGCTAAGTCTCATATGTAACGACGGTTTTTTCTTTTTCCAGGGCAAAAGGAATTTGTTGTTCTAGCGTAGAATGGTTTGCGTAGTTGTACTCGAACGGCATGAGTAGCTTATCCAGCGAATAGAATTTAGGCGGACGACTATACGAAAGGGATGATTCTATGCGTATTGTGGTAGCCCCAGATTCGTTTAAAGGCAGTGTGTCAGCACTAGGTGTGGCTGAGGCGATGGAACGCGGCATTCGGCAAGTATTCCCTGATGCAGTGGTGATAAAAGTCCCGATTGCTGACGGTGGAGAAGGTACGGTGGAGGCGCTGGTCGCTGCCACAGGCGGTCAAATTATCAAACAAACGGTCGTCGGGCCACTAGGTGAGCCGGTAGAGGCATACTGGGGCGTCTTGGCTGATGAGGAAACTGCAGTCATCGAAATGGCAGCCGCATCCGGCTTGCCCCTGCTGTCCAAGGAGAAGCGAGATCCGCGATTGACTACTACCTATGGCACTGGTGAATTAATTAAAGCAGCGCTTGACCGGGGATTGAAGAAAATTATCATCGGTATCGGCGGCAGTGCTACGAATGATGGCGGGACAGGGATGGCTAGAGCGTTAGGGGCTCGTTTCCTTGACAAATTAGGCCAAGACTTGCCTGAAGGCGGTGCTGCGCTGGCTAACCTGTCCACCGTTGACCTGTCCGGTCTTGATCCTCGCTTGTCTGAAGTTACTCTGTTGGTTGCCTGTGATGTGGATAATCCGCTTTGTGGTCCGCGTGGTGCATCGGCGGTATATGGGCCGCAAAAAGGGGCTACGCCGGATATGGTGCAGCAGCTTGACAGCGCTTTGGCTTGCTATGCTAATGCGGCAAAGGCAGCAACTGGCCGTGATGTCGCCCGATTGCCAGGCGCTGGCGCAGCTGGCGGCTTAGGCGCGGGTTTGCTATTCTTCACCGCTGCGGCGTTACGCCCGGGAGTGGAGATCGTGCTAGAAACAGTTGGTTTCCGAACCATGGTTGAAGCTGCAGATCTCGTCATCACTGGTGAGGGGCGAACTGATTTTCAGACAGCCTTCGGCAAAGCACCGGTCGGCGTTGCGAAGATCGCCAAAGAGTTCAGGAAGCCTGTGATATGCTTGTCCGGTGGCCTAGGAGATGGCGCAGATGACGTGTTGGCTCAAGGTATTGATGCGGTAATGAGTATTGTACCAGGACCGATGGCACTTGAAGATTGTATACTTGGCGGTACAGAATTACTAGAGGCAGCAGCAGCTCGGCTTTGCCGGGTGATAAAAGTGGGAAGGTCGCTCGACTGCTAAGTCAAAGAATGCAAAGCAGGAAGAAAATCGCCGCGCTTTACTCGCGATGACACGGGTTGTCATCGCGAGCGAAGTGCGGCGATCTTCCTTTAAGCGTATAAAGTTATGAGGTCTTCTGAAGCCTTGTAGCGCAACGAACGGAACACTATCGCCACGAGACGACACTATCGCCACTAAGGACATCCTCCGTTTTGTGTCGCTCGTGTGTCGTTAGTGCCGCTCGTGTTCATCGTCAGCCTTTCGGTTGATAAGGTAGTTGGCCGTATGGTAAATGATGCGCGTTGGGTAGCCCGCCGCCCGCATATAGCATAATTTGGCGGTCTACCATGACTTTGACGCAAATTCGAATAATAACTGTGGCGTCTATTTCGCGGCAACCGCGGGAAGGCTTGTAGGGTTTCGGTTTAGGTTTGCAAGACGGTTTGCAACCATCATGGCAATCTGGTTTGTGATGATCGTGGCAATCGTGATCGTGACAATCATGGTAATGACCATCATAGTCATGGCAATCATCATCGTGCCAATCCGGCTTGCAATCACAGTCATCTTTATGGTGATGCGGCTGTTTTTTCCATGCAGGTATTTTGTAACTTGCGCGGAGTTTGCGTAAATGGTGTTTGCGCATCGAGTAATCAATAAATTCGACAGTAGCGTGCGCATCTGCATCAGCTCCATAAGTACAGCCAGGAATATGGGCGGCAGCGGTAAAACGCACATGCCGTGCTTCCACAGCGTGCACCGGCTGTGATGGCAGACAGGCGACATAGAGAGCCTTTAACTCAAAATGACCGCGAACAATCACTTTATGCGGAATAATCTCAACATCGGTGATACACAACTTTTTGACAAGCACATCAACAACCTGCTCAATCGCCGGCTTGTGCTTGGGAACCACTAAGCAGATCTCGATGACCTTCTGAACATCCTCCTCGCCAATCACCTGCTGTACAACAATGCATGGCGGTGGCGGCGGCTTGATGCAGTTGGGCGGCAGGTAAGAATACCGTTCGTCCATTCTACTCCCCTCCTCGATGGTGGTGATTATATATATGCAAAAAGAGGATTCAACGTGAGTCCGAGTCTTGAAAAAGAACTAGTTTCAGAGAAATTGTAGTGCTCATTACTATTCAAATAATAAAACGGATTCGTATAGCATAATAAATATATAATAGGCAAATATGCGTAATTATTTAGAAAATTATGAGCATATGAGCAGGATTTTTTAGCAATTAGTATAATGATATAAAAAGTAAACGTTTACTATGGAATAGGTGAGACTTGTGAAACAAGAACATAACCGCCCTACGATTAAGGAAATAGCAAAAAAGGTCGGGACGTCAACCGCGACTGTTTCTCGGGTTTTGCGTGATGTCGATTACCCGGTCAGCGTTCAACTTCGTGAGCGGGTAGTCACAGCAGCCCGGCAAATGAACTATACCCCAAACCTTATCAGTCGGTCTTTGAAAAATTGCACTAGCAATGACATCGGTGTGATTATACCAACGGTATCAAATCCGTTCTATTCGTTGCTGCTCGCAGGCATTGAAGAAGTTCTTAATGATCAGGAATATAGTCTGTTTTTGTGTAATTCCCTGCGTGATGAAAACAAAGAAAGAAAATATGTGGAGTTGTTGCGACAAAAACAGGTTCAAGGCTTGATTATTTCGCCGATCGGCGAAACCCCTGGCTACTTGCAAGCACATATCGATCAAGGTCTCAAGGTAGTTATATTCGACCAAGCGGCATCTGGATCCGGTTTCAGCCGGGTGACTGTTGATTATGAAAAAGCTAGTATGTTGGCGGTAGATCATTTGCTGCAAAAAGGCCACCGTGATATTGGATTCATGTCGGCGCCATTGACGCGAATGAACCGAAAACTAACTTTTAACGGCTACAAACATGCACTTCGGTTCCATAACTTACTGATTAATCCAGACTGGGTCTATGTGACGAATACGGAATTTGAAACAAATGGGATTTTTTATGAGTTTGAAAACGGCCAGGACTTAGCCAGAGAATTCATAGAATCGCCAGTCAGGCCTAGCGCTGTAATTGTCATCAATGATATGACGGCATACGGAGTCCTTAATGAACTGAGACGGAAAAATGTGAGCGTGCCGCAGGATTTGTCGTTAGTCAGTTTTGATAATATTATTTTCTCAGAGATTACCAATCCGCCGCTAACCACTGTCGGTTTTTCCGCATATGAAATGGGAAGATTGGCGGCAGTGCAATTGCTTCGTCAGTTACAAGGCTTGTCTGACGCAATTGAGGATATTATTTTGGAGCCTGAACTTATTGTGAGAGGCAGTGTTGATATAAGGCGATAAACGACGAGGGGGATCATTTGTGAGAACGGTAATACAAAATGGGAAATTGATCACACCACATCGCGTCATTGATGGAGGAAGCATAATCATTCAAGATGGCCTGATACTCGGGCTAGTCGAAAGCGGCGATGTCTCCGTTTCTTCAGATGATTATTGTATTGACGCCCAAGGGTACTACGTTTCACCAGGCTTTATCGACATGCATGTCCATGGTGGCGGCGGCTATGATGTCATGGACGGGTCTGTCGATTCAATCTGTGGGATGTGTCAGGCGCATGCCGCCTTTGGTACAACCGCCATTATACCTACTACCCTCGCTGCCGACTGGGACGATATCTTGCTAGCGATTGATGCGATTAGGGCTGCTAAAAATAATAGCATTGGAGCTAAGATATTGGGCGTCCATCTGGAAGGACCTTATTTCTCCCAAGCGGAAAGAGGGGCGCAGAGCGCTTCCCATTTGAGAACTCCCAATCCGTCTGAATACATAAAAGTCTTAGATTACTGGGACGGTATTGTCATCATGGCTTTGGCGCCAGAACTGGACGGCGCCTTGGAGTTAGGCAGAGAATTGCGCAAACGCGGAATCCTCGCGTCCATTGCGCACTCCAATGCCAACTATGATGAGATAGTTCGAGCGGTGGAAAATGGCTTTACAAATATTACTCACTTTTACTCTGGCTGTTCTATCGTTCACCGTAAGAACGCCTACCGCTACGCCGGGGTTGTCGAGAGCGGCTATTTGATTAATGAATTGACTGTGCAGGTAATCGCCGACGGCAAACATTTGCCGTCCAGCTTGTTGCAATTGATCTACAAGCTAAAAGGCTCTGACAAGATCGCGCTGATCACCGACGGCCTTAGCTTTTCAGCCGCAGACGTAAAGGAAAATACGCTGTATACGCAAAAGACCGGGGTTCAGGTTATCCTCGAAGATGACGTTATGAAATTGCCTGACCGGTGCAGTTTCGCCGGCAGCATCGCTACCACAAATAGCCTTGTTCGCAATATGATCAAGCTCGCCAATGCACCGTTAACCGAAGCTGTAAAAATGGCTTCACTGACTCCGGCCCGGATTCTAAATATCTCTCACAAAACAGGGAGCTTATCGGTTGGTCTGGCAGCGGATATTGTGTTGTTTGACGAAGATATCAATGTCAGTTTGACTATGGTCGATGGCAAGATTGTCTTTAAAAAGTGATTGGAGGGACGAATATGGAGACGAATCCCGCACTCGCGACTCCTCAGCCAGGTATTCATGGGTCAAAGCTAACACCATGGCATCGCCGAAAGAAGAAAATTGCTGGTTTCTTGTTTGTTCTTCCTGCCGTTTTGTTCGTGTTCTCCTTCATGTTTTATCCGCTTGCCTATTCTCTGTACATAAGTCTGCATAAATATAATTTTGTATACGATAAGGAACCCCAATTCATCGGATTGGGTAATTACATAGAGGCGTTTAATGATCATACCTTTTTAGTTTCTCTCGGGAATACGTTCATTTTCGCCTTCTTCTATGTGTTGATTATTCTGTTAATTTCCCTCGCGCTAGCGTTGCTGCTATTTCAAAAGATTCGCTTCAATAATTTCTACCGAACGGCTATCTTTGTTCCCATCGTTGTGCCGCTTTCCTTGTCCGCCCTTGCCTTTCTCTGGATATTGCAGCCAAATTACGGGCTGCTTAATCATATCCTCGGTGAAGTCCTTGGTTTGAAGATGCTGACTCATCAATGGCTTAACGAAGGGTTTACCGCGATGGGGAGCCTCATTGGCGTGGGGTTATGGGCGACGATTGGCTTTGAAACCATCTTGTTCCTCGGTGGATTGCAGTCAATTCCTACAGACATCTTGGAGGCGGCTGAAGTGGATGGCGCCAGCGGTCTTAAGAAAGTCTTCTATATTATCTTGCCAAATCTGCGCGAGACCTTTATTCTGACAGGTATTTGGGCGATTCTTCACGGCGTTAAGGTATTCATCGAACCAATGGTTATGACAGCGGGCGGGCCAGGTGAAAGCACGCTAGTGCTGTATCAGCATGTATATTATACGGCGTTTACCTACTTCGATATGGGTTATGCCTCGGCGATGGCATACATTTTAGGGGCGATCGCTATGACGCTGTCCGCCGCGAACTACCTATACAACCGTACAAAGGAAGAAACCGAATAATCCGCCTGCCATACTGGCAATAGGAGGTGCACAGATGAAAGGAAAATTTTCAGCGACTAGGCTTACAATTCACCTGGTTCTCATCTTTGTTTGCATCATATTTATTACGCCGTTCGTATACGTATTTTTCAACTCATTTAAGCCTACTCCGGAAATTTTTTGGGTTCCGCAGAAATTTTTGCCTCAGCAATGGATATTGGATAACTATACACAGATTGGAGAAAAGGGGCATTTTGCCGATTACTTTCTCAACAGCATTATTATCACCTTGACATCTGTATCCTTAGTGCTTGTGCTTAGTTCGATGGCGGGCTACGCGTTTGCTAAGCTTCCGTTCAAGGGCAGACAACTGCTATTATCCGCCATGCTGATGACCATTACGATACCGTTGGCAGTCTGTTTAATTCCCATGTTTCTTATGGAAAATGCAGCAGGCTTGCTGAACACCAATTTGGGGCTAATTCTCCCCAACATCGCGGTAGTACTCCCGTTTGCGATATTTATCATGAGGGCTTCATTTGTTTCCATTCCTAAGGAAATTGAGGAAGCTGCCGAAATCGACGGTTGCGGTGTTTTCCGGACATGGTGGAATATCATGCTGCCTATGGCTAAAAACGGCTTGATCACCGTTCTAATCATGTCGTTTAACTCGATTTGGGGTGAATACACCTTGGCGCGAACTTTGGCCACCGACCAAGAAGCAATGCCGCTTTCGGTCGGGCTGACACTAATGAAAGGGGAGGTGTGGGATTTCGGTACCCTGGCAGCCGTTATTATCCTTACCATGCTGCCGCCAATCACTATATTTATCATCTTTCAAAAACGTCTTGTCGAAGGGATTACACAAGGAGCTGTCAAGGGTTAGTAATTTCTGGAGTTTCTGTTTGTGGCATATCATTTTCAAGAAAAATGAAAGGTGGGGACCCATTATTATGTCAGGTAAAAAGCTCGTCGTTTTGGCTATTTTGATTGCATTTGCAGCAGGTTTAATTTTGGCCGGATGCTCATCCAAACCATCCAGCAATGCTGGAACCAGCGCCAAGGTTATCCGCGTTGGCGCCGAGGCATGGATGGTTGATAAGCTGTATCTGAAAAAGAGTGCTGATAATTTTATGGCAAATAACCCAGGCATTGAAGTAAAGATTCAGCCATATGCGGATCGGCAGGTTCTATCTAACTTCGCTCTGCAATGGAGCCAGAACAAATCAGATGTCGATGTCGTGCTCGTTGATGGCGCTTCGACTGCGGCCCAATTCCTGGCAAAAGACTTAATCATCGATTTCAATAAAACAAAATTCTTTGAAGGTCCTACAGCCAAAGAAAATTTTGTTGGCAAGACCTTAGAGTTTTGCGCCGTTGATGGAATTCAGTTCGCGCTTCCGATTGGTCTAGAGGCCTATGATATCAATGCAAATAAAAAGCACTTCGTTGAAGCAGGTCTAGTCGATGCGAATGGGAAGATCCTCGAGCCAAAAACTTGGCAAGAAGTATATGAGTTCGCTAAAAAGATGACCAAGCGGGAAGGGGACAAGGTAGTTCGTCATGGCATGACTATCCAATGGGGACCTAATGCATACAGCGTTCTAAACTCTGTTGAACAGGCTGCACGCGGCAGCTTCTATAAAGCTGACGGTAAAACGAATACCTTTGACACCCCGGAAATGCGGGAGATATTCCAAATTTGGCGCAAGGGCGTTGAAGACGGTACCTTCTCCATTGACACCTTCACTAACAAGGACGCAGGCAGAAACAACTTTAACGCCGGACAAGTGCCCATGCTGTTGCAAAGTGCTGCTCACGTAGCTGAAGCAGCACCAACCGTCGGCAAAGAAAATTTGACTCTGATTTCGATGCCAGGCGCAAAGAAAAATGGTTCGTACGGATTCTCCGCTGGGATCATCGTTCCGAAAGCCTCTCCCAATCAAGAGCTTGCACTCAAGTTTATCCAGCAGGGTTTGATGTCTGATGTACAGGCCGGAGCTGGAACCCAATGGGGTAAACTCCCGGTACTTAAAATTCACTTTAACAAAATTGATGCGGATTGGAAGACGCATATCTACAATTTAGTCCAAATATCCAAACCAAATCCCTTTTACAAAGATCTGCCGAAAATTTCGGTCGAAACGACGAAGCTGCTGCAAGAATATCTCTTAGGCAAACAAGATTTAAACACATTTATTGCTAACCTGGAAAATGTCATCGCCAAGGC
The DNA here is from genome assembly GCF_001611555.1 of Anaerosporomusa subterranea. NCBI lineage: Bacteria > Bacillati > Bacillota > Negativicutes > Acetonemataceae > Anaerosporomusa > Anaerosporomusa subterranea. The sequence goes on from NZ_LSGP01000017.1 coordinate 743,617, forward strand.
GGACAAAAACGTCAGATAAGCCGATTTGTCAGGGGGGGCCTTGGAGTTCCCCCTGATACTAATCAGGATGAGGTGGTAATAATGTCCCAACAGTGGCAGGGGCGCCATTGGAGAACAGGGCAGTCCATCGCCGTGACGGTGCGAGATGGGGTCATTGCTGACATCAAGCCTTGTTCCGATACGGAACCCTGGATCGCTCCGGGGTTGATCGACGTACAGGTAAACGGGGCAGGCGGATTCAACTTTAACGGGCCAGACGCAGCGCCCGAAACGGTCGAAAATGTAGTTCGCATCTTGCATAGTCACGGGGTAACCCGCTTCTGCCCCACCGTAACAACAGCAACAAAAGACAGTATCCTCAGAAGTATTCGGGCAATAACGGTGGCTTGTGAGCAGAATTCATTAGTTAATCATGCAGTTTTGGGTATTCATGTGGAAGGACCATTCATCTCTGCGGAAGCAGGACCTCGCGGCGCGCATAATTCGGAATGGACGCGCGACCCCGATTGGCAGGAATTCCTGGATTGGCAAGAGGCGGCAAAAGGCAGAGTAGTTATGGTCACTCTTGCTCCTGAGCGGCCGGGTGCTATTGATTTCATCAAGGAGCTTAGCAAATCCGGCGTTATTGCGGCCTTAGGCCATACCGCCGCGAACGAGGCTCAAATTTTGGCGGCAGTCAAGGCTGGTGCCAGTATGTCCACTCACCTGGGGAATGGAGCGCACCCATATATCAAGCGACATCCTAATTACATCTGGTCACAACTGGCCAATGATCAGCTATGGGCCGGACTGATTGGGGATGGGTTTCATTTGCCGGCGTCAACTCTAAAAGTCATGATGCAGGCAAAACGGGATAAAGCGATTTTAGTCAGTGACGCCTCCTATCTTGCTGGCATGCCATCAGGAGAGTACACGACCCACCATCACGTTAAAGTGGTCTTGGAATCGAACGGGCGCCTCCACCTGAAAGCCACTCCTGACATTCTTTCTGGGGCTGCCATGTTATTGGATACTTGTGTTCAGAACTTGGTTAATATGGGTGTAGCGTCCATTGCGGAAGCCATCGAAATGGCAGCAACAAGGCCGGCACAGTTGTTGGGAAGCAAGGATGGGGGCTCGATCGATATAAATAACTGCGCTGACTTTTTTCTCTATCGTTGGCTGGATGATGGCCCCGGGGGGACACTTCAAATTTGCGAGACAGTTACAGCCGGAAACACTGTTTACAAGAACGAATAACAGTAGATATAGTGAAGATAGAGAGGTGTGTACGATGAAACTTTGCATTTGGAAAGACGCAGATGAACTTGGCAGACAAGCAGCAGCTTTCACCGCCACGGCGATTCAGCGTGCGATCGCTGAAAAAGGCTGTGCGAGATTGCTATTATCAACCGGCGCCTCCCAATTTGAAACATTTAAGTATCTAGTGACTACAGATGTTCCCTGGGAAAAGGTTGAAATGTTTCATCTTGATGAGTACGTCGGCTTGCCGGAGACGTGCCCTGCCAGCTTTAGGAAATACTTGAAAGACAGATTTGCTTCTAAAGTGTCTTTGGGAAAGGCTTATTTCGTTTGCGGTGAAGGAAACGTTGCACGGGAGATCCAAAAATTAACAGACGATATCACGAAAGCGCCGATTGACATCGCACTAGTTGGCATTGGTGAAAATGCACACATCGCATTTAATGATCCGCCAGCCGATTTCTCCACAGAAGAAGCCTACAAAGTAGTAACCTTGGATGAACGTTGCAAACAACAGCAGGTGCGTGAAGGCTGGTTTCCCTCCATCGATTCCGTGCCGGAACAGGCGATCACAATGACCGTGAGGCAAATTCTAAAAAGCAAGATTATCTTATCTTGCGTACCTCATCGGATCAAAGCGGAAGCAATCAGGCAGACTTTAGAGAACGATCCTACCAATATTATCCCAGCGACGATTCTGAAGACACATCCCAATTGGACCTTGTATCTGGACGAGGAATCGGCTAGCCTAATACCCCAAAAAGACTCGCGAGCATAAGTGGGTATGGAGAGTGAAACCGTGATACTAATTCAACCATTGCTCGAAGAACATTTCTCACGCTTCGGAGTTATCTTTCGGCTCAACCGTTCCGACCCACAGCCGTTTCAAGTGCAGGTAACGGAAGAAACTCCAGTCGGATGGCGGGTCGCGATGATGAAGGTAAGCGCTCGGGTAATCCAGAAGATCAGCTGTCACCCGAATACCATGGAAACATTTGAACCAGTTCAGGGTGTTTGCTTGCTCGTTGTGGCAGAACCCCAGAAACCACATGAATTAGCGGCTTTTGTTCTTGACGCTCCCGTCTGTATTAATAAGGGCGTGTGGCACTGTGTGATTACACTTTCAGATTATGCTATTGTCAAAGTTACTGAGAACTCGACTGTAGACAGTATGACAGTTGAGTTGGAAGGAACGTTACGAGCTGGATTGAGGGCAGAAGAATGACTCTACACAACAAGAGTGGGAGGAGGACATCATGGCCGGGTTAGCCTTACGAAACTTAGTGAAAAAGTTTGGTAACAATACAGTAGTGCATAACTTTGATCTTGAGATTCAAGATAAAGAATTTCTTGTACTTGTTGGTCCCTCCGGTTGCGGGAAAACAACTACCCTGCGCATGATTGCCGGTCTTGAGGATATCACTGACGGAGAGATATTTATTGGCGATAGATTGGTCAATGATATTCCATCCAAAGATCGGGATATCGCGATGGTTTTTCAAAACTATGCGTTATATCCTCACATGAGTGTTTATGATAACATGGCCTTTGGGTTGCAACTGCGCAAGTTTCCGAAAGCTGAGATTGAGAGGCGGGTCCAAGAGGCGGCTAAGATTCTAAGCATCGAACACCTGCTAGAGCGAAAACCAAGAGCGCTTTCTGGCGGTCAGCGTCAGCGCGTTGCCCTTGGCAGGGCAATTGTTCGCGAACCTAAGGTATTCTTGATGGATGAACCTTTGTCTAATTTGGATGCGAAATTGCGGGTGCAAATGCGCGCAGAACTTTCCAAATTGCATCAACGGCTACAAACAACTATTGTTTATGTTACCCATGATCAAACAGAAGCCATGACCATGGGAAACCGTATTGTTGTTATGAAAGACGGCTACATTCAACAAGTTGACAAACCGATGAATTTGTATCATCACCCCAAAAACTTGTTCGTCGCCAGTTTTATCGGCTCGCCTGCAATGAATTTTCTAAGAGTCCGGGTTGTATCTGAAGACGGCTTCCTCTGGCTGGTAAATTCATCCACCCGGCTGCAGCCAGCCCCCGCTCACCAAGAGGCGCTTAAAATGCGTATCGGACAAGACGTTATTTTGGGAATTCGTCCTGAATATATCCATGATGAATCCGCTTTTATTGAAGAGTTTCCGTTCTGGTCAACTGATGTGATGATCGATGTGGTCGAGCCGCTTGGCATAGAGACCAATGTTTACTTTTCCCTAGGTGATGATAATCTCATTGCGCGGTTCAAAGGAAACAGTGACGTTCGTGTGTTGCAACGGCATAAGGTGGGATTTGATCTTCTTGCGGCCCATTATTTTGATCCGGAGACGCAGGAGATTATTTAACATGGTATGGCAATCGGTCAAAATGAACATATCCTGTACAAAGAAACTCTGCTAATTGTGGCAGGGGTTTCTTTGTTTATGAGATGGTTTAAGATTTGCAGGGTTGCAGGTGGTGCAGTGACGGCCGAATGCTATGCCATCTTGGCGCATTCGGCACTAGCGCATCCGCGCGCGTCGGTCGACCGTCTATGCCATCCATGGCACGCTCGACACTAGCGCATCCGTGCGCGTTGCAGATGGGCCCTTATCAGCGCCACCATTTTGCTTTTTTGGCGGTTCTGGCCTATAATGGATTATGAAGGGAGAGTGCTTATATGCAATTTATTGCTGACCTTCATGTACATTCTGTAGCTAGCGGTCATGCGTACAGTACGGTGACTGAAAATGTCCGTGCTGCTGCTGAACAGGGCTTGGAGGTGATCGCCCTGACTGATCACGGCCCACAAATGCCTGGTGGGCCGCATGCCTACTATTTTGGTAATTTGGCAGTCATTCCAGAGACGCTGTTTGGCGTTCGTGTGCTCAAGGGAGTCGAAGCGAATATTTTGGATCGGCAGGGTACGCTGGATCTGGAAGACCAACGGCTGGCCAAGTTAGATATTGTTCTCGCGGGACTGCATACCTATTGCGCACCCTATGGATCAGTGGAAGAAAATACCCAGATGCTAGTGAACGCTATTCGGAATCCGTGGGTGGATGCTATCGTACATCCGGGCAACCCAGAGTATCCGGTGGATTTTTCGGTCATTGTCAAGGCTGCGGTCGAGTTTGATGTGGCTTTGGAGATTAATAACAGTTCGTTGACCGTAAGCCGTAAAGGCAGTTTACCATTCTGTGATACGATCGCCGGTTTGGCTAAGCAGTATGGCGCGAAGGTCATGTTGGGAACTGACAGCCACTTCGCGACCCATGTTGGCGATTTCGGCGCTGCCGTTCCTCTGCTGGCAAAGAACGGAATTGAAGCTGATCAGGTTCTTAACACCTCTCGGCAGAAGCTTAGTGATCATTTAACGCGACGGGGTCGGGTAATTACAGTATAAGAGTCTGTTGCAGAAGCAACAGACTTCCTTAAAAAACAAGAGACTAGTTGAAAAAGTTCCAGTTGCTAGGAACAGCGAGGCTTGCGCCGCGCCGCGTACAAAAGGTACGCAAGCAAGCAAACGTAGTCGTGACAACGCAGATGGAGGTTTTGCAACGGTCTCATAGGAGGTACAGCGATGGAACCATTCCGTTTAGTCATTGTAACCGGCATGTCGGGAGCAGGAAAGACCCAGGTTATGCGCTCACTTGAGGATTTGGGCTATTTTTGCGTTGACAATTTGCCGCCAACGCTGATACCAAAATTTGCAGAGATATGTTCCCAGTCTGGCGGACGCGTTAACCGCATCGCTCTGGTTGTCGACATTCGCGGCGGCGAGTTTTTTGATATGCTGGTACAAGTTCTTGAAGACATGGAAAAATTGGGCTACTTCTATGAAATATTGTTCCTCGAAGCATCTGATGAAACGTTGATTCGTCGCTATAAAGAAACCCGCCGCCGCCATCCAATGGCGCCCGATGGACGTGTGAGTGAAGGAATTTGCCTGGAGCGGGAACGCTTGGAGAGAATTCGGGGCCGTGCTAATCACATTATTGATACCTCGGATATGTCAACCACTCAATTGAAAGACAAAATTACGGCTCTGTTTGTCGATGATTCTACGCAAGAACGAATGACGATTAATGTGGTTTCCTTCGGTTTTAAACATGGGATACCGCTTGATGCAGACATGGTATTTGATGTTCGATTTTTACCCAATCCGTTTTATGTTGAATCGCTGCGTCGTCATAGCGGACAGGAAGCGCCAGTACGCGAATATATTTGGAAATGGCCGATTACCCAACAATTTCTCGAGAAGCTGCAGAGCTTGTTGGATTTTCTAGCGCCGAACTTCGTTAAAGAAGGGAAGAGTCAATTGGTTATTGCAATTGGCTGCACTGGCGGCATGCACCGATCGGTGTTTGTGGCAGAGCAGATATATACGAATCTTAAAGCCAAAGGCTACAAGGTCAACCTCGAACACCGGGATATTAAGCATAACTTGACTGAGGTGTAGTATGCGGCCGCATTTTAAGTGGCTAGCTCCGGGCATGAATCTGAAGCGTTGGCTGCTTCTGTTTGCGCTGGGAGTTTTGCTCTTCAGCCTCGGATTAGCAATTGTTTTTAATTATCAATATATCGGCATGTTGGAAAATGCCATTTTTCTTTGGGTTTATCGCCTCACTGGGCAATACCTGTCAACAGGAATGATCCTCGTCGGCATGGGCATTGTCACCGCTGGCGTTGTCACGATGGCTTATGCAACGCGAAAGTTGATTCTTTCGATTATTAGCGTGCTGCTGCCGGAAGGATCAAATGGCCTAATTAACCTGATTTACGAAAAACGTCGGCTAAATCGGGGGCCGTCGGTTGTTGTCCTCGGCGGTGGTACGGGGCTTTCGGTGTTGCTCAGAGGGATCAAAAAGGCAACAGATAATATTACGGCTATTGTCACGGTTGGCGACGATGGCGGCTCGTCCGGACGTATTCGCAGTGATCTTGGCATGATTCCACCAGGCGATTTGCGACGCTGTTTGGTCGCGTTGGCTGATACTGAACCGATGATGGAAAAACTGTTTGAACACCGCTTCGGCGGCAATGGCGGCTTAGCTGGCCACAACTTTGGCAATTTGTTCATTGCGGCGATGAATGAAGTACAAGGCGATGTCGAACTGGCTCTCCAAGCATCAAGCAAGGTACTGGCTGTCCGTGGTCAGGTTTTGCCTGCCACAACCGAGGCGATCCGTCTTTCGGCCACTATGTGTGACGGCAGCGTAATCGAAGGTGAATCCAACATTCCGCTCTGTGGCAAATGCATTGACCATGTGGGGATATTGCCTGAAGATGTTTTGCCAGTTCCTAGCGCAGTGGCGGCAATCCGTGAAGCAGATGCCTGTATTCTCGGGCCAGGCAGTCTGTATACGAGCGTTTTGCCGAATTTGCTGGTTAGGGGAATCGCTGACGAGCTTAGACGAACCAAGGCAGTCAAAATCTATATATGCAATGTGATGACCCAGCCGGGAGAAACTGACGGCTATAGTGCTTCACGGCATGTGAAGGCAATTCTCGATCATGTCGGGCCTGGTGTGATCGATTATGTGGTTGTTAATGCGCAAACCGTAGCACCTGTGTTGCGGGATAGATATGCCACTCAAGGCGCCGTTCCCGTCGAAGCAGACATTGAGGCGATTGAAGCATTAGGCGTTAGAGCAGTCAAGGCAAATATTATTAATGAGACTGATTTAGTGAGACATGATCCTGAGCGGCTGTCCCACACGATCATGGATATGGTAGTCAAGTTGGGCGGAAAGTCTGAACGCGTTCGACTGTTAGATTACTATTTGCAGGAAGAAGAAGGGCGTCAGAGGTGATGAGGATTGTCCTTTTCCATTGAGGTTCGCAATGAATTGGCGCGAATACTAGACGATGGTAAATGCTGCAGCACAGCAGAGCTGACAGCTTTATTGCGTATGGGTGGAACTTTGCTGATCATAGGCTCAGGCGTGCCTGGTCTGAGCTTTTCTACCGAAAATGCGGCAGTCGCTCGCAAGGCTCTTACTCTGATTCGGCAGGAATTTTCTGTGGCTGCTGAGGTTGTGGTTACTAGGGCACGCAGGCTACAGAAGCGCAACACCTATAAAATTCGGATCATTCCCTCACCAGCAGTGGCAGAACTATTGACTTCGCTTGGTATCCTGGCGGGCGGTGGCTGGGCTGGCGATGATTCAGCTTTACTACGGAAGCCTTGCTGTCGGCGGGCATATCTGCGCGGCGCTTTCCTAGGCGGTGGCTCGGTGAATAAGCCTGAGGGAGATTATCACCTGGAACTGGTAACAGCGAATGAGACTTTTGCGAAAACCTTATATAAGCTCTTGAGAGCGCAGCATTTGCCAGCTGGCATAACAGAGCGCAAGCATGATTCTGTCGTATACCTGAAAGATGGTGACGCTATTAGCGCCTTTCTTGGCCTGGTTGGCGCATATCAGGCAGTAATGAAATTTGAAAATGTGCGGGTTGTCAAGGATATGCGAAACCAAGTGAATCGCTTGGTCAACTGCGAAACTGCTAATTTGCAGAAAACTGTTAACGCCGCAGGTCGCCAGCTTGATGCAATCCGTCTTATTGATCAAACGGTCGGGATTGATAATTTGCCGAACGCTTTGCGGGAAACGGCTAAGCTAAGGCTAGAGTTTCCTGAAGCTACTTTGCAGGAATTGGTCGACGTATCTCGTGGAAAACTAGGCAAGTCAGGCATTAATCACCGATTGCGCAAACTTGAAGAAATTGCCATAGAAATTAAAGCGGGGGATAACAGTGAAACGTAGTCTACTGGTGCTGTTTGCTCTTGCGTTGCTGATAGGCTGGTTGCTTCGCCCGATTGACGGAGTTTCCATCCTCGCTTACCATAGGGTTCGTGAAGATGGGGAAAGATACAGTGTCAGTCCACAACAGTTTAGCGAGCAGATGCAATTTCTCCAACAGCATGGTTACACAGCCATCTCGATGGCCGAGATGGCTGATGCATTTTCTGGCAGCAAGACGCTGCCGCCTAAGCCAATTGTCATTACGTTTGATGACGGTTATGCCGATAATTTATTGACCGCCTTACCGATCTTGGAAAATTATGGAATGAAGGCGACAGTGTTCATTATTGCCGGCAGTGTAGGCCAGCCTGATTATCTCAACTGGGATCAGGCCACTGAACTGCTGCGCCGCGGTGTTGAAATCGGCTCTCATACAGTTAGTCATGCTGCTTTGAGTCAAGTCACTGATGCGCAGAAGCAAGAGGAAATCGTGCAATCAAAAGTCCTGCTAGAGGGCCAGCTAGGTAAGCCGGTGGAATTTTTGGCATATCCATTTGGTCAATTTGATCCCTCTTTATTTCCTTTGCTACAGCAGGCCGGTTATAGCGGTGCTTGCACCGGTATTGCTGGACTGAATTTTGCCGATGATCCGCCCTATCGCTGGAAGCGGGTCAGTGTGCCACGCCCTAAGTTTGGCATGTTGGAATTTAGGCTTAGATTATTGCGTGCGCAATTAGTTAGCTGGTGAATTAGAGAAGAGCTGAGGTACCATTCCACGGAGGCACGGAGTGGTGACGATGAGGGCACGGAGGTTACAATGTTTGAGCCAGCAAAGCTGGCATAATATCCTCTTCGCCTCTGTGACCTCCGTGTATCCTCCGTGTACTCCGTGGAACCGTTCTGTGTTCTTCATTATTAGGTAAGGAATTATTTACCTGGATAGCGAATGTTTACATAAAACAGAGATGTTGTTATACTAGTGGTATCATTTTTGGGGAGGGTCTATGAAAAAACTAAAGCATTTACTCGCTGCACTCGTTGTCTCTGCATTAATTCCCGCGTCTGTTATGGCTGCAGAGCTGGCTCCTGAACAAATTCGCACTTTGCCGGAATGGCCTGTGACGATTTCTACATATGGCGGAACGCTGCTGCTGTCTGATAGTCCGGAGATTGCACCTGCTGACGGCATCCTTTATCAAGATACTGTGCAAGGAACGGCTCGCCTGTTCTTTCACCATGTCAATGGAACAACTGTCGATAAGAAGGTTGTTGTCGTGCTTGAAAATGAAGGCAATCAGGCTGCTGAAGTCATTGTATATCGTTATGGCTTCGCCGGACCTGATCTCGACTACCTGAGAGTCGGTAAAGATGCGCAAACCCGTTATTTGACGGGCAGCGAGCTTTATACCGTATCTGTGCCAGCCAAGGGCTTTGCCTTACTTGATGCTGAGTTAGACAAGCTGGTCGTCAAACCGAATATGCTGGTGAATGGTATTTACGACTTTACCGCTAACTATCCAGTTAAAGTAAAGACGATGATGCTACCGGTAAAAAGTCATGCTGGCTTTGCGGCCCGCACTTTGCCAGTTTTGCCAACTGACAAAGATCGACTGCGGGGAACTTTCCCAGGCATGGACCGTATGGTGCTGCCGTTACGTCCCTATAATCCGGCTGAAGACGGACCTGCTGCCATCACTCTGGCAGATAACAAACTTGACCCTTATGCTGTTGGCGTTGATGCGACGACCGGGTTACCATCCTTAAACTATGGCAATTACGGAGTTGTTTATCGGATGTTCATTACCGGGGACTCGGGATTAGCTTCCTACTATATAAATCCGCGCGGTGGACTGTATGCCGGTGCGATGGGAGTTAAATACCGCCATGTTACTCAACCGCCGGTAGCTACACCTGCTGATACGCTGGTGATGGGCGAAGGTACGTCTACTTCGCTTTCCATCATTGGCAAGTACGAAGCCGACCAATCATTGTGGTTGACGTTTAGTCCGCCGGGGGCGTCGAACTTACCAGTACGGTTGGTGCTTCATTCCGGGCGTTGATAAAGGCCAATCTGCGTTGCACCCGTAAAGGGTATGCCGCCAACTTCATTGGACAGGAAGTCCAGGTACCGCGAAGGCCATGGACGGCCCAGAGCGGTGAAAGGCGCTAAAGCGCCAAGAGTTGCGCAATCAGACCCGAAAATCCATTGCTTGCGTACCCGTATCGTACGCGGCACTGCTGGATTTTCGGGGCTGCCTAGTGATGCTATCAAACCCAGTGCTTCATTTTTTGCAACCTGTCTCATAGGTAACAACATCTCGACCTTTCTGAACGCCATCGGGAACTGGGCCGAAGAAGCTGGGATCGCGTGCAGAGAATTTGAACAGAGAAGATTGTATAGCTAAATCTCAAAATCCATACTTTGCAGTGTTATCGCGAGGGCTTTTGCCCGTGGCGATCTTCTCTGATGTGTTTTGTCCTTCAGAGAAGGCGGTTTTGGGTATTGATTCTCTAGGCAAAAACAGCTACAATAATAATGATATACATACCTTGGATTCATCTGTTGGGAGGGAAAACAATGGCTAAGCACATTAAAACAATCAATACTGCATCACTGCAAAAATCCGTACATACCGGCGGTTGCGGCGAATGCCAGACATCTTGCCAATCAGCTTGCAAAACGAGCTGCACGGTAGCCAACCAAGCTTGCCAGAAGTAAGTTTCTAAAGAAGCCTCTCGCCGACGGCGGAGAGGCTTCTTTTTTGAGCTACTAATAAGAATAAGTATTCGACAAAGAGCGAGGCTGCGTTTTACCGCAGAGTACACAGAGGGAACGGATTTGTGTTTATAAATATCAACCGTAACCCTCCGTTGATCCTCCGCGTACTCTGCGTACTCTGCGGTTAGCGTAACCCCGTTTTCTCAATTAAATAGAAAAAAGAGGGAAGATTTACGTATGAAAATACATCTATTTGCACAAAATGGAATGTACATCCTATTGGATGTCAACAGTGGTGCGGTTCATACCATCGATGAAATGGTTTATGCGATCATGCAGATTTTTGATGGCAAGAACGATGAACAGGTTCTGGCCGTTCTCGGTGAAAAATATGATCAGGCTGAACTGCAGGAAGCGTTAGCTGAACTGCATGGACTGATCGAGCAAGAGCTGCTGTTCGCGCCTGATATTGATGAGCCGCCTGTGTTTGCGGCTAAACCGATTGTGAAATCTTTGTGCCTGCATGTGGCCCATGACTGCAACCTGCGTTGCGAGTATTGCTTTGCCGGGACAGGCGACTTTGGCCATAGCCGGGGATTGATGACACCGGAAATCGGTAAAAAAGCAGTAGATTTTCTTATCGAGCACGGCGGCAAAAGGCGGAACGCCGAGCTGGACTTCTTTGGTGGTGAACCGTTGTTAGCAATGGATACGGTCAAGGAAGTCGTCGCTTATGTCAGACAACGGGAACAGGAAACCGGAAAAAAGTTCAATTTGACTTTGACGACAAATGCCACGCTGCTTGACCAAGAAATCATCGATTATCTCAATGCTAACAACATTGCCATGGTACTGAGCCTCGATGGTCGTAAAGAAACGCATGACCGGATGCGGCCTTGCGTGGATGGCAGCGGCAGCTTTGATGAAATCGTAGCTAACGCCAAGAAACTGGTGGATTCCCGCGATGGACAGAATTATTACCTGCGCGGCACGTTCACTGCCTATAACCCCGATTTTGCGGCAGATGTGGCGGCAATGGCTGATCTCGGCTTTAAGCGTCTATCTGTGGAGCCAGTTGTGGCGAAAGAAGCGGCCTATGCGTTGACAGAAGAGCATTTGCCTGTCTTGTTTGCGGAATATGAAAAGCTTGCAGACGATTTTCTGAGCCGCAAGCTAAATGGTAATGGCTATGAGTTCTTTCATTTTAATTTAGATATTAACAATGGTCCCTGTGTCGCAAAGCGTCTGGCTGGTTGCGGCGCCGGCCACGAGTACTTCGCTGTTACCCCTGATGGAGACTTGTATCCTTGCCATCAATTCGTTGGCCGGGAAAACTATCAAATGGGTAATGTGTTTGAAGGGCTAAAGGCTCATGAACTGAGCGCCCATTTCCGTTCCAGTCATGTGTTGACCAAGCCAGCATGCCGTGAGTGTTGGGCACGCTTTTACTGCAGCGGCGGTTGTCACGCCAACGCTGATTTGTTCCATGGTGATATCCGCGCTCCCTATGAAGTCGGCTGTGAATTGCAAAAGAAACGGCTGGAGTGCGCTTTATATATTCAAGCGAATTTAGCCTCTCTTGCGGAGTAAAGAGGCACAGACCAGTAGGTGAGGACTTGACGAGACTCGCAATTCATATCACAGGTATTGTACAAGGGGTGGGGTTCCGCCCCTTTGTTTATCAATTGTCACATCGTCTGGGGCTGTCTGGCTGGGTGAAAAACGATGGCGGCGGTGTTTCCCTTGAAGTGGAAGGAACTGATGCTGCTCTGGCAGTCTTCCAGTGTGCTTTGACTCAGGAAGCGCCCAGGCCGGCTGTTGTTGAGCAGGTGATAGTACAACAGTTAGAGCCGGTCGGTGAGACCGGCTTTTTCATTGCTAAGAGCGATACGTCTGCAAGGCCAACAACCTTGCTCTCTCCCGACCTCGCTACTTGCGAAGCCTGTTGCCGCGAACTGTTCAATCCGGCAGACCGCCGGTATCGCTATCCCTTTATTAATTGTACGGAATGTGGCCCGCGCTATACGATTGTCCGCGGCTTGCCTTATGACCGGCCGGCCACAACGATGGCCGGCTTTTTGCTTTGCCCTGCTTGTCGGCGCGAGTACGAAGATCCGATAAATCGTCGCTTTCATGCCCAGCCGAATGCTTGCCCAGTCTGCGGACCGCGTTGCCACCTGCTGGATGCGAGCGGCAACGAGATCCAGACAGATGATGTCATCAGCAGAACCAGTCAATTGATTGCTGCTGGCGCGATTGTCGCACTCAAAGGGTTGGGCGGCTGGCAGTTAGTCTGTAACGCGCGCAACCAATTAGCGGTTGAGCTATTGCGTCGCCGTAAGGGCCGTGAGTCAAAGCCATTTGCTGTCATGGCCGGTAGTCTAGGCGCAGTGCGACAGATCTGTCACGTTTCTTCGGCAGAAGCGGCATGGCTGGCTGGACGAGAACGACCGATTGTACTACTCGAAAAAAAGCAATACTATGATTTGGCGGCTTCAGTTGCGCCGCAGAACTCGCGGCTGGGAGTCATGCTGCCCTATGCGCCGCTGTATTGGTTACTACTGCAAGCTGATGATGTCTGGGTAATGACTAGCGGTAACCGCTCAGACGAGCCGATTGTTTATGATGACACTGACGCGCTCGGCCAGTTGGCTGATGTGGCTGATTATTTTCTTAGTCATAACCGTCCAATTGAACGGCGGGCTGATGATTCGGTTATCCGTTTGTTTCGTGATCAACCGTTGTTTATCCGTCGTAGCCGGGGGTTCTCGCCGGCACCGGTGAGTTTACCGCATCTAACAGACTCTATTCTGGCGGTTGGCGGCGATTTGAAGAGCGCATTTTGCCTGACACGAGAGGGGCAGGGTTTTATTAGCCCCCATATTGGCGATCTCGCCAACCAGGCGGCATTTACTTTTTTTGGACAGCTATTGGAGCAATACCAGACTCTATTTTCGGTCAGGCCTAGTTTGGTTGCCCATGATTTGCATCCCGGCTATTGGTCAAGCCGCTATGCTCTCAACTGTGGGCTGCCCACAGTTGGTGTGCAACATCACCATGCTCATATTGCTGCAGTCATGGCAGAACATGATTTAGCCGGACCGGTCATCGGGGTTGCGCTTGATGGCACTGGTTACGGTGAAGACGGGGCGGTGTGGGGAGGTGAGTTTCTCGTCGGTGATTTGACTGGTTTTAGCCGAGAGGCGCATTTCGCCTATTTGCCTTTGCCAGGTGGTGAGCAAGCGGTGCGTGAGCCTTGGCGGCTGGCGGCTTGGCTGGTTCGGGAAATCGGCGGAGATCAGGTTGGTACGAGTCATCACCATTTTACATCGCTGCTACCTGAATGGTGGCAGACTGTGGCTGCTATGCCGGCAAACGGACTGAACTCGCCATTAACCTCCAGTGCCGGTCGGCTTTTCGACGCTGCGGCAGCGCTGATCGGCGGGCGACTATATAACCAGTATGAAGGTCAAGCGGCAAGTGAACTGGAATATCTGGCTGGGACAATGCCAGGAACAGTTTTGCCGTATCTGTTGCGCGAAGGCCCACCACTGACTGTCGACTTTATGCCAACCTATGCCGCTCTGCTGGATTGGCTGCCCAAGCAATCGCCAGCAGTGTTGGCTGCAGCCTTTCATGAGACGATGGCTGATGCAATATGTAGAGTCGTCAATCGGTTGGCTGAAGTAACTGGGATCCGGGTAGTTGTGCTTGGCGGTGGTGTGTGGCAGAATGCTAGGCTGCTTGCTACTACTGTCACGAGGCTTGGTTTAGAGGGATTTAGCATCTATATACCGCGGCAGGTTCCAATCAGTGATGGAGGGTTATGTTTAGGCCAGGCTGCCATCGCGGCACATAGCGTTGATAAAGGCCCATCTGCGTTGTTCGCCGACCCGCCCCATTGCTAGCGTACCATATGTACGCGTCGCGACTGGGACGGGTTCGTCTGCCTAGCATATGGACCTTTCTGAACGCTCTGTGCAGTGACGCGTGAGGTCTGTGTTTGTATTTAGTCTAAGTAGGAGAGTGTGTATAGCATGTGCTTGGGAGTACCGGCATTGGTAACAGATGTTAGTGATGGAATGGCGACAGTGGAGACTGCTGGCGTGGTGCGACAGGTTAGCAGCCTGTTGCTGCCTGGACTGCAGCTAGGAGAATGGGTGTTAGTTCATGCTGGTTTTGCCATGCAAACCATTGATCAGCAGGCAGTAACGGAAATACTGACAGTGTATCAAGGTTGGGCGGAGAGTGGTTCGTGAATAGCCGGGAAACCCGCCGTGCTGCTGCGGCGATGCTGGCTGAAATTCAACGTTTGGCCCGGCCGATGCGGCTGATGGAAGTGTGCGGTACCCATACAACGGCTATTTGCTTGTCAGGGATCCGCGGAATGCTGCCACCGGAAATCGAGCTAGTCAGCGGTCCAGGCTGCCCTGTCTGTGTAACTCCCAATTGCTATATTGACCAAGCTATTGCCTACTGTAAGCTGCCGGGCATGATTGTTGCCAGTTTCGGCGATATGTTGAAAGTCCCTGGTACAGCTTCTAGCCTGGCGCGTGAAAAAGAGGCTGGTGTTAATGTGCGTGTCGTCTACTCGCCGCTCGACGCGGTACAATTAGCTGTGGACAATCCGCTGTATCGTGTAGTTTTCTTGGCGGTTGGTTTTGAGACAACAGCACCTGCCGTGGCGGCGGCTATTCTAACAGCGGTGAAAAAAGGACTGAGGAATTTTTTTGTCCTATCATCACATAAGCAAGTGCCGCCAGCGCTAAGAGTCCTGCTGGCATTGCCAGAGACGAAACTGGACGGGTTTCTTTTGCCTGGGCATGTCTGCATGATTACCGGTCTTGCTCCTTATGCGTTTTTGCCGGTAGAATATCATAAACCCGCCGTCGTCACTGGTTTTGGGGCTCTGGACATTCTTAGGGCGATTATGCTGATCATGATGCAAGTGAGCGGGGTGGCAGAGACACGGCTGGAGAATGCTTATCCGTCTGTAGTCAGGCCTGACGGCAATCCCGTGGCTCAGCAAATGCTTGAAGTCGTATTTGAGCCCGATGACAGCGAATGGCGGGGTTTAGGGGTTATAGCGGCGTCTGGACTTCGTCTGCGGCGGGAATATCAAGACTATAACGCCGAATATAATCTGCCGGTTGCTGTAGCCGAAAGCCGTGAACCGGAGGGCTGCCGCTGTGGTGATGTGCTGCGCGGATTCGTCCAGCCGCCTGCCTGTTCTCTGTTTGGCAAAGCCTGTTTACCGGTACAGCCAATCGGGGCCTGCATGGTCTCGGCCGAAGGAGCATGCGCGGCTTGGTATAGATATGGACAAGGACGGTGGTTGGCGTGAATGATTTCATACGCTTAGGCCATGGCAGTGGCGGCAAGCTGAGTCATGACCTTATCTCCGCGATTTTGCTACCCGCCTTTGCTAATACGATATTAAACGAAGGACATGATGCAGCTCGGTTTACGATTCAAGGCGCGAATCTGGCTTTTACCACTGATTCGTTTGTGGTTAAACCGTTATTCTTTCCTGGCGGCGATATTGGGCGGTTGGCTGTATGCGGCACTGTCAATGATCTGGCGGTCAGTGGCGCCGAACCACTTTATATTAGCGCTAGTTTTGTACTTGAGACAGGCTTTCCCCTAGCTGATTTACAGAAAATCGTGAACTCGATGGCTGCCACGGCTCGGGAGGCTGGCGTTCTTATCGTAACTGGAGATACAAAAGTGGTGGAAAAAGGGGCCGTTGATGGTATATTTATTAATACCGCCGGTCTCGGCAGACTGATCACAGGCGTTGACATCAAGCCAGTCAATGCCGCGCCAGGTCAAGACATCATTGTCAGCGGTTCTCTGGGGGAACATGCGTTGGCTGTTATGCGGGAGAGGCACGGCCTGAAGTTTCCTGGCGAAGTAATCAGTGACTGTGCTCCGCTAAATAGTCTAATTAGCGAATTGCTGGTAGCAGTTCCTCAGGTCGCCGTCATGCGTGACCCGACCCGGGGTGGATTGGCCACCACGTTAAACGAAATTGCTAGTCAAGCAAATGTTGGAATTTTGCTGGAGGAAGAATTAATACCAGTCAACCCCACTGTTTGCGCGATTTGCCAAATTTTTGGCTACGATCCTCTCTACCTCGCCAATGAAGGGAAATTGATTCTATTCGTCGAATCTTCTTTTAGTGAGAAAACGTTAGCGACTCTGCACCGGCACCCGTTGGGCCGGGGCGCACGAAAAATAGGACAGGTAACTGCAGAACACAGGGGACTAGTCGGCTTACGCACCGCGATTGGTGGTATTCGACTATTAGATATGCTGGCTGATGACCAGTTGCCCCGCATCTGTTGAGAGAAGCTGTTATTAACCACATCTGCGATGCGCAAGGATGCGCTAGTGTCGAACGCGCCAAGGATGGCATAGCGTTCGATTGTTGCACCCGCAAGGGGTATGCCGCCAACACTACGGCGCTAAAGCGCCAAGAGTTGCGCAATCACTCCTGCGGTTACTTGCTTGCGTAAGTTTTGTTTGATATTGCCTGGGGAGGAGGGCTTCGTAGTGCGAATGGAATTTGGCCTCAAACTTGATATCAGTCAAAAATTAGTTATGACACCGCAGTTGTGCCAGGCTATCGCCGTGCTGCAACTTTCGTCCCTAGAATTGGCGGAATTGCTTGAAAAGGAAGTTTTGGAGAATCCGGTATTGGAAATGGAGGAGTCGGCAGAAGCCGAAACTACGGCAGAGCAAAGCCAAGAACCTGTTAAGGATGAGAAGCCTGCCGAAACCAAGCTGGATGAGTACCTTGAATGGGAAGCATATTTCAATGAAGGCGTCTACAACGGAGAAGTCGCTGCCGTCGAAGAAAGGCGATCCTTCGAGTCCATGGTTGGCGGTGTCGGTTCATTGCGAGACCATTTGGAGCTGCAGATGCATGTAGCTGCTCATGACGACCTGTCAGAAAAGATTGGTCGCTATCTGATTGGTTGTTTGGACGATAATGGCTATTTGACCATTAGTGTGCCAGAGGCAGCAGCGGCACTAAATGTTACGGCAGGCGCTGTCGAAGTTGCGCTGGCTTTGTTGCAAAGCTTTGATCCTCCCGGCGTGGCGGCACGGGACTTAAAAGAGTGCTTAGCGCTGCAACTCAAATACAGAGGGGTAAATGATCCACTAATTTGGTCGATCATCAATAAGTATCTGCCAGATGTGGGCGAAGGCCGCCTACGGCATATTGCTGAACAGCTAAAAGTGACACCACGTGAAATTCAACAGGCAGTGGACTTCATCCGGACACTTGACCCGAAGCCAGGCAGCGCGTTTGGCAGTGGTCAGTCTTCATATGTAACACCTGATATTACAATTGAACGGGTCAATGGTTCATACATCATTGTTGTCAACGATACGCAAGTTCCACGCTTAACGATTAATCCCTATTACCGGCGGGTGATACACGACATTGACGCAGATACCAGAAAATTCGTAGAGGGCAGGCTTAATGCAGCAGTCTGGCTGATTAAAAGCATTGAGCAGCGCCGGCGGACTCTATACAATGTAGCAGAAGCAATCGTAGATTTGCAGCGTGGTTTTTTTGACTATGGACCCAAACAGCTTAAACCCCTCACGATGAAAACTGTGGCCGACCGGCTGGGTATTCACGAATCGACCGTCAGCCGGGCAACATCCAATAAATATGCGGCGACTCCACATGGATTGTTTAGCTTACGCACCTTCTTTACCTCTGGCGTTAGCAGCACCGAGGGAGAGGCATTGTCTGCCTCTACTGTAAAACAGGCAATTCGTGAGCTGATCGCAGCCGAGCCGTCCGGTCAACCGCTGAGCGACCAAGCGATCGCGCAAGCTCTGGCTTGCACCGGCACCACCATTTCTCGCCGCACGGTTACGAAATACCGGGAAGAGATGGGAATAGCGGCGTCGAGTAAACGGAAACGATATTAATTTGAGCTGTAAAACTATATAAAGATCACGAGGCGCAGGCAAAATTGCCTACGCTTTTCTTATAATATAAAGCAAGCCAAATGTACGACAGGGGAACGTATTTGAACCGCCAAAACGCCATGCGCTAACGCGCCATTAAAGCGGGTACGTTGCGCACAATGTGCGCATTAATTTCTGTTTTGCGTTCCTTTTGGCGCAGGCGCACAGCGCCTACTTCATTTGTTTTGGCGGTTCAAAAATTGTTTCTAATCTAGCAACTCGTCTTTGTACTGCAAAGGCGGGTTGTTCTCTTTTAAATACAAATTAGCAAAAAAACAATCCTTATTCGCTCAAATAGTACTTGATTTACGCAGTGACAGGACAAAAGTCTGTCTTTTTGAACATAACCTAGGCCTAAAGTCCTAAAAATTGTCAGAATATTGTTAAGGCATGTCCTGTAAATAGACAAAAATGCAATGGGAAAAAATGTATATTAAACTTATGGGAATTTGGAATAATACTGCCATGATTTGGATAAGATGGATGGCAGGGGACATCCTGATTTAAGCAGGGGATTACCGTTCTGCTTAAGTCTTCATGTTTGATAAGCTAGTCGCCTAGAGCGTGCTCTGTGCGATTGGCTTGTCGATACGTTTACGCGGGAGGTGGGTAGCTTAGTTATCCAGTTTCCAAGTTGATTCGGGGGTTCAGTAATAAAGTATTTGGAGGGAAAAGAAATGAGAAAAACTTCTAAGAGAGCAGCTCTGGCCGTTGCTGCAATGTTGGTCGGGTCTATTTTCTGTACGCCGGTGTTTGCGGCTGAATGGTATGATGGATATTTGTTCAACGGCATTGCTGTAGGCCAAGTTGGTATTTTTACCCCAGGTAATGCTGGACAATTCAATGGGAATAACGTGGTTATAGGTACCGGGTCCGAAGTTGATAACAGAGCATTAAATTTCCATGCGGAAGGCTATGTTGGTATTTTTAATGGTCAAACCAATACGAATACCGTCAATGGACTTGGGGCGTATATTGGCCGGAGTGATGGCGCGCGAGCAATTGGTACAGTAGGGCAATTCTACAACAGTAACAACAATACAGTTGAGATGGGTACAGGTGCTGTAGTTAACTCGGGGAACTCAAACACTGCTATCGGTAGAGTAGGTATTTTTGATGGCAGTTACAACAACCAAATGAAGAATATTTGGGTAAACGGCGAAGGTGATGAGCCCGGTTATTCGGCTGGAAGCACAGGCGCTTATGTGGCAGGCGGATCCAATAACACTGCCATAGGTGACGTCGGTATTTTTAATACTGCAGGAACTCGTGAGAATGGAGTCCAAGGAAACGTTGTATATGCTAGCCAGGGTGCTGTTGTAATTGCAGGTACTGGGAATAGAGCGACTGGTACTGTGGGTAGCTTTACTGGAAACATATATACCGAAGTTCCGAACGAAGCCAGACAAGGGCAAGTACAGGTGTTTGCTGGAAATGTAGCCCAGAACACAGTTCAGTCAAGTACGGGCGCCATTATTGAAGGCGGCAACAATAATACGGCAACCGGTTATGTTGGAATGTTTACCGGTAGCGTGAATGCCTCTCCTTGGGGCGGGCCAGTCAGTTATGTAACCAATAATACCGTGTTACCTAGCACTGGTGCCTGGATAGTAAATGGTGACAACAACAGAGCTATCGGTTCAGTCGGTATATTCAACATGACTGCTGGGTACTCCAATGGAGATAGCTTCATGAAAATGAATCAGGTTCAGGGAATGGGTGCTTATATCTCGGGTGGCAACAACAATCTCGCAATCGGTACGGTCGGCCAATTTAACGGCGGTATGGCTGGAAACAACAAAGTCACTGGAACTGGCGTAATTATTCGCCGTTAAGAGGAACAAGCGGACTGTTCATTTCGAAGTGGTTGAGAGTTCACTCTCAGCCACTTCAAAAACCAAATAAACAACCCTATAGGGGGAGACATATGAAAACTAACAAGCGAAGGTTGTCGCTACTTACAGTCGGTATCTGTCTTTCGTTAACACTGGCTTTGCCAGTAGGGGCACATCATGGCTCAACTGAATTAAGTAATAACACAATTACTGACGTCGTTGGCGCTGTGGCAGGCAACGGGGATTATAACACGGCTGTTGGTGTGGCAGGTGTTATTGGAAACAACATCATTTTTGGCGATCTAGTCCCCGTGGATGAATACAATAACGGCCATATGGGTTATGGTTCACGTGCAGAAGGCGGCACGTCGAATAGGGCAATTGGTTATGGGGCATGGGCAGTAGGAACTAAAAACACTGCTATGGGGGCGAGTAGCCAGGCGCTGGGATTCGAGAACACCGCAGTTGGATTTGAGTCTTATGCTAGCGGCGGCGGCAAAATTGGCAGTGTTGCCATTGGGGCTCATTCCATTGCAACCGAACCTGATACCGTTTCCGTCGGCCAACCCGGTTACGAGCGTAGAATCATGAACGTTGCCCCTGGCATCAACGGCACGGATGCAGTCAATATGAACCAACTTCGTGTAGTTGACGACAAAGTCGATCGCGTCGGAGCTTCTGCAGCTGCATTCTCCGCTTTAGCGCCACTTGCCTATGATCCCAAAGAGCCGACCCAATATTCCGCAGGCATTGGCACCTATAACGGCACAGCTGCGTTTGCGGTTGGCGTGTATCATTACACTCAACCAGATGTCATGTTGAACGCCGCAATTGGTATCAGTAACGACGGTTGGGAGAAACAAGCCCGCGTCGGTATCAGCTGGAGAACCGGCGGATCAAAGGCAAAAGAGATTGCCCCCGCTGTCGAACCGAAAGAATCGATCGAAGACCGCGTGAAACGGATTCTCGAAGAAAACAAAACAGAATAGGATTTGAACAGCAACAGAAAATGTGCTGTGTTGAAACTAGATTTCGACACAGCACATTTTATTTAGTTTAAGTTGTAAGGCGTCACGAAGGCTTGTGACGCAGGAACACTAGCGCCACTAAGGAACTACGTTTTGTGGTCGCTCGTGTATCGCTAGTGCCGCTGGTGTTCATCGTACTTATAAAATCTCTCGGTACTATTAAGACAATGTCGGCAGTTTTTCTCATGTCGGATTGACCGGGAAAAAGATTTGGTATATACTAAATAATGTAAATTATAGAAATTATTGCATTTGAATGGAGGCGCATTGGTGTTGCATAAGCGAAGCTTTTTAACTATTCTATTAGGGCTTTTCTTGCTGCTTTTGCCGCAAGTGAGCCATGCCAGCATCAAAGTTATTACCGGTGACCATCCAGTCTTTGTCTCCAGTCATGTCATGGGTAACCAGGTAATTCAATATCAGAATGGTAATCGGTCGCTTGATGGATTGATTATGGGCTTCGCCGCAGCTCAATTTCCTGCCAAAGTGGCTTTTTCGACTTCGACGAATTTCATTGCAACCGGACAGTTCCAGTCGGTCTCAAACGCGATGGTCTTAACCGATTCCTTGGGCAAAGCCAATCTTTGCCGCTTGGAATTTGACCTCAAATTTCCCCGCGCAGGAGCGATGCAAAACCAAATTGTTCAATGGAAAGTCACCTTCCCGACTGAAGGATTTTATGCGATCAATGTCTTTGTTGACGGAACCTTGGTAGGCTACTATCCGTTCTATGTGTGGGCAAAATAGAGAAATTAGCCGCGAGAACGAGACTCTTTTGAACCGCCAAAACAAATGAAGTAGGCGCTGTGTTACTGCGCCAAAAAGAAATAATATATGCGCATTGCGTGCGCGCCGTATCCATTTGGCGGCGCACGCAGTGCGCATTGCGTTTCGGTTCAATAATCGTTCCTTACTCCGTACTCATCTTGTGTTCTGTCCCAATATCTCCCGCGAGTACGCAACTACCGGTGTCTTATACAGCAGCCAGGCGATCAAACTGCCGCCGACTGTGCTGACTAGGAACGGGATAATGAAAAAGAACGCGCCGACAGGTGAACCGATCAGGAACTTGGCGATCGGGAAGGATAAAAGACCGCCGATTAGGCCAGTGCCGATGATTTCGCCAGCGATTGCGCCCAAGATATGCCCAGTGCGTTTATAGAGTATGCCAGACAGTGCAGCGCCGATCATGCTGCCAGGGAAGGCTAGAATGGAGCCAGTGCCCAACAGATTGCGCAACAGCGAGATGCCAAACGCCGCGCCGGTCGAGTAGCGAGTTCCTAGCAGAACCGCCAACAGGACATTGATAGCATGCTGCACAGGGAAACATTTTGCGACACCCACCGGGATATACACCAAATGAGCCGACAATACGCCAATGGCGATAAATAGAGCAGTAAACGTTAGTTTTCTAATGTTCATAATCATTCTCCTCTCGTATCTGAGTATCCGTGGTTTAAGGACGCTAACCGCAGAGTACGCAGAGATCCCAGAGGGTTGCGGAGGGGGCGGAAAATACTATTATAATCAATAAATCCAGTAGCCCTCAGCGAACCCTCCGTGTAATCTGCGTACTCTGCGGTTGAAGTGCTGCCTCGTTTTCAGACGCTACGTTTACCCCTGGTTTACTCTGCCGTGCCGTAGCAGCAGTTCAGGAGTCATATTTGATACTGCGTCAAACAATCTAACCCTAAACGTGCCTATTCCTTCATCTGGTTTCAGAGA
This sequence comes from Anaerosporomusa subterranea, assembly GCF_001611555.1. Lineage (NCBI taxonomy): Bacteria > Bacillati > Bacillota > Negativicutes > Acetonemataceae > Anaerosporomusa > Anaerosporomusa subterranea. The sequence goes on from NZ_LSGP01000017.1 coordinate 766,895, forward strand.
ACGCTCAGCGATCTCGCCGGCGATCCCCATTACCGCTATGCCGCCAACGGCGCTGGCGAGGTAATCGGTAGTCACACCACAGAAACAGGCGATAAGCGAAGTGGCCATACAGCCGGTTCCGGTCACGTTAGCCAAAAGGGGATGTCCGTTGTCGATGCGGTACAGGCCCTGATTGCTGACAATGAGGTCCATTTTGCCAGTAATCGTGACAATGCAATTCAGTTTTTTTGCTACCGTTTGCGCCGCTTGGTCACCATCTGCCGTATCAACCGCCGAGTCTACTCCGCGAGTGACTGCCTCGAAACCGGCCAGAGTTTTGATTTCCGACATATTGCCTCTGATCACCGTTGGCTGCACAGCTTGCAGTATTTGGCCGGCCGCTTGCCTGCGAAAAGACGTAGCCCCTACTCCTACCGGGTCGAAGATGACTGGGATGCCGAGCGTATTGGCTTGCTTGCCGGCCGCGATCATTGATTGCACTTTGGTCGCGTCAAGGGTTCCAATGTTGATCACCAGCGCCGCTGCGTGGCTAACCATTTCTTCCACTTCCTGCGGGTCGTTAGCCATGACCGGCGATGCGCCAATAGCCAAAGTGATGTTAGCACAGTCATTAATTGTTACATAATTCGTCAAGTGGTGGATCAGCGGCTTCGATTTCCTTATGGCTGCGAGGGCTTGGGCTGCTGTTTGCAGTATGTCCATGTGTTGGCAAACCTCCCGACAATTGTATAGATAAACGCGGTGACGATAATGACCGGAATCGTCGCGCCGAGCGCAAGTTTAAGATCAAGGAATTGATAATATAGGGCTATCCCTACGCACCAAACCGCCAAGGCAGACCAGTTTGCCTGTAGTTCTGGACGGATGCGGCGATTCTTTAATATGAAGTAATCTGTCAGCAGTATCGCGAATAATGGCGCAAATACTGAGCCGATGGCTAACAAGAATGAAATGTATTGTTCCATATCAATGATGAGGGCAAGCGCCGCGCCCAGTACCGTGACCGCCATGGCCATATGTTTTTCGTTGAGACCAGGACAAAGAGTGGCGATACTGACTCCGGCCGAATAGGCGTCCATGAAGGTGGTTGTAATAGTTGCCAGGATCACAATCCCTAAGGCCGCAAGACCTAGATTTGCTGCTAGCATGACTGCCGCCGGATCGGCATTGCCGGTTTTGACGGCAACACCAAGACCAATGAGGTACATCCAGCAGCTTCCAGTGAAATAGCCAATAAAGCTGCCCCAGGCAGCACCTTTGCCAGAACGGGCAAATCGGGTGTAGTCTGCGGCCAGCGGCAACCAAGATAGAGGCATGGCTATGCTCAGCTCGATCGCTTCCGTGAAACTCAGCATCCCTGCGGCTGGCTGCTGAGCCACCACCGGGTTCCGCAGCACGGCCCAGCTCAATACTACGGTTAAGCCAAATAACAGCCAAACTGCTGCCATGTTGAGCTTCTTCCAGCCGCTTTCCCGACCGAGAGCCACCCACAGCAGGATTAAAGCGCCGATAGTTACGCTCCAAATTGTGGTGTTATCAATCTGGAATAGAATTTTCGTGATTTCGTTGACAGAACGGGCCGCCGAGAGGATCATAATTGTTGTCCAGCCAATCAACTGTAGCACATTCAACAATGCGAATAAGCGGGCGCCGTAAGCGCCAAATGAAATGCGCGTCGACTCAATCGCCGGCACTCGCTCCTGGAACCCGATCAGGCCAACCAGAGCCAGCAGGGTAGTGCCGATCAAATGCCCTGCCAGTATGGCAGTCGCGCCGCTGGCTAAGCCAAGTGGGGCAAGCAATCCGCCAGCGAGAATTTCCGGCACCGATACCGCGGCGCCGAACCAAAGAAACAGAAAGTGTTTGAAGCCAAGGGTTGATGTTGTATTCATAATTACACCTCTTTCTATGTAGCAAGAAAAACCGCTTTGCGGTCCTTGGGGAGCCGAGGTACGTTCAGCACAAGCCGCACTAGCGCCACAAGCGCTACTATGGACGGCCAAATGACACGATGCGCACGTGTGTGCGCATATTTTTTTTGTGCGTTCCCTTCGCGTAGGCGCGTAGCGCCTTTCGCGTTTTTGCGGCCAACCGCTAGCACGCTTTGCGTTCTTTGCGCTAACATACTTCCACAGTTATACTTTCTTGACGCTCTAAGAAAAGGCGCATCCGTACGGATGCGCCTCAGAAAATCTGCTGCATTCCCTACGCTGGCATTACCCAGATCAGGTTACAGGGTCATAGACCTTATCGGGTCTAAATCTCAGCCGGCCTCTCCAGCACCCCTTGCCTACACTATTATATTTATTCAATCATACACCCTGGGAGATCAGGAATCAATAGAAAAAATCTAAACAGAAGTATGCTTGTCATGGGATTAGCGGTACTGAATCAGGAGAAAATAGGAATTGTCGGCAGGAGTCTGGCAACATCTATAGAATTGTCTCAAAGGTCGCTTCTCAAGGATGCGGTGAACAAGAAAACGGCTTAATCCTTCAGATTTTGCAGCTAAAGCATACTTTTCTGCGGATGGATATCACCATATATCAGGTGCGAAAAAAAGATTCCGTAGGGAAGGCGTTTGGCTGATTTTAAGGTTAGAAAGGTGGAAGAAAAAATGGGATTTGAAGACAAGCTAAATGAATTAGGACTAACCTTGCCAGAGGTGGCAAAGCCGGTGGCTGCTTATGTTCCTGCTGTACGCTGCGGTGATCATGTGTATACCTCAGGTCAGCTTCCGATCGTGAAAGGCGAGGTCAAGTACAAAGGCAAGCTTGGGCAGGAAGTAAGCCTTGAAGAGGGTTATGAGGCAGCCAAAATTTGTGCGCTAAACTGTCTGGCGGCGGTTAAAAGTGTGGCCGGCAGTCTTGACAATGTTGAGAAAATCATCAAAGTAGTTGGTTTTGTCAACAGTGCCGTCGATTTTACCGATCAGCCTAAAGTAGTCAACGGCGCATCCGAGTTAGTCGCCAAGCTGTTTGGCGAGGCTGGAACACACGCCCGCTCTGCCGTTGGTGTAGCCCAACTTCCTCTTGGCGCGGCAGTTGAAGTCGAAATGATTGTCAAAGTGAAATAGGAGGTATTCAGCAGTGGCGAAAAAAGTAATAATTAACGGCGGCGGCTGGGCCGGCTGTGCGGCTGCTCTGGCTGCGCGACAGGCAGGGGCAGAGGTTGAGCTGTTCGAACGGACTGACATGCTCCTCGGCACCGGCCTGGTTGGCGGCATTATACGCAACAATGGTCGTTTCTCTGCCACTGAAGAGTTAATTGCCATGGGCGGCGGCAAATTATTTCAGATTGCCGATCAGGTAGCTCGTCATAAGAATGTGGAATTCCCAGGTCACAAACACGTCTCTTTATACGATGTGGCGAAAATTGAACCGGCGGTAAAAAAAGCGTTGCTTGAAGCTGGTGTCAAGATCCATCTCTGTGCCAGAGTAAAAGATATCGAAAAAGACGGTGACACCATTACCACTCTGATTGCCGAACACTACACTGAGAAGAAAGAGATCAAAGGTGTTGGCGATAGCTTTGTCGATGCCTCCGGCACGGCCGGCCCACAAGGCAACTGCACTAAATATGGAAACGGCTGTGTTATGTGCATTTTCCGCTGCCCAACCTTTGGACCGCGGATGTCGATCGCCGGCAAAGCTGGCATAACAGAGCTAATCGGCAAAAAGCCTGATGGCTCAATTGGCGCTATGAGTGGTTCGTGTAAACTTCTCAAAGACTCGCTATCGAAAGAGATTGTCGAACAACTTGATACAACCGGTGTTGCGATTATTCCTATCCCCAAGCATTTGCAAAAAGGAGAGGCGTCGTTAACGCAGAAGGCCTGTCAGCAATATGCGCTGGCGGAATTCAATGACAATATTATCCTGTTGGATACCGGCCACGCCAAACTGATGACAGCCTATTATCCGCTGGCGATTCTGCGGCAGATCCCAGGCTTTGAAGAAGCACGCTATGAAGATCCTTATGCTGGCGGCATCGGCAATTCGATGCGCTATGTAGGTATGTCGCCGCGCAATAATGCACTGCATGTTGATGGACTGGCTAATGTTTTCTGCGGCGGTGAAAAGGCCGGTCTGCTGGTTGGTCATACCGAAGCAATTATTACCGGCACACTGGCAGGGCACAATGCCGCTCGCGCCGCGTTTGGCCAAGACCCGATTATTCTGCCGACTTCCCTGGCTTGCGGTGACGCGATTGCGTTTGTTAAAGAAAGTATGCAAACCGAAGAAGGCATGACCAAGAAGTACACCTTCTCCGGATCTGTATATTTTGAACGGATGAAACGACTCAACCTCTATACTACAGATATCAAAGAGATTAAAGACCGGGTAGAAGAAGCCGGCATGACCAACGTATTCAAGTCATAAAGCAGACTTGATTCAGGTGGGGTTTTAACTCCATCTGAATCCTCGCCGCACTTATCCAGGGATTTAGCCGCTCTTGGGCTCCTTCTTTAGAGGAAGGAGCCCAAGAGCGGCTTGTCATTATAATATGCAAGGCCAGGCGCTATGTGCTTTTTCAATTACTGATTAGCCTTAGAAAATCTGCTGCATTCCCTACGCTGGCGTTACCCAGATCAGGTTACAGGTCGTAGACCTTATCGGGTCTAAATCTCAGCTGGCCTCCCTAGCTCCCCTTACCGATACTATTATATTTATACAATCATACACCTTTTCCAAAACGAATCAACTCTGAACATATTCTTCCATATCATTTCCGTTGTCTGTCAACAAAGAATATGTTATGGTATATATTAGAAAATTCTGATAGATAGAGGGTGCGTTATGGGTCAGGCGCCGATTGATTTAAAACAGGAAATTATTCGGATCAATAATAATTTGAATATCAGCATGTTTGGTATTGGTTTACGCAAACAGCGAGTTGTCATAGTTGATGATGATAAGATCATTATTTCCGCCGACCATAAACGTATTCCGGTTCTGGCTGTACTCGATCAGAGCAATCGCAGCATAACTCGCTCTGTCGATGTAGCCATTCTCGATGAATATAAACGGCGGTTGAAAGCTGAATTGGCCGATCAACTGCAGCTTCCAATAAAGTGTGTTCTAAAAGATTATGATCCCGAGTGTGAGTTAGCTCTGACGGTGATCGTACTGAGTCAGCCACTATCACGAGAGTTTGGGCGCTGTTGAAAATAGATTAAATATTTTTAATTATTAGAATTTGATAGCAGGAAATTTAAAAACTGCGTCGAAGTATTGGCATTAGAAGCTCATCATAGATGAGTAACCGACGAAAATTACATACTAGGCTGGCTGTAGGAGCTTTTTACAAAGAGCTGAAAGCTACCCTTTATCGTGTCGAAGGCAGACATGCGTTGCGCCGCTTGTTTGTTCCTAAGCGATTTGATGAGGGTAGCTTTTGTCTTTTATCAATCTCCAGCCGATGCCATATTAACTTCATAAAGGAGTGATGCAACGTACTTTGGACTCTACTGTAAATCAACAGTTTCAAGGAGGATGACATGACAAAAGTTCACGACCTACTGCATGTACTCGATCAGATTACCGGCGGGCGCTGTGTCCGCGACATTGGCGACATCTTTAGCGGCAGAAACAAATTTGTCGTCAACAAAACTTCCAATATTCCTGGTAAGGCTTGTATGGAGACGCCCGGACTAGTGTGCGGCAACCTCGACGCGGAGGTAAAGAAAATTGCGGTGACCATGACACTGACGGAATGCAATATCGAACTAGCGGGTGCCACCGGTGTTGACGCTATCGTCGCCCACCACCCGATTGTCGAAGCAGCCAATTCCGGCGGCGTCACCATGCGCAATTATCTCGAACTATACGGACTTAGCGTCTTTGAACTACATGAGGCATTTCACGGGCTGCACCCCGGCATTGCGTTTATTCACGGACATAAGGCATTTCGGGTTGACATCGCTTATGGCGGCATACCTGGCAATATTTTGTATGTTGGTCGCGCCGTGGATGAGGTAAAGACTCTCGGCGATATTTTGGACAGGCTAGATGCCTTCATGGGAATCGATGAAGAAAAACGGATGCTGTTTGCAGAACGCAATTCGCGCTGCTGTGACAGTATTATTGAAACCAATGTGGCCACCGGTGGGAAAATACTGCTTGGCGCCAGAGATAATCCTGTAAACACTATTATTCATATCTTCCCGCATACAGGCTTTACGCCAGCTCATCTCGAGAAAGTAAAAAGTGAGCATCCGGAAGCAGATACATTGCTGGCCTCGATTAGCAGGATGGGTGCTGACAGCGCGTTAGTGGCCAAGGCTAGGGAATTGGGAATGAATGTAATTATCGGCAACTCCCATGCCATGGAAATTCTCGAAAACGGCCTACCGTTAGCCTATGCCATTAAGAGGCTGCTGCCAGATGTTGAAGTTGTTCTATTCCGTGAACGGATTACCTCGACTCCGATTGCCATGGCAGGATCGTCAGTCATCAGAGATTATGCGGCAGATATCGCTGAGCGCTTCCTGCTGCCTAACGCCAATAAAGTGTCATAAATAAGTAGAGGAGGAAGTATAAATATGGCTCTGGATACTAGCCAAGGTACTGCTAAAAGAAAGGTAACGAACATTGAGTATCTCGGATTTCTTATGGTATTTTTGGCGATCTTAGCCCTTATTTACCCCCAACCTGTTGCCGGCGCCTTTACTGCCGCAGCGAGCAAAGTAAAGTCTATCGCTTTCGATGCATTCCTCATGAATGTTGGTTGGGCGATCGTCTGTGGTGTTATTATGGGGCGACTTATAGAAAGAGCTGGTTTTACCGACGCTCTTGTGCGCATATTCATTCCTATCACTAAACGCATAGGTATAAATCCCGCAGTTATATTGCCCAGTCTCTATCACATCATTGGTGATATTAATGCAGCTGGCAGAATCGCTGGCCCTAGCGTTAAAAAAGCTGGCGCCACGAAAGATGAGCAAAAAATAGCTATTGCTACTATGGTTCAGTCGCAGCAGTCCTTTTCGACTTTTATGCTTGGGCTTGTAAGTCTGACCTTAGCGAAAGTTAATCCGCTGCCAATTATTTTGCTGACGATCTTTTTACCGCTTATTATTGTTCCGCTTTTGCTCAAGACAACACTATGGCGCGATACAAAGGCTGTATCCCTGGATGAGTTGCCTAAGTTTACACCAGATACTCCCTTGCTAGCCGTACTGTTTGGGGCTGCGCGTGAAGGAGCCGAAGTGTTATTCCTAATCGTTATTCCTGCTGCAGCTGCTGTGTTTAGTATTATCGGCGCTCTTGAGTATGCTGGTATTTGGCAAGTTGTTCAAACCGGTTTATCTGGAGTATTATCGGCTTTGTCGATTGATGTACAAACAGGCATCGTATCCGTTTTAGCTGCACCGACATTAGCTATGGCAATGCTTACTAAGACTGCCGCTACTATGAATCCTAAGCTGGTGGTAGGTTCATTTGTCATTGCCGCTTCTGGTTTTCCTCTGGGTGTAGTTTTTGGTCAAATCCCCATGATCTGGAAGGGTGTTTCCGATTTAACAGAAACGGAAATAGTGAAGGCCGCTGTTCTTGGCATTGGCATGCGAATTATCACTGCCTGGCTGGTCGCGGAGTTTATAACACCGTTCGTCATGATGTAAGGGAGGTTTGTCTGACCACAAAAACACAATAAGGGCTATGGATAAACCATAGCCCTTGTGGGCACGAAGTGCACGCTTTTAAGCGCCTTTGCGGTCAAAGGAAGTGGCCTGTTATCCTCTGTGCACTCTGCGGTTACGTAACGATGGCTCCTACATTACAGACTCTTCACACTGACTATGTACTTACCGCGAGACTGCCAATCAATCTCTACCTCAGGGGATTGCAACGGTATTTCCCGGTAGTTACCATTTTTCTGAACACCGAGACTGAGATAATGGCTGAGCAAGCCCTGGCTTAGAAACAGATTCGTGTCGACGGCAAACGCGAGGGAAGCTGCTGTCTCAGAAGACATCTCTACCGGATGAGACGCGGCAGCTTCCAGAGCAGACAATCCGGCTGGCAAATCATCAAGCTGATAGCTCTGCTCACGGCCAAACCCTGCCAACCGCTTTTCGGGCAGCACCATCCCGTTTAATTGAAATTCGTCATGGCCGCGTGATTCATCGATGATAGTACCATCAGCGATCATCGCAGTTGAAAAGTAACTGCCTGGAATCACATCAATGGCATGTTGGGCCTTCCACTCAAAGGTAAATTGCATGCTTTCGCCTCCTGTCTAAATGTTGCTATATAGTATGAAAGACTTAACTAGAGGTGCCAAAACGGTCAAGGAAAAAAATCTTATTTGCTAGGCAGGAGTTTTATTAAAAGCGGAGAATTGTATATTCATAATCGCTCATCAAAGATGAGTAGCGAGAAGACATGCTGCTAGAAAGGTGGATGGTGAAATGAACTTTGAAGACCGATTGAAGGAACTGGGATTAACCGTACCTGAGGTAGCTAAACCAGTAGCTGCCTATGTTCCCGCAGTGCGCTGCGGCGACCTTATTTACACATCCGGTCAGATACCCTTGGTCAAAGGCGAAGTCAAGTACAAAGGGAAACTGGGACAAGAGTTGAGCATCGAAGACGGATACGAAGCAGCCAAGGTCTGTGCATTAAATTGTTTGGCAGCAGTAAAGGGCGTAGCCGGCAGTCTCGACAATGTGGAGAAAATCGTTAAAATTGTTGGCTTTGTTAATAGCGCAGCTGGTTTTACCGATCAGCCGAAAGTTGTAAACGGTGCTTCCGAACTGGTGGGTAAAGTGTTCGGCTCAGCCGGAGAGCACGCTCGTTCGGCCGTGGGCGTAGCTGAGCTTCCTCTGGGAGTGGCGGTCGAAGTCGAAATGATCGTAAAGGTAAAAAGATAAAAGGTAAAATAGGGAGGTTGGAGAAAATGTTAAAACCAAATTACAAGTTTCAGATGTATCGTCAACTACAGGCAAACATCGCAAACATCTATGGCGATGCTCGCAAAGCGGCCGATGAGATCGGTGTTCCGCAAGAACTGCGCGGTAAATTCGGTCTGACTGGCGCCATTTCCGGCTGTCCGGCGCCGTTGCGTGATGACATCATGGAATTTAGCGAACATGGTGCAAAAGAGGTCATCCCGCTTGCCAAGCTGGTAGACGAGATTCGTGAATTGGTTAAAAGCGTATATGGCGACGAGTATGACGCAGCTCCTGTAGCTACCTGCGAAGCCGGCTTGTGGGTTACCTTTGACTCACTGTTCAGCCCGCCGATGATGGGGCGCGGTGATAACTACCGCTCCCGCTATATTGCCCTCTATGAGAAGCATCTGCATCATCAAGGCAGCTATGGTCGTCCCTTCCCGCCGAAATACAAAGATATTCTGGCTGACCGCGGCTCAACTGCCGGCGAACTCGGCTTCTACGGCAAACGCCAGAATAATCTCGATACCGTCATGGTGCCACTGGCAGGTGCTCGCTATGACGTACACGGCATCAAGTCCCATCCGGTACCTCTGTTAACTGACGTCGATCCGGATGGTTCAATGGAAAATATTAAAAAACATGCGCAAATACATATGTCTCAATTGGCTGGTTTTACCGGACTGGCATATGAGACCCCTGGATACGGCTATGCAAAAAAAGATGCAGATGGCACTCCACTGCTGCAGAAGAAACTGGGTCAATTTGCCCAAGAACTGAATCTACCTTATGTTCTCGACAATGCCTGGGGACTTCCCTTTGTCGGCAGCGACATAAGGAAGACTGGCGCGGATGCGATCATCTACTCCATGGATAAAGCGACTGGTGCAGCGACCAGCGGTCTGATCATCGGCAAAGAAGATATCATGGTTCCCGTCCGCCGCGCGCTGGGCATGCATGGTGATCGTTTCGGTACGACTGCTTCCTACGGCAAAGCTGCCTATGTCGCATTTGACCCTGGTAAAGAGGCGCTTCTTAGCCAAATCCAAGCACTGAGAATACTGCGTGATAACCCAGCCGTTTTGACTAAGCCGGTCGATGATATGGAACGCATTATCCGTGAAGAATTCGCCAAAATTAACCTGCCTTCCCACTTGAAAGAAGGCATCCTCATCAGCAAGTCGTACAACTCGACTGCTGTCGAAGTCAACTATGAAAAAACCTGGGCGAACGGCCAACTGGGCATTCCAATTTTCTCGATCGAAGATATGTATTCAGGTACGAACATTTTCCAAACAGGTCTTGCGCAAATGGGTGTTATTCCGACCGTAGCCTATGACGGCAACATCTATATCTCCACAGGTCTGGGTACCTGTGACAGCAAAGGCAACCTCATTGAAGCTGTTATGCGCCATGGTGTTAAAGCGCTGGTGCGCTTGATCGAGATCACCTGCAAGTATGCCGGCATAGCCTAAAAAGGGGGTATTCAGCAGTGGCGAAAAAAGTAATTATCAACGGCGGTGGCTGGGCTGGCTGCGCGGCTGCCCTAGCTGCAAGAAAGGCCGGAGCTGAGGTAGAGCTGTTTGAACGCACCGACATGCTCCTTGGCACAGGTCTGGTCGGCGGCATTATTCGCAACAATGGACGCTTCACCGCCACGGAAGAACTGATTGCCATGGGCGGCGGCGATCTATTCCAGATTGCTGATAAAGTTGCTCGGCACAAAAATATTGAGTTTCCCGGTCATAAACATGTGACCCTTTATGATGTCGCGCTGATCGAGCCGGCAGTCAAAAAGACGCTTCTTAACGCTGGTGTCAAGCTGCACATGCATGCCAGAGTGAAAGATATTGATCAAGACGGTGATGTGATCACCGCCTTGGTCGCCGAGGATTATATCGATAAGAAAGAAATCAAGGCACCCGGCGACTCTTTTGTTGATGCGTCAGGAACCGCTGGACCGCAAGGCAATTGTATGAAATACGGCAACGGCTGCGTCATGTGTATCTTCCGTTGCCCGACCTTTGGCCCACGGATGTCGATTACCGGAAAAGCCGGCATTACAGAAATGATCGGTAAGAAGGCTGACGGCTCGGTTGGCGCTATGAGTGGCTCATGCAAACTCCACAAAGATTCTTTGTCCCGGGAACTTGCTGAGAAACTCGATAAGACTGGGGTTGCGGTGGTTCCTATTCCCCAGAACCTGCAAAAAGGCGCTGCGTCATTAAAGCAAAAAGCCTGTCAACAATATGCGCTGCCGGAATTCAATGACAACATTATTCTGCTGGATACCGGTCATGCGAAACTAATGTCAGCCTATTATCCACTGGAAATTTTGCGGCAGATCCCGGGCTTTGAAAATGCTCGCTTTGAGGATCCGTACGCTGGCGGCATCGGCAACTCGATGCGGTATGTGGGGATGTCGCCCCGCGACAATGCGCTGCATGTCGATGGTCTGGCGAATGTATTCTGTGGCGGCGAAAAAGCCGGTTTGCTGGTTGGTCATACTGAGGCCATTATCACAGGCACATTAGCTGGATATAATGCCGCCCGGACCGCATTCGGCAAAGATCCAATTGCTCTACCTACCTCGCTCGCCTGCGGCGATGCTATCGCGTTTGTTAAAGAAAGCATGCAGACAGAAGAAGGCATGACCAAGAAGTACACATTCTCCGGATCAGTATATTTCGAGCGGATGAAGCGGCTCAATCTTTACACCACTGATGTGAAGGCTATCGAAGACCGGGTAGAGAAAGCCGGTATGACTGACGTATTCGCGAAAGCTGTTCTGTAAGAAAATCGCTGCGGCGGTTTTTGCCGAAGCTAGGAACGTTAACCGCAGAGTACGCAGAGGATACCGCAGAGGGCTACGGTTATTATATAAACAAATCCGAAACCCTCTGTATACTCTGTGGTAAAACGTGCCTGCTTCTTCCGCCTCAGGATAATTTCTGGTTGGAGGGGCAAAACGATGGCTGAACCGTTAGGTCAGATAATGGATGCTCTGGACGTGGAAACGTTCTTTGTCTGCGCCAGCGAGGCCGAGGGACGGACGTATATGCTAGCCTTGCTGAAACAATGGGGCCTTAAAGATGTGGATATCGTGTTCGTGCAGCATGAGGGACCTGGGGCTCGAGTGCGCGGACGCGCCTATGTCTATCGTCCAGCAGACAAATACCAATGGTTATTGGGTGGGGAGGGACGGTCATGAAACGAGTACTGTTGGCTCCCCTTGATCCGGTACACGATATTGGCCTGAAAATGGTGGCTAGAGGGTTAACGGCAGCAGGGCATAACGCCCTGTTGCTGGCTCCTGATCTTGCGCCGGAAGAGATTATTGAGCAAGTGGTGAAACACAGGGCTGATACTCTGTTGATCGGTCGGACGCTGGGCTATGGAGTGGCCGAACTTCTGGCCCGTTTTGTTGACTTAACTGATGCGTCTGGTATTCGTGAAAAGGTGAAGATCGGTATCGGCGGTATGGCAGTTCGACCGGAATTGGCAGCTGAACTTGGTTTTGACGCAGGCTTTGGTCCAGGCACCGAGGTCGAGGAAGTTATCTGTTTTGTTGAAGACCGTGAATATAAAGCTGATCTCGGCAGGATCAAGAAACGTAAGTCTGACATGACCTCAAGCTATGACTATCGTTATCATCATCCCGGCATATCGGCTAAGCTGGCCCAAATCACCGATATGATACTCGATTGGGTCAAAGGCAAGAACTCGTCAGGGGTACGTCGCGCCAAAGTCCGACACGAGCTATGGGATGCTGCGCGCTGGCGAGCGCGTGAAGATATGAGCGAATTCACCAAAGAGTATAGTAAACACTGTGGCGAGATTCCCCGTAAGTATTTTGAACAAGGCGAACTGCATCCCAAGACACGCCGTTTTACCATCGAAGAGGTCCGGAAGTTTGAGGCCTATCTGCAAGAACTGAAAGAACGCATGAGTGTAAAAAAACTGCAGCACACCCGGCCTAAACCGCTGGTATTTAACCAGTATGGAACCGGTTGTCCATTTATGGACATTGGGCATATTGTGGCCAGTCAGGCTTGGGGAGTAGATGGGGTTATCCACTTTGATCCGTCATGGGGCGCTAGGACCGAAGGATTCATGGATGGATTTCTAACCCATCAAGAAGACGGAACAGTGATAACTCCAGCCAATTTCAACAGGATCCACTCGTCGCTAGAGTCGTCCACCTTATGGCAGGTTAGGGCGCATCGCGGCTTGAATACTCCAGAGACTGTGGTGTTGGCAGGTAAACTAGGAGCAGATCTGACCAAGATTAACATTTGCTATGGCGCTCTTGGCGCTGGCACCGACCCGGCCAGGATGACGCTGGACGGATACCATTCTATCCTTTACGCACAACAGTACAACTTACCATTTGACGTGGTTACCAATGAAGAATTGGCCGGAGTGCCTGCGCACAAAGCATTTGCCGGCATGCTGATTGTCGCCGATCTAGCTGTTCGTTTGGGGGCGCGTCCCATCCTGCAGCCGTTGTTTGCTTATTCGCCGGAAGTCATGCTGCGCGGTCTGATGGCAGACAACTATATCGATTACAATACAGCTAAGGTACACGCTTTGCGAAGCATTCTTAATGCTCCTATCTGGCCGGGCGCGCCAATCGGATTCCTCACCCACACTGAAGATCGTGTTCAGTCAGCCATGACTACTGCGATGCACGCTAGCTTAGCTATGTCGCTTGGGGTAGACGCCATTTCAATTGCCTCCACCGATGAAGCATATTCGGGCGGTCCGATTACGGCGTCAGCCAAGATCGACACACTGCGGGCGGTTCAGGAAGGATTCCGATTCTTTGGTCAGGCCTCCATTATACCAACTGCCAATGCCAATCTGTTGGTTGAGGAACTGGTCGAGCAAATCGAAGCTGTCTTGGATAGAGTCATCAAGACTGGCGATTTTGTAGCCGCCTTGCACCAGGGATGTTTGGGCAGCCGCGAAGACGGCGCATACCCAGGCAGGGCGGGCAAGGATACGGTAGAGATGGAATAAGAAAGAACACGAAAAATACGAACCACAGAGTGCGCGGAGTACGCAGATGGCATTTAGAGGGCACGGTTATTATATACAAAAAACCGAATTCCTTTATGTACTCGTCGCACTCTCTGTGGTCTCTGTGGTAAAATAACTCTATGTAATTACTTCGTAAACCAGAATGCGCTGTGACTCTTATTTCTCAGAGGCAGGTGTTTTAGCGCCTGGGACAGTGTTTCTTTGTTCTGGCTGATGAAAATTAACAGATCGGCCATCTCGGCAGGCCAGTTTTCGTTGAGAGACAATAATTGCACGTGAGCCCCCTGCTTTTTTAATCCATCTGACAAAGTGGTCAGCGCTGGCAGCAAGTCTGTGTCTGCAAAGATCAGTACAGACTGTCCGGCAGTGTTACTCAGATAAACGGCGTCATTGCCGAACACATTATGCTCTTGTTTAATTGTGATTGGCGCGCCTAGCGATAGAGCAAAAAAATGACCAGTGATTAGTAAATAGGCAAGTTGTTGTTCCGGGTATGTCTGCAAGACTACCCCGCTAACCGGTTCCTGGCCAGTCTGATGCAGAACCAGCGTATCGCCAGGGGTCAGCAAAGCGCTTTTTCCCCAGTGCAAGACAGCACCTGTAGTTGTCTGAAAAGGAAAAACAGCAACAACTTGATCATGAGCAGAAAGTGGCTGCTTTTCTTCCCAACGCTGTTTTTCATACACACAGACTCCCGGGTAATCACACTGGCAAAACTCTTTTCCCATTAACAAACTACAGCAGCGGCACTGGTCGATATCGGCCAGGACACAAGGGCAGGCATCCCGCGCTAAAGTCTCGCAAAACATGATCTTCCCCTCCGACTTTTCGTTTTTCCATCATATGCGAGGGGGTGCCAAAGCGTAACCCATACCTGTAAAAGGAGGCAATTATGATGAAAATCGATCCCTATAAAGCAGGTAAGTTTAAGAGTAGCCCCTATGCAAAGAAAAGCGATGTCAGGGGACCACTTGTTGTAGTGCTTGACGGCAAGATAGATGATCGCGGACTTTCATTGATTGTGCCAATTTCCCGCTGCATTAAGAAAGATGAAGTGCACGAACTTATTCTAACTGACGAGGCGACGGCGCATCCGGGCGCTATCGTCAATCGTATTGCCTATCTTGGTTTCTTTACCGCCGAACAGAGCGGAGTTCTTGTTGAAGGGGACAAAGTTACGCTAAACGGCCAAGTTGTTGGACATTTGGCCGGCTTTGACGAGACCCATATGCCTAATCATTTAAATATCGTCATCAAGACAACAGAACTAAAAACCGGGCTTGAGCTTTCCGCCAATCCTGGCGATCAAATAGTTTTTCAGTTGCAAGTAAAAGGCTAATTTACGGGGGAGTTATTTGGTGTTAAGTGAGAGAGAACGATTAGAATCCGACGTACTAGCCATTATTCGCGACGCCGATCAGCCTGTCGGCAGTGGACTGCTTAGCGCCACGCTCCGGCAGTTAGGTCATGTTGTCAGTGAGGCGACAATAGGGCGTTTGCTGCGCGATTTTGACCTGGCTGGCTATACGCAGAAAGCCGGTTTTCAAGGGAGAAGTCTGTCGACGGCCGGGAGAGATAAGCTTGCTGCGTTGGCAGACAAGGAAAGGAATTTGCTTTGGGGGGCTGAATTTGCTGATGCACTCAAAGGTCATAACAAGGAGAAATTGCTCGAGGTTCTCATTGCCCGCCGGGCTATTGAAAGCGAATTGGCTGCTCTAGCTGCTTTGAACGCCACCGAGGAAGAACTCAAGCAACTCAACGGCATTGTCGATGACCAACGGCGCACTCTGGCGGCTGGCAACATGACCGCCCGGCAGGATGTCGATTTTCACGCGCTGATTGCCCGTATGGCCCGTAACCGTGTGCTCGAATCGGCGGTAGGACTAATCCGCCAGGATACCCAGCTTTCCCCTGTACTGGAGTATATCCGTAAACATGTGAATAGCATGATTTATATTGATCATGACAATATCCGCAAAGCAGTTTCCACTCGGCAACCCGCACAAGCTCGCCAAGCTATGATCAGTCATATTGACAATCTCATTGCAGACGTGGAACGCTATTGGGAAACAACCGCTACCAGAGACGTTAGCGAATAAGAGATTGTCAGGAGTATACGGTGTTTCGTTCTTCCTTAAAAGCCGCATAGCGGTTAAGTTACAAGGTGGGTACTACCATGCTTGAGATGAGACTGGGCATAGCCGGTACAGCCAAAAACACAGGTAAAACAACAACAACTGCCGCCGTTATCGACGAGCTTCGCCGACGCGGTATTCCATTTTATCTCACCAGTATTGGCTATGATGGCGAGAATATCGACAATGTGACCGGCCTGCCCAAGCCGAAACTGCGTGTGGAGGCAGGCGATATAATAGCAACAGCTGAAAAATGCATCAAAGCCAGCACGGCTGTATTTTCTATATTGCAGGAAACCAGTGTTCGCACGCCGCTTGGCCGGATACTGGTAGCCAGAGTAGAAAAAGCGGGGCTGGCGGTCACGGCCGGACCGAATAAAAGTACTGAAGTAGGGGAAGTCGCTCAAATTCTCAGCCGGATTGGGCCGGGAATCACACTTTTCGATGGAGCACTAAACCGTATCGCTCCGATGATTGAGACTGACGGATTTATCTTGGCAACCGGGGCATCGCGCACACCTGACATTCCGCGACTGGCTAAAGAGACTGAGCGAATCTGGCGCATTGCTAATCTGCCAACCGTGCCGCGCGCGTTCGAATTGACCGAACGACGGCCAGAAACGGTTACACTTTTTGACAGCGATCTGGAGGTGCTGGCCCACTGGACCGGAGGTTCTCTACTTTCCGAGGAAGACGCGGCTTCAGCGGTGAAGGCAGCGTCTAGCGGCGGCGCCTACCTATATATTCCCGGAATCATCGGAGAGCGCGCTTTCGCCTATTTGGCCGAAAGGGCTGCCGAATTACCGAAGCAAATGTTTCTCACTTTGGCTGACCCGATTAAACTGCTGGCTTTCGCCAATCCGGTTGCCCATTATGACTGGATCGTGAAGTTAAAGCGCCATGGAGTATTGACAGGAGTGCTTAAGCGGGTACCGTTGTTAGCGGTTACGCTTAATCCGTTTTTCCCCGAATTTCGTTTCGATACAGAAAGCTATCGACCAGCCTTTGTCGATCCCATTCGCTTGCAGGTAGCGGTCAGTAAACAGGTGCAGGCACCTGTTTACAATGTGGTAAAACAAGGCATAAAAGGATTGGTTGACAATATCTTGTCTCAGGCAAGACTGTGGGAGCATCCAACAACTACAAGATTCTAAGAACAGTAGAAGATTGCTTCAGCCTTTGACCTCGGAATGACAGTGAGAGTGTGGCGTTTCCCTACCAGTGTCATCACGAAAAAAGCGCGGCGATCTTCTTGCAAATGCTTGCTATCGGTGGATGGCTACAGACAATTTGTATTATCGGTAAAAGGCAAACAGCCTTTGGCCAAAGGCTGTTTGCCTTTTACAATTACTGATTAACCGGAGCCTGCTGTCCTTGGAAGTTCGGGCAGTTTTGCGGGCCTGCGCCGTGCATTCCTCTGCCCGGGCCGTGACCCATTCCCATTCCCATGCCGACTTTGCCATCCTTTACAGCAGTGTCGAGGTGGGTTTTCATCGTTGCGATGCGACTGTCAGCCTGCTCTTGGCTGATTGCGCCTGCTTCAACATATTTTTGCATCATCTGTTTACGCAGATCAAGCATTTGATAGTGCAGTTTCGCCAATTCATCCTTTTGCGCATCAGTGAATGTAACTGATTGCCATTGCTTTGCCCCCGGACCCATATTACCGGGAGCTGCCATTACAACGCCGGCGGCAACCGCGAGAACCAGTAAACCAACAACTGCGAACAAAGCAAACTTTTTCATGTACATCTCTCCTTATGAATTTACTCTACTTGTAGTGTAACCGGAAGGTTTTACAAAAGTGTGTTATAGATGTGAACAGTTTGTGAAATCGTGTTGTTCCATGAAACAGAAGAACCGGCCCTTGTTTCTGATGCAAAGGGAGGGTTCTCTCACCTGGCTCTACCGTTGGTTCCGGCCAATCAACGAGACCTTTGGCATGCTTTTTCATGCCAAAGGTCTCGCTTTTTTATGTATGCGTAGCTGCCGCCGGGACAAAATAACAGAAAAATGGGAGGTTAAAAATGACAGCTTTTCTTTCATCATTGGTATTTGTCGTATTAGCAGAAATGGGGGACAAAACTCAATTATTAGCGATGGCGTTTGCAACCCGCTACCACTGGCAAACCGTCATGTGGGGCGTGTTTGCCGCGACGGTGCTTAACCACTTGTTAGCAGTTGTCGTCGGTAATTATATTACTCAAATTATCCCGCTGAGTTATGTGCAAATAGCGGCAGCGGCATCGTTTATTATTTTTGGTTTGTGGACGATTCGCGGTGATGAACTCAATGGTGAAGAGAAAGCGACTGGACGTAGTCCGTTCTGGACTGTTGCAATTGCTTTTTTTATTGCTGAGATGGGGGACAAGACCCAATTAGCTACGATTGCGCTGGCGGCCCAGTTCAACACCATATTGCCGGTTTGGCTGGGGACGACCAGCGGTATGATGGTGGCTGACGCAATTGGAATAGTTTTCGGCGTGGTCTTTGGCAAGCGAATTCCGGAGCGAGCTGTCAAATGGTTTGCAGCTATCGTCTTTATCGCCTTTGGTGTGATTGGCTTGTATCAGTCGCTGCCGAAATATCTGCTGACCACGCCGACTATGGTCGGCGGGGTAGCCGTCATGGGGATATTAATATTATTGGTAGCGCGTTTTGGACGAGATCGGGAAACTGAGCTGGATGAGGCGTAATCATTATAGCCATACAGGTTGTGTGCAGGCAATGGCCCAGATGCGTTAGGGGTCAGTCTTAACAGGCTGGGACTGTGCCGAAACATAGTTTCACACAGTCCCAGGGCTGAATACAGACTAGATGGGGAAACACGGACGCGGGAAACAGGTTCGGCGTGGGAAGCAGAACTGGCGTGGGAAGCAGAACTGCCGTGGGAAGCAGAACTGCCGTGGGAAGCAGAACTGGCGCGGAAAACAGAAACGGCGCGGGAAGCAGCCGAAACCAAATCCGAATCCAAGTCCAAGTCCAAGTCCGATTCCGGGGCCGAAACCTAAGAAGAGCTGACGGTCACCTTCATTTCTTGTTCCTGCTTCTGATTCGCCAAATTCAGTAAATTCCCAATCCTCTATTTCTGGATCTTCCCATTGATACGTTTCTCGTTTACGGGGCATTGAGGGTTCCACTCCTTTCAACTATGTGTCAGGTGTTCCACTATTAGAATACGCAAGTGCTTATGGTAATGTTACATAACGTAATCGGCAAACTCAGCTATTCGATTTCTTCATCCTTCCGAAGGAGGGGAATCAAATGTGTCTAGGTGTAAAAACCTAGACACATTTGTAATATTTTTAGATTATTTAAAAAAGATCAAAAAAAAACGCATTGATACTAGTATACCAGTAAAGTAAAATTGAATAGAAAGACAGGTGAGTAGTCTGTGGACATACACTTAATTGAGCGATTCGCCCAAGAATCCACGAGACAGTATGTGTGCAGGTTATTGCGGACTAACATCCTCAATTTGAAGCTTTCACCTGGCAGCGCTGTTTCGGAGAAAGATATTGCTGACATTCTTCAAGTGAGCCGTACTCCTGTGCGTGAGGCGTTTATTAAGTTAGCCCAGGACGGCATGCTAGAAATTATTCCGCAGAAAGGTTCCTATGTTTCACTGATTGATCCGGAGCAGGTAGAAGAGGTGCGGTTTTGCCGCGAGAGTTTAGAAAAAGAAATTATTAGGCTAGCTTGTACCGCCTTCCCCAAGCAAGATTTATTCAAAATCAGATCAAGCCTAACTTTGCAAGCCTTATGTATTCACGAAAAAAACTATGTGAGCTTCTTTGAATTGGATGAAGAAATGCATGGCGCTATTTTTGCCGGCTGCAAGAAGCCGCGCCTCTGGGCGATGATGCAGCAGATGAATACTCACTATAACCGGGTAAGAATGTTGAATCTGGTTTTTGGCTATGATTGGGCGTTATTATTGCAGCAACATCAAGAAATCTATGAGGCAATTTGCGAGCAGGATGTGAAAAAGGGTCTACAAGTGATCAATGTTCATCTCAATAAGGTAACCATTGATCTAAAGCAACTTCAAAATCAGTTTGGAGACTTTTTCAAGAACCAGCCTTTGTATACATCTGGTTTGGTGTGAGGCTTCAAAACGATAATAATGAATGTATAGGAGAGATAAACCGATGATTATGTCTTTCCGCTGGTACGGAAGACACAATGACAGTATTCCGCTTCAGTATATCAGGCAGATTCCGGGCATGCGTGGAGTGGTAACTGCTTTGTTTGATATTCCGGTTGGCGAGGTTTGGCCCCTGGAGCAGATTCTTGCTGTGAAAAAAGACATTGAAGACCACAATATGTTATTTCACACGATCGAGAGCGTAAACATTCACGAAGACATCAAATTGGGCTTGCCAAGTCGGGATCAGTACATTGAAAATTACCAGCAGACATTGCGACATTTGTCCAAAGCTGGCGTAAAAGTTGTCTGCTATAATTTCATGCCGGTTTTTGATTGGACTCGTACGGAATTAGCAAAGGTTTTACCTGATGGCTCGACCGCTCTGGCCTACGATCAGAATGTGCTCGAAAACACAGACCCAGAAACACTTGTTGAAGAAATGGAAAAAGGCTCAAATGGTTTTGAAATGCCCGGATGGGAGAAAGAACGTCTACGGGAACTAAAACGCTTGTTTGCGCTGTATAAAGATATTGATGAAGAAAAGTTGTTTAGCCATCTACAGTATTTCTTGGCGGCAGTCATTCCTGTAGCCGAGGAGTGCGACATCAAACTAGCGATTCATCCGGATGATCCGCCCTGGTCTGTATTTGGTCTGCCGCGTATCGTGACTTCGAAAGTAAACTTGGAGCGGATTATTCGTTTAGTAGACAGTCCATACAATGGCTTAACGATTTGCACTGGTGCGCTAGGAGCAAGTCCAAGCAATGAGATGCCTGATATTATCCGCCACTTTGGCAAATTAGGCCGGCTTCATTTTGGTCATGCCCGCAATGTGAAGTTTGATGCACCAGGCGTATTTCATGAAGCCACGCACAAGCAAGACGAAGGTAGCTTAGATATGTGCGGCATTATGCAGGCATTCTATGATATCAAGTTTACTGGCTGCATCCGACCTGACCATGGGCGGATGATCTGGGGTGAAACAGGACGTCCTGGCTACGGGTTATATGACCGCGCCCTGGGCGCAACTTACCTCAACGGCCTGTGGGACATGATTCATTATCAGCAGGAGGGAAAGAAATGAACGACAATCTAAAAGGAAAAGTGGCTGTTGTTACTGGCGGTGGCGGCGTTCTTTGTAGCGAATTCGCCCGCGAGTTAGGACGCCAAGGCGCTAAAGTGGCTATCCTCAACCGGACCCAGTCGAAAGCAGACGCAGTGGTCGACGACATTAGGCGAGCTGGCGGCGAAGCGATCGGTATTAGTTGCGATGTGCTTGATAAAGCCAGTATCGAAAAGGCTGCCGCTAGTGTGACCGAAACCTTCGGCATTTGCGACATTCTGATCAACGGCGCCGGCGGCAACCATCCCAGCGGCATCACCAGCAAAGAAACCCTGGAAATGAGCGATTTGCTGCAGAAGGATGATTCCGTAAAAACATTTTTTGATCTGACGACTGAGGGATTTGACTTTGTCTTCCGCCTCAATATCATGGGAACGCTGATTCCGACGCAAGTTTTTGCAGCGCAGATGGCGGGACGGCCGGGCGCGACCGTTATCAATATGAGCTCGATGAGTGCTCCGTTCCCACTGACAAAAGTGCCAGCTTACAGTGCAGCTAAAGCGGCTGTCGATAATTTTACCCAGTTTCTGGCTGTGCATTTTGCTGATGTCGGTATTCGTGTGAATGCCATTGCACCTGGCTTTTTCCTGACTGATCAGAACCGCAATTTGTTAACAAATCCAGATGGCTCACTGACTCCTCGCGCCAACAAAATTATCTCTCATACTCCGATGCGCCGATTTGGTGTTCCCGAGGATCTGCTAGGCACTTTGGTCTGGTTAGCTGATGCTAAGGCTTCTGCTTTTGTCACCGGGATCGTTATTCCTGTTGATGGCGGCTTTATGGCATATGCAGGTGTTTAGGAACTACGCTAAATAATATGGAGGTATATGATGAACGTATTGCGTCGCCTCTCGCTGGCAATTGATTCTTTCTTTGAGAATTTTGCCATTTGCGCCTTACTCTTTGTTGTTATTGTCATGTCTATTCAAGTGTTTACGAGGAAGTTTGCCAACTTTGTTTTCTTTTGGTCTGAGGAAGCTATTCTTTTGTCTCTCGTTTGGTTTGCGTTCATGGGCATAGCGGTTGGATTTCGTGAAGGCATCCACATGGGCATTGATTCATTGACTAACTATTTTGGTAAGCGTGTCAACAAATGGCTTGATGTCTGGATCGAATTGATGAGTCTGGCTTATGGCATTTATTTTGTTATTTATGGCTGGGAATTCACTGTTCTGATGATGGAATCTACTCTTCCGGCAACTAAGCTGCCTAATAGTGCTGTTTATTTGGTCATGCCGGTCAGCGGCTTTATGGTTTGCATTTATTCCATTCTCCACTTGTGCGGCATTGATACAAAACGGCATACAGCATCAGTCGTAGAAGTCGGGTCCGAACTGGAAGAGGAGGACT
Organism: Anaerosporomusa subterranea; assembly: GCF_001611555.1. NCBI lineage: Bacteria > Bacillati > Bacillota > Negativicutes > Acetonemataceae > Anaerosporomusa > Anaerosporomusa subterranea. Next base: position 789,595 of record NZ_LSGP01000017.1, read on the forward strand.
TTAAGTAATGGAAACAACAGATTTGGCAGTATGGACATTAGGAATTAGTTTTTTAGTCTTTGTATTGCTTCGCCTTCCGGTGGCTGTGGGTCTGTTCGCATCATCGCTGATAACAATGATGGTTCTTGACGTGCCGCTGCCTACGATTGGCCAACAGATGATTCACGGAGTCAGTTCTTTCTCACTGCTGGCAATTCCGTTCTTTATCTTGACCGGTCAGATAATGGGTGCGGGCGGTTTAGCACTTCGAATGGTTAATTTAGCTAGCCTCCTGGTCGGACGCATCCGCGGCGGCTTGGCTCTGGTCAATTGTATTGCCTGCATGTTTTTCGGTAATATTTCCGGGTCAGCCGCGGCTGACGTTGCCTCAGTCGGTTCTGTCATGATTCCGGCCATGAAGAAAAAAGGTTATGAAGCCGACTATGCCGTGGGTCTGACTATTTCCGCGGCGATTCAAGGTGTTGTCGTGCCGCCGAGTCACAACTTGGTGCTGTACTCCATCGTCGCTGGCGGCCTTTCCATTAAAAGTCTGTTTCTAGGCGGCATTGTTCCTGGATTTATTTTGTTAGCAACACTGATGACAGTTGCCTACTTTATGGCTATCAAACGTGGCTATCCACCCAGTGATCCTGTGCCTAAAGCCGAGTGGGGCGGGATTATTCTTCACGGTATTGTATCGCTGTCACCGGCGTTCGTTATCCTCGGCGGCATTATTTCCGGCATTTTCACCGCTACCGAGTCTGGCGCGCTCGCGGTTATGTACTCGTTCATCCTGGCATTTCTTGTCTATCGCGATGCGCCGCTATCAAGTTTCTGGAATGTACTGAAGCGGACCATGCGGACAGTGCTAATGGTTTACTTCCTGATCGCCGCCTCAGCAGCATTCGGCTATGTGATGGCTTTCTTACAAATCCCAGACATGATTACTACGTGGTTCCTGGGCGTTTCTGAAAACCCGATTGTTATTTTGATGTTGATTAACATCCTGTTGCTGATTCTGGGCGGACCAATGGATATGGCGCCAATGATTTTGATTCTGACGCCGGTTCTGCTGCCTGTTGCTAAAGCAATTGGTATGGATCCGATTCACTTCGGCTTGGTTTTGATCTTTAACGCCGGTATGGGTCTCTTGACGCCGCCGGTTGGCACTGTGCTATTTATTGGTTGTGCAATTGGCGGAGTCACCATTTCCCAAGGAACTAAAGCGATGATGCCATTCTTCCTTGCGATGATCGTCGTATTGCTGATCCTCACGTATATCCCGCAAACGGTCTTGTGGTTGCCGTCCATGTTTAAGTAAGGGTTCCCACCGGGTAACCGGAAAAAATAGGAGGAGGAAATTCAATGAACAACAAAAAAGTGTTGGCTCTAGGTCTGTCCGCGCTCATGCTAGGTAGTGTACTAGCCGGCTGTGGCAAAAGCGATTCAAAGCCCGAAGCGAAAGCAGAAGCTCCCAAGTACACCTTCCGTTTGGCTGAAACCCACCCTGCCGACTATCCCACTACTCTTGGCGATAAGAAATTCGCTGATTTGGTAGCTGAGCGCTCCAACGGCCGCATCAAAATCAACGTATTCCATTCCGCACAGCTTGGCGAGGAAAAATCAGTTATTGAGCAAGTCCAGATGGGGTCAATCGAGTTTACTCGTGTCAGCTCTTCGCCGCTTGCCGAGTTCAACAAAGCGTTTGGTGTGTTCTCCCTGCCGTATATTTTTGACAGCGAAGCTCATGAATGGAAATTCCTCGAAAGCGATTATGCCAAACAGATGCTGACAAATCTAGAAAAATCGAAATTTATCGGTCTAGCTTACTATGATTCCGGTTCACGAAGCTTCTACACCAAAAACAAAGTTACTGGCCCAGCTGACCTCAAAGGCATGAAGATTCGCGTGCAACAGAACAAGATTAATATGGACCTGATCCAGGCTCTTGGCGCGAGCGCTACTCCGATGCCTTATGGCGAAGTATTTAGTGGTCTGCAAACCGGCGTTATCGACGGCGCAGAGAACAATGCTCCGAGCTATCTGACTGCCAACCACTTCCAAGCGGTTAAATACTATGTCCTCGACGCTCACCAACGTGTTCCCGAAGTGCTAATGGCTTCGAAAGCAACTTGGGATAAACTGTCTGCTGAAGACCGCAAGCTGATTCAACAAGCTGCTACAGATTCCATCAAGTTCCAACGCGAAGCGTGGAACAAGTTTGATAAAGAAGCTCTCGATAAACTGAAAACCCAAGGCGTTACTGTCACTGAAGTAAAAGACGTGAAACCTTGGCAAGCGGCTGTAAAACCTGTTATTGACAAGTACAATGCTGACTTTAAAACCGAACTGGAAGCAATTGCAAAAGCCCGCAACTAAAAAGTTGCCGAAAGAGCCGTTGGCGTAAGCCAACGGCTCTTTTTCGTGAGCGTCGTCTTGAAGGTAGTGCAAGAACGGAACACTAGCGGCACGAGACGATACTAGCGCCACTACAGACGTACGTTTTGTGTCGATATTGTATCGCTGGTGCCGCTAGTGTTCATCGTACTATTACGCACCTCGATCTTATGAAGACCTAGACGGTGTTTTTCTTGAGAAAAATGCTTGACGTTTCTTATCTCAGAGCATATAGTAATATTAAAACAAACATATGAATAGATGTTCATATAATGGAGGATTGAAATGGAAAAGCAAGACTGCGGCTATGATCTTTGTGAACAACTTTGCGAGCATCCACAGACCATCTGTTTGGCTAGACGCGAGCTTTTGCCAGAGGAGACGGTGATTCGTCTGGCGGAGGTATTTAAGATACTTGGCGATCCGACCCGGGTCAATATTTTATCAGTCCTAGCCACACGCGAAATGTGTGTGTGTGATCTGGCTGCGGCGCTGTCTATGGGGCAGTCAGCCATCTCGCACCAATTACGGATTTTACGGGGCGCTCGGTTGGTGAAGTATCGCAAAGAAGGTAAAGAAGCCTGGTATTCACTTGATGACGATCATGTCGTTAGCTTGATGAAACAAGCGCTTGAACATCTTGGACACGGGGAGTGATGAAAATGACTGAAAGAGTATTGCAGCAATCCGTGTTTCAGATCAACGGTCTTGATTGTGCCGACTGTGCCGCGCAGCTTGAACAGCAAATAGCCGCCTTGGCTGGCGTAGTAAAAGTATCACTTAATTTTGGCGCTGGTAAACTGACTGTCGAGCATGACGGGGCTACTGATGCAATTATTCACGCAGTTGAAGGCCATGGCTACCAGTTATCGGCTCCTGGTCTGGCCTTGCCCAGCCGGTTGCGATGGCGTCATGACCGCCGTGCCCAATTGACGGCAGTGTCTGCCGTGTGCTTTTTGGCGGCAGTCGTGGCTGATTGGCTGAACGCAGTGTCTGCTCCGTGGTATGCATTGAGCATGCTGGCTGGCGGCTGGTTTACCGCCCGAGTGGGCTTTGCTTCACTTCGCAGTGGTCAGTTTGACGCTAATCTGCTAATGGTGGTCGCAGTGGTTGGTGCGGTGGCGATTGGTGAATGGAGCGAGGGCGCGATGGTTGTCTTTCTGTTCGCTGTCGGCAATCTGCTGCAGAGCTATACTGTAGATCGCACCCGCCGCTCTATCCGGGCGATGATGAATCTGACGCCGCCAGAGGCGACAGTACGGCGGCAAGGCATCGAAGTGGTTTTACCGATCGAGCAAGTTCAGGTTGATGATGTTGTCGTGGTTCGTCCAGGCGAACGGCTGCCGGTTGATGGTATGGTTCTTGAAGGAGAATCGGCTCTCAATCAGGCGCCAATTACCGGCGAGTCGCTGCCAGTTGAGAAGCGCAGCGGCGACATCGTCTACGCCGGCTCGGTCAACGGCTATGGGATGTTGGTTCTGACTGTTGTTCGTAAAGCTGCTGATTCGACGCTAGCCCGCATCATTCATTTAGTAGAAGAAGCGCAATCGCAGAAAGCGCCAATTCAGCAATTTATCGATCGATTTGCCCGCATCTATACGCCACTGGTTATGTTTGGGGCGTTACTATTCGCCGCCGTGCCGCCGCTGTTGTTTAATGCTCCGTTTGAGCCTTGGCTGTATAAGGCGCTAACGCTGTTAGTCATTTCTTGTCCTTGTGCATTGGCGCTTTCCACTCCGGTTTCGATTGTATCTGCCATTGGAGCGGCCTCACGCCGAGGTGTGTTGATTAAAGGCGGCGCCTATCTGGAAGAAATGGGCCGAATTCGCGCAGTCGCTTTTGATAAAACGGGAACACTGACCACCGGGCAACTAGCGGTAACTGATGTTGTCGCCTTTGATGGGGCTGGTGAGAGAGATATACTGGCGCTAGCTGCTGCGATTGAGCAAGGATCAGAACATCCAATTGCCAAGGCGGTCCTAGTTAAAGCAGAGGAGTTGCCGTTTCCAGCGGCAGGTGATTTTGCCATCATCCCCGGTCAGGGGGCCAAAGCAACGATTTCTGAGCAAACGCTATATGCCGGTAATTATCGGCTGTTTCATGAAGCCGATAACTTTAGCGAGGCATCTGTGATTGGCGAGTCATTGGCAGCAGCTGGAAAAACCATCGTCTATATTGGTTCGGCGACGCGAGTGTTTGGCTTGATTGCTGTCGCTGATACGGTGCGGGAGAATAGCAAAGCAGCTGTTGTCGCACTTAAACAGGCCGGAGTCGCACATATTGCCATGCTGACAGGGGACAATGCCGGAGCGGCGGCTAGTGTGGCGTCTAGTCTGGGATTGGATGCGTCGATGAGTGGTTTGCTGCCAGAGGAGAAAGTAGCGGTAGTTGGGAAGTTAGTCGATCAGTATCAGCATGTAGCGATGGTTGGTGATGGCATCAATGATGCACCAGCACTATCGGCGGCGTCGATTGGCATCTCGATGGGCGCGGCAGGGTCTGATGCAGCTTTGGAAGCAGCTGATATGGCATTGATGGCTGACGACCTAGACGGTATCGCCTATGCGATTCGGTTAGGCAGGCGTACCCTGACCATCATCAGGCAAAATGTCTGGTTTGCCGTTGGCATTAAACTAGTATTTGTGCTGCTTACTCTATTTGGCTTATCGAATCTTTGGATGGCAGTTTTTGCAGACACAGGGGCAGCTATACTGGTGACGCTAAATAGTATGAGGCTGATGCGAGAATAAAATATTTCAAAGTCTTGTATTCATTCGACTACGCGCACAAACGAAGCCCTCCCGGAATACATCTGAGATAGAGTCAGATGAGGGAGGGCTTTTTCATGGGAGTCGAGTTAACGACGATTCATTGGCTATATCTGTTATTCGTGTTGGTTATCCTGGTTACCATGTGTCTTCGACGCGATACCTCGGTGGCTTGTTTGGCTGGGATTTTCCTTCTTGGTCTATTTGCTAAGGGAAGTTTATATCAGGCAGTGAGCGGAGTGTATACCAGTTTTATTTTTGCGATTGGTGAGCTGCTCAGCACGATTCTGGTCATTTCGGTTATTTACGCATTGAGCCGGGCGCTACTTCACACTGGCATCAACTCGGTTATGGTTTCGCCATTTACTCGGCTGATGTCGTCACCGGCTGCCGCCTTTTGGGTAATTGGCTTGCTGATGATGACTATTTCCTGGTTTTTTTGGCCTTCGCCTGCAGTTGCCCTTTTAGGCGCAGTCCTGCTACCTGCGGCACTGCGCGTGGGCTTGCCGGCCATCGGCGTGGCTATGGCGATGAACCTATTTGGCCACGGTATTGCTCTGTCAAGTGATTTCGTTATTCAAGCTGCACCTAAACTGACTGCCGACGCAGCTGGAATTCCGGTGCAGGCGGTTGTCACGGCAAGCATCCCGCTGGTTTGCGTGATGGGAGCAGTCACGGTGGCAGTTGCTTTTTGGCAATTGCGGCGGGATTTTATGAATGGAACACTGGCGACAGGGGAAATCGTAGCAGACAAGGTCCAAGCCGTAGAGCCGGCTGCATTACTGTCGCCGGGGAAGCAACGCTGGTTGGCGGTACTCGTGCCAGTTCTGTTCCTATTGGATGTTGTCGTTATGTATTCAGTTAAACTTCAGGGTGGTGACGCCACTGCTTTAATTGGCGGCACTGCGGTCATTGTCTTGGCAGCGCTTTCCGGCTTTGCCTATGGACATGGCGCATTGGAACAGATCACTACTTATCTGACAGACGGGTTTCAATTCGGCTTCAAGATATTTGGTCCGGTTATTCCTATCGCCGCATTTTTTTATCTAGGCGATTCGGCCTTTGTACAAATTTTTGGCAAGGTTTTGCCAGCTGGATCGCAGGGAATCGTCAATGACCTTGGAGTTGCTTTGGCGCAGGTTGTGCCGCTGAATGCGGCAGCAGGCGCGGTGACACTATCACTAGTCGGAGCAATCACCGGTCTGGATGGCTCTGGATTTTCCGGTATCTCATTAGCGGGTTCGGTGGCAAAGCTATTCTCTCACGCTATCGGCGGCGGAACTGCTACTCTCACGGCATTAGGACAGATTGCGGCCATCTGGGTAGGTGGCGGTACGATCATACCCTGGGCGCTGATTCCAGCGGCGGCCATCTGCGGCGTAGATCCGTTCGCGCTAGCTAGGCGCAATTTGGTTCCCGTTGCAACTGGAATGGCAGCAACTACTATAGTGGCGATGTTCTTGATATAACTTAAGTTGAGAGAGACGGCGTATGGCTGATCCAATACGCCGTCTCTTTTTTGTTACGGAATCCCACCTCAGCAATTTTTCTTAGAAACCATAGAGATTATAAGTTTCGCGAGGCGGACGAGGTTACGTTAGTCTCGCAAACGTTTACTACGACCTTGTTGCCTAGAACGAAAATTCGCTCCATTGCAAAGACATATATCAGAGATTTTTTTAATATAATGCCTATGAACAAGCTGATAGCGTGATGCAAAGCAGGACTTCTATTATGCAAGGGCAATTATACATGGCTTGAATTTGTAAACGTTTGCAAGAAATCATTAGAAGAGAGGGGTATGGGGAATATGGAGGACAAAATGAAAGCAGTAGTCTTGCGGGGAGATTGGGAGCCTAAACCGGAGTTTCGGCTAGGGCCGAAAGACATCGATCAGAAACAAACCTATCTGGGGAGCAAAGTGTGGCGAAATCCCTGCCTCGGCATCGAAGAGGTCAATATTCCAGAGCCTGGTCCGGGTGAAGTTCTGATCGAGGTGAAAGCCTGCGGTATTTGCGGCAGTGATGTGCATATGGCCCAGCCTGACGCTGACGGCTATATCTGGTATCCGGGTTTAACCGGCTTTCCCGCTGTGCTAGGGCATGAGTTTGCCGGTATTGTGAAAAAAGCAGGTCCGGGAGCGGTCAATAAGCGCACGAACAAGCCTTTTAGCGGCGGTGAATATGTATGCGCTGAAGAAATGCTATGGTGTGCTCGCTGTCAGCCTTGTGCCGATGGTTATCCCAACCATTGCGAGCATCTAGATGAACTTGGTTTCAACGTGGATGGAGCCTTTGCCCGCTATATCGTGGTGCCGGATCGAGTAGTCTGGTCGCTTGAATCGCTCAAGAAGCTGTATCCGGGCAATGATTTGTTCTTAGCCGGCAGTCTGGTCGAACCGACCTCGGTCGCTTACAACGCAGTCGTCCAGCGCGCTGGCGGCATAAAACCAGGCGATAATGTGGTTATCTGTGGCGGCGGGCCGGTTGGCTTAGCGGCGTGCGCTATCCTAAAAAGCATGGGCGCAGCGCGGGTCATCCTATCTGAGCCGGAAGCAGGGCGGGCTGCGATTGGCCGGGCCTTGGGAGCCGATTTTGTCGTAAATCCCTTAACAGAAAACTTTGTTGAACGAGTCCTGGAATTGACAGATGGTTATGGCGCCAAGTTGTATCTCGAAGCAACTGGTTTGCCAACTATAGTTTATCCACTGATCGAGCAATGCATCTGGGATGGGCGTACTCTGAATAGCACTATTGTCGTGGTTGCCCGGGCTGACGCTAAGATGCCGGTAACTGGTGAAGTCCTGCAAGTGCGCCGGGCCCAGATCGTCGGCGCCCAGGGGCACTCTGGCGAAGGTACATTCCCGCGGGTGATCGAGGCGATGGCGTCTGGCATGAATATGTTGCCAATGATTACAAAGAAAATTACTCTCGATCAAGTGCCAGAACATATCATTTCGCTCCGGACTGACCGTTCGGAATGCAAGATTACCTGTTTGATGGACTAAGGGAAAGATATGAGGATTTTAGGGTAGGACGAGTACGTTAACCGCAGAGTACGCAGAGTACGCGGAGGTCACCCGCAGAGGCTTACCGGTTTATTATTAAAGACAGTTACTTTCCAAACCCTCTGTGCACTCGACGGACCCTTTGTGTACTCTGTGGTAAAACGTACCCTTTCCACGTAACCTGCGATTAAATGTAATTAGGGGAGGGGTAACCATGGAACAAAAACGCTGGCTACTAACTGAAGATCCGGCGATTATTTTTGAAGATAATTCGGTCGGCAGACTGAAAAAGCAGCTTTGGGATGCTTCTGAGGCGGAAATCGACGCGGTACTAGCTGAATACGGAATTCCAGCTGAGTCCGAATTGGGCAAGGCTGGAAGCTACATTCAGAACACGCCGCGGAGCAAGGTGATTGAGAAGCGCCGCAAGAATGATATCGTCTTTTTACCGATTGGCTGCACGGAAAACCACGGCGTTCATGCCAATAGCGGACTTGATACCTTCATGGTAACGCAAATTCTGGAGGGACTGCGCCGTTACACTGCCACGCAAGGGCGGGAGGTAAGCCTGGCATTCCCACCGCTGAATTACGGCGGACACCCCTACCACCACTTAGGCATGCCAGGAACAGTGATTATGCCCAAAGAAGTTGTCGAGGAAACCCTAATCTATACCATGCTGGGCTTATGGAATGACGGTTTCCGCAAAATCATTATGATCAATAACCACGGGCATCTGTGGATGTTGGAATCAGCTATCCAAGAATTCATGAAGCGCTTCCAACTACCTGGCATCTTCCAAGTGCTCGACTGGCACCGGGCTGTTCGGGAGTTCTTCTACCCGGTTGCTCGGGAAGGCAATCTAGAGACACACTTTATTCATGCTGACGAAGCAGAGACCTCGGTCGGGCTGTTAATGTTCCCTGACATGATCGATATGAGCGTAGTGCAAGACGCCGAAGGAGAGTCTTTCCTGCCTGACGGACACTTTGATAAATCGGTCGAGCCATTTCGCCGACCACACCGCTGGTCAGAAGGTGAAGGCCACGCAGCCATTGAACGTGCGGCAACACCTCAGGGGGTTGTCGGCAAACCGAGCATTGCTACCGCCGGAAAAGCTAAGCGGCCGATTGCAGCCATCCTGCGCTATTTGACGCTGGTGCACGACCAAATCCTCGAGGCATTCCCGGCTGGAACAGTGCCGCCGGTAGAGAAGACTACCCTTCGGACAGAAGCAGAAATGAAACCATTTTTGCAAGAACCGTTCAGCGAAGGCTGGAAGTCGGTTTACGAACTGACGCCGATGGGCGTATTCCAGAAGTTATAATTGAGGTGAGGCCGCGTTGAATTGCTATGATACCTTTATCATCGGCCATCTTTCTCGCGATGAGATTCTTTACCAGGGAACAACGGAGAATTTACTGGGCGGCGCTGTTCTTTACGCTGCATATGCTGCCATGGCAGGCGGGAATAAGACCGGTTTGCTGACTAAGATCGCCCGGGGCAGCGAAGAACTTCTGCAGGAATTCAGCGTCCCTGCCACTGATGTTCACTGGCTCTATTCGCAGGATGACACTGCTATTCGTAATGAATTTTTATCTGATGACCGGGAACGGCGGCTTTGCACTGCGCTCTCGATTGCTGACCCATTTTTATCTGAGGATATTCCTGCTGTCGACAGCGCTGTGTATCACTTAGCCGGGCTGATCGCCGGCGATTTCCCGGAAGAACTCATCGACGTGCTCGCTGGCCGGGGTAAGCTAGCGGTCGATATGCAGGGATTTCTGCGGCATGCCGAAAACGGCGTGATGGTGTTCAAAGATTGGCAAAATAAACAACAGTGCCTCTCAAAGATAACCTATCTCAAAGTCGATGCAGCGGAAGCCGAAATTATGACCGGACTAACAGACCGGCGAGAAGCTGCCCGGCAGCTCCACGCATGGGGTGCGGGCGAGGTGATGGTGACTCACAACACTGAGGCGTTGATATACGACGGCAGTGAGTTCTATACGGTTCCGCTGAGGTCACGCAATCTCAGTGGTCGGACCGGGCGTGGCGACTCCTGCTTCAGCGCCTATATCACCGAACGACAGCGCCAAGCGATTCCCGAGGCGCTTTTGTACGCTGCAGCATTAGTATCGCTGAAAATGGAGACTCCTGGCCCATTCCGCGGCTCGCGATACGATGTGGAGGCTTATATTGATCAGGTCTACCGGGACGCTTGTTGAGGAGAGGATTAACGTGAAAATCGGATTCAATGAAGCCACCACCATGAAGCGCTCAACATTGGCGCTGGATTTGGAACTGGCCGACCGGCATGGCTATGATCTGATTGAAATTAGATTAGACAAATTGAAGCAATACTTGTCAGAACACGACATTGGCGAACTGGCAGCATTTTTTGACGATCATTATTTGAAACCATACACTTTCAATGCACTCGAATTTATCACCTTTCGCGATAAAGCTGGCTATAGCCAGATCAAAAGCGATCTTGACCTGCTGTGTACTGCTGGCAAGAAGGTAGGTTGCGATACAATCATCGTCGTGCCGACCTTTGATATTGTCGATAAGACAATCCGCGAAATCCGACGAGAGTCAATCAGTGTGCTGAATGATTTAGCGGACACAGCTGAACGGCATGACATAAGATTAGCCTATGAGTTTGTCGGTTATCCCAACTGTTCTGTTAATACGTTTGGGCAATGCTATGAGATTATTCATGAGCTGAATCGTGACAGCGTGGGCTTGGTGCTGGACTGTTTTCACTTTCACGTGATGAATTCACGCTGGGAGGACCTTGAACAGGCTGACGCTAAGAAGATCTTCGTACTGCATGTCGATGACAGCGAAGATCTTCCGCCAGGGATTCTACGTGATCAGCACCGCCTCTGGCCAGGAGACGGAGTCGTTCCGCTTGACAGGATCCTGCGTATTTTACGCAAGAATGGATATGACGGGGCTGCTTCGGTCGAATTGTTCCGACCGGAGTATTGGAATTGGGATGTTGAACAGGCAATCCGGGTTGGCAAGGAAAAAACTCTGAAAGTACTTGCTGAAGTATATTAGGAGGGGAGATCATGACAAAGACGAGAAGAGTATTTATCACACTGGCGACGCTGATGCTATTCTGCGCCGGGCTGTTGGCAGGTTGCGGCAGTTCTCAGCCTGCGGCGGAAAAGACGGCTCAGAGCAAAAATCTAACGATTTATACTGCCCTCAATGAAAACGAAATCGGCACCTATGTCAAAGCGTTTGAAGCGAAAACAGGTATCAAGGTGAGCTTTGTCAGGTTGTCGGCAGGGGAGATCATCACTCGGCTAAGAGCGGAAAAAAACAATCCCAAGTCAACCATCGTATTTGGCGGCCCGTCAGACACCTTCATCGTGATGGCTAAGGATGGTTTGCTTGAGCCGTACGCCAGCCCAGCGGCTGCAGCCGCGCCCGAACAGTATAAAGATAAACAGGGCTATTGGTCGCCGATTTATATTGGCATTCTCGGCTTTGGTACCAATAGCAAACTGGCTGAACAAAAAGGCATCAAACCGCCTGAGTCCTGGGATGATTTGCTGAAACCGGAGTTCAAGGGACTGGTTTCGATTGCTCATCCGGGAGCATCCGGCACTTCGTACACGGTACTCGCTTCACTGGTGCAGATGTGGGGTGAAGACAATGCTTTTGCCTATCTGAAAAAACTCAATCTTAATATCCGTAACTATGAGAAATCGGGCGCCGCTCCAGCGCAGAAAGCTGGTTTGGGAGAAGCGCTGGTTGGAATTTGCTTCTCACATGATATCCTCATTCCGATTAATGAGGGGTATCCTCTCAAACTGACCTTCCCGCGCGATGGGACCGGCTATGAAATTGGTGGTATGGCTATGGTGAAGAATGGCCCAAAGGATGAAGTCGAAAACGGCAAGAAATTTATTGATTTCTTTGCTGGCAAGGAAGGTCAGGAGACCTATGAGACAGCAAAAACCTTCCGCCTGCCTGTCAATACCGAGGCAAAAGCTCCTAAAGGTGCTGTGAAGCTGACTGATATCAAGACTATTCGCTATGATAATGTCTGGGCTGGTGAGAATCGCGGTCGGCTTGTCGAAAAATTTAATAAGGAGATCATGGCGAGACCGCAATAAATGTTCAGGGGCGTTGATATACCCCATCTGGGGTGTTAGCCCCGCAATCCCATTGCTAGCGTACGTCTAGTACGCGTCGCGTCTGGTCTTGCGGGGCTGCCTACCATCTAGGGCATCTGAACACCCCTGGGAACAGTCGCTTTTTTTGAGTTCTTACATCGGAGGTGCGCGATTTTGGAACTATCCACTCTTGCAACAAAGCCAGCCTGCACTCGTCCGAAATCCATCCGCATGGAACCGCTATTGGCACTGACTGTTGCAGCCGTCTGCGCCTGCCTGTTGCTGTTGTGCTTTGGCCATTGTTGCTAGTGCTCAAGGTTAGCCTGACGAACGACCAAGGCGTCTTCAGTCTAAGCGGACTAACGACGATCTTCCAAAACGCGTTTTACCTTGAAACGCTTTGGAACAGTCTGAAGTTAGGGGCTGTCACCGCAATCGCTTCTACTTTGATCGGCTATATCTTCGCTTATGCGATCACCCGTACGACTATGCCGCTTAAAGGCTTTTTTCGTATGATTGCGACCTTGCCGATTATTTCGCCGCCGTTTGTTTTGTCCTTGTCAGTGATCTTCCTCTTCGGTCGTCAGGGTCTGATCGTTAATAATCTGCTTGGCTTGCAGGATTTTGACGTCTACGGCTTACCCAGCCTTGCCCTGGTTCAGATACTTTCGAGCTTTCCGATCGCGTATCTGACGCTTGCAGGTATACTGGAGACCATCGATCCCGCCGTAGAGGATGCTGCCTACAATCTTGGCGCGAAACGGGGCTATATCTTCCGGACAGTTACTTTGCCGCTGTCTCTGCCAGGGATCGCCAGTGCCATTCTATTGGTATTTGTTAACTCTTTGCAGGATTTTGGCAATCCAATGGTCTTGGGAGGGAATTTTTCTACCTTGGCAGTTCAAGCCTATCTGGAGATTACAGGTTCCTATAATCTGCAGGTAGGATCTATCCTTGCCGTCACCTTGCTAGTACCATCCCTCATCGCTTTCTTCTTGCAAAGATACTGGCTGGGCAAGAAATGCTATGTGACGGTATCAGGCAAACCATCCTATGAACGGAAACTGATCAGCGATGTCCTAATCGTGCGCACGCTATTCGCCCTTTGTCTTTTCTTCACCGCTTCAGTCTTGTTATTTTACGGGACGGTGCTCTACGGATCGTTCGTAAAAATATGGGGCGTTAATCACACGCTTACTCTCGATAACTACCGGTTTGTCCTTGATCTGGGTTTCGATCCGTTGAAGAATTCACTATATCTATCGCTAATAGCGACCCCGGTAGGCGGTATTCTCGGCATGATCATCGCTTTCCTCGTGGTTCGCAAGCGTTTCCTGGGACGGAGGGCGATGGAGTCCATTTCATTATTTACCTTCGCCGTGCCTGGCACAATTGTTGGTATTGGCTATATCCTTGCTTTTAATGAACCTCCTTTGGCGCTGAATGGAACTGCCGCGTTAATTATTATCGCGTTCCTGTTCCGCAACATGCCTGTGGCGATCGAATCCGGCACATCTGCGCTATTGCAGATCGATCCCTGTATTGAGGAAGCATCAACCAGTCTCGGGGCCGGCAGTTTCACCACTTTCCGCCGCATTACGTTGCCGTTAATTAAATCCGCATTCTTCTCCGGACTTGTTTATGAGTTCGTACGGGCGATGACTGCAGTCAGCGCCGTCATCTTCCTAATCTCCGCCCAATGGAATCTGGTAACGATTGCGATACTTTCCCATGTGCAACTCAGCCGGTACAGCTCAGCAGCCGCGTATGTGATGATTTTGATCGTCTTTATCATCGCAGCCATCAAAGCGCTAGAGTACTTGGTTGGCCTCATGGGCAGGAAAAACTACGGTTAGGAGTGGGAAAGATGGCAGAGTACAAGAAACAGACCGGTGTAGCGGTAAAAAACTTAAGCAAAGAATTTAAACGCCATGATCATAAAGGCTATCTAACAGCTGTAAACGATGTCAGCTATGAGTTCAACGATAGGCAATTAACAACTATTCTTGGTCCGTCTGGATGTGGGAAAACCACCATGCTTCGCATGATCGCCGGATTTGAGACTCCAACCAGCGGCGACATCTTTATTGGTGATAAAAATGTAACCTGTATGCCGCCGAACCGGCGCGACATCGCCATGGTTTTTCAAAGCTATGCATTATTTCCCCATTTGACTGTTTACGAGAACATCGCCTATGGCTTGCAAGTTAGAGGGCTGCGCCAGATAGAAATTCAGCATCGTGCAAATCAGGTCATCGACCTGATGCGGCTGAACGGAATGGAAGGCCGCTTCCCCAATCAGGTGTCCGGCGGTCAACAACAACGAGTGGCGCTAGCCAGAGCAATTGTGGTGGAACCCAGGCTGCTGCTGTTCGACGAGCCGCTCTCAAACCTAGATGCAAAGCTTAGAGAATATATGCGGGATGAAATCCGGAAACTGCAGCTGCGGCTAGGCATTACCAGTATCTATGTCACGCATGATCAGGCTGAGGCGATGGCAATTTCGGATACGGTGATCATTATGAATAATGGCGCCATCGAGCAGTTAGGTAGTCCTTATGAAATCTATTACCGGCCTGTCAACCGCTTTGTCGCTACCTTCATGGGCAAAGCCAATTTCCTGGAAGGCGTTCTGGTCGGCATTGATGGAGATGTCGGGTTGGTCAGAATCGGCGATGGAGTCATCAGGGCTGGCTGTCCGAGCGGGTATTGCCGGGTTGGCAATCCCTGCGTCGTGTTTATCCGACCGGAAGCTGTTCGTGTGGTCAAAGCAGGCGGACAGGTAAGCGCGACCGTCGAGCAAATGACTTTTTTAGGAGCTGTTGCCGAATATGAGCTCAGTGTCGGTAAGACCCGGTTAGTGGCGCAGACTGCGAATCCCCTGAGTAGCGGCATGATTAACGTCGGCGGTGAAGTGGGGCTCGTCTTTGACGAAGTCTGCGCGCGAGTGCTGCCAGAGGATGGAAAAACAGCATGAGATGCAAGCTGATCGTATCTGATTTGGATGGTACCTTGCTTGACAAGCAACAAGCCATCCCGAAACATACGAAAGACCTGATCGCTGAGTTCCAGTCAGGAGGAGGCCTCTTTTCGATCGCTACCGGCAGAATGGAGATGTCTGTCGCTAAATATATCAAAGAGCTTGCTATCACTGTACCGATAATTCTCTATAATGGCGCCAAGATTGTGCATCCAGGCAAGGCCTTGGCGCTGCGGGAGCACACGCTTGATTGTGGGATTGCGAGAACGGTTCTTGGTCTAGTTAAGCGTTATCCCTGGGATGTTCTCTTATATCAGAATCAATCTCTGTATGTCGAGAAGGGAACAGACGTTATTCGTCGCTACGCGGCCAAAGACGGGGTCAATTGGCAGGAAGTCGGCGACCTGCTTGCTTTTCTTGAGGGTGCGCCGACCAAACTATTGATTATCGGTGATGACAGAGGCTTTTCCGGGTTTGTTGAAGAATGCGTCAGGGCTTGCGGTCGTATGATTAATACTGTTCGCTCTGAACGTAGTTATTTGGAAGTGCTGCCGGATAACGTCTCCAAAGGCAAAGCGCTTTTGGAACTATGTTCTATCCTTGGCGTCAAGCCGTCGCAAACGGTGGCATTGGGAGATCACTTAAACGACCTGTCGATGATTCAGGCAGCCGGGCTAGGAGTGGCGGTGGCCAATGCGCATGAATATCTGAAACAGCAGGCCGGCTATGTGACAACCGGTGAAGATACAGACGGGGTTGCCGAGGTGATCGAGATGGTGTTGACAGATAATCTGCCGCTGGATCTTGCGCGATAGGAGTAATGCTTGTGACTGTTACGATTAAGGATATAGCAAAAGAGACTGGCGTTTCGTATGCTACAGTTTCACGCGCGTTGAGCGGTAGGCCGGGGGTTAATGAACAAACTAGAAAGATGATCCTGGCGGAAGCTGTGAACATGGACTATCAGCCGAATGCCGTAGCGCGAGGGCTAGTGACCAAAAAGACGAATATTATCGGATTGGCCATTCCTGACATCACTAACCCATTTTTCCCGGAAATCGCCCGGGGCGTCGAAGACGCCGCCAGCGAGCTGGGCTATAATATCTTTCTTTGTAATACCAATTGGAGTTTTGCCAAAGAGGAAACATACCTGCGGGTTCTGCAAGAGCGCAGGGTGGATGGAATCATCATTACTCCGGTATCTGATGAAAGAATTTATAACAATATCCAAATACCGATGGTTTTTATCAGTCGGATTCCCCATGAAGTCAGCAACAGTTTTGTGGTAATTGACAATGTCAGAGGTGGTTTTTTGGCAACCAAGCAGCTTCTTGAATCAGGTTACAAACGCGTCGCATTTATCGGCGGCAAGAGCGAGGTGCACGTGAGCGCCGAACGGCTGGATGGATATAAATCGGCGCTGCATCGCTACAAATATCCTGTCGATGAAGCATTGATTCTGAACGGTAAATTCGATAGCCAAAGCGGCTATGAGATCGCCGGGAAATTGCTCTCCACTCCGAATCCGCCAGACGCGGTATTTGCGGCGAATGATGTGATTGCCTTGGGTGTGCTGCAACGAGCTAAGGAAGTTGGCCTTAATGTACCTGGTGAGTTTGGCATTGTTGGTTTTGACGATATTCCCTTCGCAGCCTATTCACAGATTCAGATGACGACCATTTCGCAACCTAAGTACCAGATGGGGAAATTTGCAGCTGAGATTTGCATTGGTGAAATTTGTGACAAGACGAAGAATGACAGTAAGAAAATGATTTTAGAGCCCGAACTTGTCGTCCGGGGGACGACAAGATAGTTAGTACCGTGTCAACCCTAGGCTGATACGGTACTAGTAGCGCAGGAGGTTGGTCAGGCATGAACAAAATTAGTGCAACAATCCCGCTACAGTTTGATACAGGCTTCTCACCGTTTTTTGCAGCTGAGTTTGATGAAGCCCTCTCTTGGCTTGCGGAAAATCGGTTTGACGGGATTGAAATCTGCGTTTCTGATCCGAAGCGAGTCAATGTTGAAGAATTGAATAATAAACTACGGCGGCATCATCTCGTCGTGACCGCGGTTTCTACCGGCCAAGCGAGGGCGCTGGAGGGAATTAGTCTAACTGATAGCATTAGGGAGGTCCGGGAAAGTGCAGTTCAGCGGCTGAGGGAGCATGTTGATCTTGCCGCCGCAATTGGCTTCCCGCTCGTAACTATTGGACTGCTACGCGGAGCGGGGAACCCAGGCACGAAGGATCGGGACTTGACGTATCTGGCTGAAGCGCTCGAAGTCTGCGCTGCCTACGCCGAATGTCGTCAGGTTGAGCTAATGGTCGAGCCGATTAATCGCTATGAAACGACTTTGCTTAACACGGTGGATGAGACGGTCGCATTCTTGGCCTCTGTTGCCGGTGGTGAACAGATTGGCATCTTATTTGATACCTTCCATGCTAACATCGAAGAGGCTGACATCTGCCATTCCTTAGAGAAACTTGGCGATAGGCTGCTGCATCTTCACTTCGCCGATAGTAACCGCTGGCTGCCGGGGATGGGACATATCGACTTTTCGCAAATTTGCGATACACTGCGCAAAATGAATTATGGCGGCTATGTGTCGCTAGAAACGATCAACATGCCAGACCGCATGGTTGTCAGATCGCGTTCGCAGACCAGTCTAAAACAGTGTTTCGCAGGCATGAAAGAAGGGGGATTGTAATGGACGGAAAAGTGGTCCTAGGTATCATTGGGGTCGGTCGAATTGGCAGGCTGCATGTGGAAAATATCGTCAATCACGTAAAAAACGCCCATATCCGGGCCGTGTCTGACATTGATGCCGACAAGGCCAAGGATTGGGCGAAATCGTTAGGTATTGAGCTGGTTTATCCAGATTATCAGGATATACTCACAGATCCGGCAATTGACGCCGTATTGATTTGCTCTTCGACAGACACCCATGCACAGTTGATTATGGAGGCGGCCAAAGCAAAAAAACATATCTTCTGTGAAAAACCGATAGATTTTGATGTGTCAGTCATCCGTCAGGCCCTTGTCGCTGTCGACGAAGCCGGCGTAAAGCTACAGATCGGTTTTAACCGACGGTTTGACCACAACTTTCGCAAAGTCCATGATGCAGTTGAACGCGGGGCAATCGGACAGACGCATATCGTCAAGATCACATCACGCGATCCCGAGCCGCCGCCGCTCGCGTATGTAAAGGTCTCCGGTGGAATGTTCCTCGACATGACCATCCATGATTTTGATATGGCGCGGTATTTGGCTGGCAGTGAAGTGGAGGAAGTATTCGCAACCGCCAACGTGCTGGTTGATCCGGCAATTGCTGAAGCGGGTGATGTGGATACAGCCGTTGTCACACTGAAGTTCGAAAATGGCGCAATCGGCGTTATTGATAATAGCCGCCGCGCCGTATACGGCTATGACCAACGGGTGGAAGTTTTCGGCTCGGCTGGCTGCATCTCAGTCGCTAATGATACACCAACGACGGCTGTCATCAGCACAGCCACAGGCATAATTAGCGACAAGCCGAAATATTTTTTCCTGGAACGGTACAAAGAATCCTTCATTGATGAAATGAAAGCGTTTGTCAACGCAGTGGCGAACGGTGCTGACACCCCGGTTAGCGGCTTGGACGGACTAAAGCCGGTGTTGATTGGGCTGGCAGCCAAGCAATCACTGCATGAGGGCCGGGCGATTCGAATAGCAAAATGCTAGGACTTTGGACAGACGAAGAAGTTTCCCTTTGAATCCACTACCGCATACATAACTGCTGTTAAATCCGCATATCCCTGCGCTTGCAGTTGTTGTGACAGCCATTCGCGGGAGTGTTGTTCAGATAGGTTTTCTTCAACAATTTCTCCATCCATGACTAATTCGACAGGATAAATCCCCTCTGTTGCCATGATGGCTAGATCAGACCGCGTCACCGGCTGATAGGCGGCTTTCTTGACAACAGTCATTGTGCCGTTATTTTCAATCATGGCATAGTGGACCTCGTTGAGGTCCACTATGCCATTTTCACGCAGCTGTGCATTTAGCTCGTCAAGATCGTAGCGCATGGCTCTCATGCTTTCACGCAGAATTCGACCATCCTTAATGACAAGCGTCGGTGAGCCCTCGATGAGCTTGCGCATAGGTCTACTGATAAGGGTGATATGGGCAATGCCATAGGCTAGAGCAACAAACAATACTAGATCATAGAAATGACTAACGAATTTGTCTGGCTCGGATGCCACGATATTGCCAGCGATAGAACCAATTGTAATACCGCTGACGTATTCATAAAAAGTGAGCTGACCGACCTGAGTTTTTCCTAGAATGCGGGTGAAAAGAAGTAATGCGAAGAATATTAGCGTTGTCTGCCAAGTATCTTGCAAAATTTGCTGCCAATCCATAATGAACACATCCCTCCTCTAGCTATAGGATGGACGGTTCGAACGTTAGCTATGAATAGAAAATAGTAAAGGTAATAGGATACAGATAACGATTTCACAGAGTAAACGGAGGTCACAGAGGGCACAAAGGTCTAATAGGAACGTAATCCAAAGCGCGGATGTCTGACAGGTCGCAAGCTTAGTTTCTGAACTAAGGCGGCAGCTGCCGCAAGCGATAGATCCCGCCGCTCTTTGCTGTTTTCGAATACGCATAATGGCTCGCTAACCCCGACTTCGCCTGCAGGCATGTATACATATTCGCCTGCTAAGCGGTCCCCGAAAATGATGCCAGCTTGAAGATGACTGGCTGTTATCTGACTCATAGGGTAATTCACCATCATTTCCTCAAAAATTGCAAATACTGTTAATAGCCTAGTAGTATAGTAGTTATTATACCACACAGTATCGAAAACAGAATATGAAAGGAAATGGCAATCGCGGTGGCGAACTGTTGTGAAAATAGTACAGGAGGGAAGGGCATGAGTAGTATTAAGGTGGGCATTTGTCAGATGGCTGTACAGGACGACAAACAGGACAATCTAGACCGGGCTGAGGATATGCTGCGGCAGGCCAAGCAGGCCGGGTGTTCGCTGGCCGTATTGCCGGAGATGTTTAATTGTCCCTACACGGCAGAGCTGTTTCCGCAATACGCGGAAGAATATTCGGGTGAGACAACAAAGATGCTGTCTGCGGCTGCGTCAAAGTATGCAATGACAGTCGTGGGCGGCTCGATTCCTGAACGAGATGCCGCTGGCCGCATTTACAATACTTCCTTTGTCTTTAACAGCCAAGGGAAACTACTGGCGCGCCACCGCAAAGCCCATCTTTTCGATGTGGATATTGCCGGTGGTACTGTCTTTCAGGAGTCGAAGACCTTAACTGCTGGGGATAAAACGACTGTAGTTTCAACACCGGATCTGACGTTTGGTGTTGGTGTTTGTTATGATATCCGCTTCTCCCAATTTGCAAGATGTATGACACTCCAAGGGGCAAAACTGTTGATCTACCCTGCCGCTTTTGGCTGGACGACTGGACCGGCGCATTGGGAGCTGCTGCTTCGTTCGCGGGCGGTGGATAATCAGGTATTTTTGATCGGCGCTGCGCCTGCGAAAAATCCTAATGCTGAATATAAGGCTTATGGTCACTCGATGCTAATCGATCCCTGGGGACGCATTTTGGCAGCCGCAGACGAGCACGAGACTGTGATTACCGCAGAGATGGATTTGTCGCTAATCGATAAAGTACGGGCAGAGTTACCAATTCTAAAGCACTGGCGAGAAGACATTTACACGTCCTGAAGCAGAGAATACGTCTGTAAATGGCAGAGCACGCAGAGTACGCGGAAGGGACCCGCAGAGGGAACGGTTATTTTCGTAACCCAGTAGCCCTCAGAGCACCCTCTTCGGTCTCTGCGTACTCTGCGGTTAAGCAGTCCATTTCCGATTTTTAGAACATTTTGCTGAAAAAGATAAAATTCGTTCATGTTTTTTTACTCCTCCAGCAGGGAAACGAACATTAAAGCAGAATAAGTAAAAAAAGTTCTATTATACATATGGGGAGTGGAGAAAAAACATGAAGAACAAGGCTCTTATACTTGCTTTGACTCTGGTCATGGCTATGTCGCTTGTCCTTAGCGGCTGCGGCGGCGAGAAAAAAGCAGAAGCGCCAAAGCAAGACAAGCTGAAAGTCGCTTTCGTGTATATCGGACCAGTTGGCGACGCCGGCTGGACGTATGCTCATGATCAAGCCCGTAAGTATTTAGTGGAAAAAATGCCTGATGTGCAAACTACTATTATTGAATCTGTGCCTGAGGGTGCGGATTCCGAGCGTGTTATTACTCAACTGGCCGAACAGGGTAACAAGATCATTTTTACTACCAGTTTTGGTTACATGGACCCCACCATTAATGTTGCTAAAAAATATCCTGGCATCACGTTCTTACACTGCTCCGGCTTTAAGACAGCGCCTAATGTAGGCACCTATTTCGGCCGGATTTATCAAGCCCGTTATCTGACCGGTATTGCTGCTGGTAAACAGACTAAATCCAATACGATCGGCTATGTAGCCGCTTTCCCGATTCCAGAAGTTATCCGCGGTATCAACGCGTTTACCCAAGGTGTACGCTCGGTGAACCCAGAAGCGAAGGTAAAAGTTGTTTGGACAAATACCTGGTATGACCCTGCCAAAGAAAAACAGGCTGCTCTAACACTGCTTGACGCTGGTTCTGACGTGATCGCTCAGCACCAAGACACTCCGGGACCCATGCAGGCTGCTCAGGAAAAAGGTAAGTTCGGCATTGGCTATAACACCGACATGAGCAAGATGGCGCCTAAGGCTGTTTTGACCTCCGCTCTCTGGAACTGGGGCCCCTACTATGTGAAAGTAGTCGATGCCGTTAAGAAAGGTACTTGGAAGTCTGAACAGTATTGGGGCCCGATGAGCGATGACGTGGTAGCTATTGCTCCGTTTGGCCCAATGGTTACTGATGAAACCAAGAAACTTGTTGAAGACGCTAAGAAAAAAATTCTGAACAATCAATGGGACGTATTCCATGGTCCAGTAAAAGATCAGTCTGGTCAGATCAAGATTGCCGCCGGTCAGAAAATGTCTGATGCGGATATGTTGAGCTTCAATTGGTTTGTTGAAGGTGTAGACGGAACGATTCCTAAACAATAACTTTTCAGGCCGTTGTAGAGGCTCCAGATGTGGTGACGCAAATGGGGCCTTCTGGCGGCTCAATGTATTTTAAACAGGGGAGAGAAAACATATGAGCGCACCACTTATCCAGATGCGCGGCATCGTTAAGACCTTTCCGGGCGTAGTTGCAAATGA
The DNA here is from genome assembly GCF_001611555.1 of Anaerosporomusa subterranea. Classification (NCBI taxonomy): domain Bacteria; kingdom Bacillati; phylum Bacillota; class Negativicutes; family Acetonemataceae; genus Anaerosporomusa; species Anaerosporomusa subterranea. Next base: position 812,135 of record NZ_LSGP01000017.1, read on the forward strand.
TTGTGTGGACCTTGATATTTGCGCCGGAGAGATTCACGCTCTGTTGGGCGAAAATGGTTCTGGAAAGAGTACGCTGATGTCGGTACTCGCCGGATTGTACCGTCCCGACTCAGGAACGATTGCCATAGAGGGGAAAACCCGTAATTTTGCTTCGCCGCGTGATGCAATTAACTGCGGCATTGGCATGATTCATCAACATTTTAAGTTGGTCGAACCGTTCACTGTGACGGAAAACATGATGATGAGCGAAAGTAGCGGCTTATTGCTGTCTGCCAAGAAAGTAAAAGCGGAAATTATTGCTTTGGGAGAAAAATTTGGTCTGGCAGTTAATCCAGACGCTGTTGTCGGCCACTTGTCGGTAGGTGAGAAACAGCGCGTGGAAATTCTGCGTGCATTGTATCAAGGATCGCGGGTTTTGATCATGGATGAGCCGACGGCGGTACTGACGCCGCAGGAGACCTGCGAGTTATTTGCAAACTTGAAGAATATGGCGAACAGTGGATGCGCTGTCGTCTTTATTACGCATAAAATGAACGAAGTTCACGAATTAGCTGATCGGGTAACGGTATTACGCGGCGGCAAGGTCAGCGGTCAATTGGCGCGGACTCAGCTCGACACTGACCGATTGGTTCGGTTAATGGTAGGGCGGGATGTTGCTTCACAATATGAACGCGAAGACGCTGCAGTAGGAACGGTGGCGCTAAAGTTAGACAAGGTAATTGCCCTAAATAACATGGGACTCGAAGGTTTGTCTCGTTTATCGCTGACCATAAGACAAGGCGAGATACTGGGTTTGGCTGGAGTCGCTGGCAATGGGCAGCGTGAACTGGCAGAAGTGATCGCTGGATTGCGTAAAGTTGTCGAGGGCTCGGTTACCGTCTTCGGTGAAGAAGTAACAAACTGCAAAGCCTCAGCTATGATTGCGCGTGGTGTCAGCTATGTCCCAGAAGACCGGCTTGGTGTCGGACTGGCGCCAGATCTGGATATTCTCGATAATTTGCTTTTAAAAAGTTATCGCCAGCCGGAATGTTCTGGCCGCTGGCTGCTGCGGCGGCAAATGAATGAGGAAAAGGCGGCGAAGTTGGTCAAGCAGCACCATGTGAAACTGGCTAGTTTGCGGCAACCTGTGCGTTTATTGTCAGGCGGCAATCTGCAGAAATTGCTACTGGCTAGAGAAATAGCACAGCGTCCCCGGCTGATGGTGGTTGTTTATCCGGCCCGTGGTCTCGATGTGGGCGCGACCGAAGCGGTGCATAAATTGCTGCTTGCTTTGCGTGCGAACGGTACGGCGATTCTGTTAATCTCAGAAGACCTGGAAGAAATTCTAAAGCTGGCAGATCGGGTCGGTGTATTATTTAATGGCCGTATCGCCGGTGAGTTTGCCGCTAATGAGGTAGACGTTGCTACGATCGGTCATCTAATGGCAGGTTCTGTACGATTGGAAGGAGGCGAAATGGGTGTTGTTCCCATGTGCGGTTAAACTGGAAAAGCGTCTTGCGCCCTCAACGGCGATGACGTTGGCCACGCCCGTTATCTCCGTTATCCTGGCACTATTGTTTTGTGCGGTATTTCTCGCTTTGACTGGACAAAATCCGTTGGACGTGTATATTGCCATGTTAACCGGAGCCGTTGGCTCGGCCTACGGGCTTTCTGAAACATTAGTAAAGGCCATTCCCCTGATGCTTTGTGGTCTCGGCATTTCGATCGCCTTTCGCATGCAACTCTGGAATATCGGTGGCGAAGGGCAGCTGTATATGGGAGCTTTTGCGGCAACGTGGGTTGCGCTGAGCTTTCCGGAACTGCCGGCCTGGCTGCTGCTGCCGCTAATGGTGGTTGTTTCAATGCTCAGTGGCGGTATTTGGGCGCTGATTGCGGCTGCATTACGGGCGAAATGGCAAGTCAATGAAATTATTATTACACTCATGTTGAACTATATTGGCAGTCTTTGGGTTAGTTATCTGGTGCATGGGCCTTGGCGCGATCCGAAGGGCCACAATTTTCCGCTGACTGCGCCTTTTTCTCCGTCGGCTTTGCTGCCTACACTTGGTGACAGCCGCATTCATGCTGGGCTGATTTTTGCTATTGTACTGATGGTGCTTTTATATGTGGTATTCCGCCAATCACGCTGGGGCTATGAGATCCGCGTCATTGGCGCTAATGAGACGGCAGCCCGTTATGCCGGCATGAATATTAAACGTAATATTTACCTTGTGATGCTGGCCAGCGGCGCGATTTGTGGTTTGGCTGGCATGACGGAAGTCAGCGGCATTGTCGGACGCTTACAGCCAAATATTAGTCCAGGTTACGGATTTACCGCCATTATTGTTGCGTATTTGAGCCGGATGAACCCGTTAGCGATTGGGATCGTTTCACTGCTGTTTGGCGCACTGCAAGTGGGTGGCTACTACATCCAGACCTTTGGTGTATCTGCCACTGTGTCGGCAATGTTGCAAGGTGCGATACTTTTCTTTGTTGCTGGCGGCGAAGTGTTTACTCAATATCGGCTTGTAGTCAAGAGTGTGAAGGGAGCTGTAGCGCGTGGCTGATCAGGGATTTGTTATTTCCGTTCTGGCGGCCGCCATCACTGCAGGCACGCCGATACTATATGCCGCACTTGGCGAATTGGTCACTGAACGGGCCGGTATTCTAAATTTGGGTGTTGAGGGGATTATGTTGGTGGGGGCGGTCTCTGGCTTCATCGCAGCTGTGGCATTTGAAAGCTCTTGGATTGGACTGGCTGCTGCCTTGCTCGCTGGCGGTATGGTTGCCCTGATACATGCCTTTTTGACCATTACCCTGCGCGCTAATCAGACAGTATGCGGCTTGGCTCTGACCCTGTTTGGGACTGGCTTGAGCGGCTATCTTGGTAAGGCTTATATCGGTATGCCTGTTCCACAGCCATTTGTTGCACAATCGCTGCCCTTTCTTAGTGGCATTCCTTTTATTGGGCCAATTATGTTTAACCATGACATACTCGTTTATCTCAGTTACTTATTAGCGCCGCTGTTATGGCTGTTCCTCACTCGAACCCGTCCGGGTCTGCATCTGCGCGCCTTGGGCGAAAATCCGGCAGCAGCCGATGCGCTGGGGATAAATGTGTTTTTTCTGCGCTATTTGTATGTATGCATTGGCGGCATGTTATGCGGCGTAGGCGGAGCCTACCTGTCACTTGCCTATGCGCCGAGCTGGTTGGAGAACATGACGGCCGGACGTGGCTGGATAGCTGTCGCGTTAGTTATTTTTGCCCTTTGGAGTCCGTTGCGGGCTATGGTTGGTTCCTATCTGTTCGGTGGCATTGATGCGCTAGGCTTTTATCTTCAGGTGAAGGGTGTTACTCTGTCGCCATTTTTCTTAACGATGCTGCCATATATATTTACTATTGTTGCTCTGGTTGCCGTGATGGCTCGCCGCGGTGGCAAATTAGCAGCTCCTGGAGCTTTGGGGTTGCCATATGATAGGGAATCGAGGTAAAATAATATAATAGCTCTAAGGGGCGCTAACCACAGAGTATGTGGAGGACGTTTTACCGCAGAGTACGCAGAGGGTGCGTTGAGTACACAGAGGGCTATGGCAAAGTAACCCTCTGCGGATATCCTCTGCGCACTCTGTGTACTCTGCGGTTAACGTAGCTCGTCCTTACACCTCTATACTTTTATATGTAAAACGCTAGGAGAGAATCATGCAAGAACTTCGCGAACGAATTCTTGCCGATGGGGAAGTCATCGGCAGCCAGGTCCTAAAAGTAGACTCATTTTTGAATCATCAAATTGATCCGGTTTTTGTCATGCGAATGGGACAGGAAATTGCCTCCCGGTTTGCCGGAGAGGGAGTGACTCGCATACTGACGGTTGAGGCCTCTGGCATTGCGGTGGCGATGGCAGTCGGGTTAGCGCTTAATGCGCCGCTCGTGTTTGCTAAAAAGAGCCGCGCGTCGACTCAAAATGATTCTGTCTATACGGCAGATGTATATTCATTTACCCGCAAAGAGGCGGTTCATATCACAGTGTCGGCACGTTATCTGGGAAAAGATGACGTCGTGTTGATTGTTGATGATTTTCTCGCTCATGGTGAGGCGATGAACGGATTAGTTAATATCGTCCATCAGGCCGGTGCGAAACTAGCCGGTGCTGGCATTATCATCGAAAAGCGCTTTCAGGGCGGCGGCGACAGTTTACGGGCACAGGGGGTCCGGATCGAATCATTAGCCGCAATTACTAGTATGGAACCGGGAAAAATCTGTTTCGCGGAATGAATATCCATGTAATTCAAAAGGCTGCCAGAGCGTGTTGCTCTGGCAGCCTTTTTGCAGTTGGGATTATTGTGGATTTGCGGGAGAGTTAGTATAAGCTGGAGGTGCTAGGGGGTAGTCTTGCATCTCGGCTGGGGTGTTGACAGGTTCTGCTTTTACTTCAACTTCAACTTCTACTTTTGCTTCTGCTGGGGGATCACTTTTGGTAATCAATTGTTTCAGTTCTGCAAGTGCGCTCTTTAATTCTTTGACTTCGGTCTGCAATTTTTCAACGTCTGTGCTGGTAGCTTGAGCAGTATGTTTGGTCGAAGGTCCCATTCTCCAGACTAACCCGAAACGACCCATTTTCGACTCGCTGCCTTGGAAAGCGACACCAAAATTAGCCATGACAGACTCATCAAAGTGATAGTTAATACCAAGTGCCAGAGCCTGTTGGCCGCCATAGGTACCGACTCCAAAACCCCATTCAGCTTTTGATAGGGGATCATATTTCATGGTTGCAATTCCTGACAATGCGGCAGCCATCGCGCCTGACCGGTGCAATTGGCGTACGTTAACGGCATCGGTATCGGCGACACCTTCGCGGACGTTGGTGATTTGGCGTTCATTGCCATAAGAGCCGACGGAAACGGTGTTGGGGCGATCTGAGATAGAACCGGCGCCGAGCGCGACGCTGTTGTGGGCGTTTGCTGAAGAGCCTTGGCCGATAGCTGTACTTTTTACGCCATATGCCGCGGCATCTTGACCGAGAGCTGTGCTCTTCCGAGCAGACGCTTCAGCACCTTGGCCGATGGCGGTGCTATTGCGAGCACTTGCTACGGCGTCTTGACCGACTGCGGTGGCCTGTTTCGCTGTGGCTTCTGCGCCTTGACCTACAGCCGTAGTATCATTGCGCTTTGCTACCGAGCCATCACCGATTGCTGTACTGTTTTCGCCTTTTGCTTTAGATTCTTGGCCAACTGCTGTGCTATGGTCGCCTGTGGCTTTGGCATTTTGGCCGGTTGCGGTGCTGTCTTGACCGGTTGCATGGGCGTTTTGGCCTATAGCTGTGGCATTAGTGTTATCATATTTCTCTTCATTCCCATCGCCGTTAAACGTTGGGGAGTAGTTGTGAGAACCGGCTACTGCGCCCTGTCCGAAAGCTGAGCTGTTTTTCGTGTGGGCTGTAGATTCTTGGCCGGAGGCGGTGCTGTTCTTACCTTCGGCATATGCATTTTGTCCGGTAGCTGTACTATTGTTGCCTTCAGCATATGCATTTTGGCCGGTTGCAGTACTGTTTTTGCCGGAAGCTGTAGAATATTGGCCAGTGGCAGTACTGTTCCTGCCGGTTGCCCAAGCATCTTGGCCAGTGGCAGTGCTATATTCTCCACTGGCTTTGGCGGCTTCGCCAATTGCGGTACTTTGATATCCTTTGGCTTTGGCGTTTTGGCCTACTGCAGTGCTGTAATCGCCAGTGGCTCTAGAACCCTGGCCTGCAGCCGTGCTATCTTGCCCAGTGGCGTGGGCATTCTGGCCTATTGCCGTGGCATTAGTGGTTTCATATCCAAAGCCGTTACGTTCGCCTTCTCCTGAATTGTGTCCTTTAGTTCCGGCTACAGCACCTTGGCCGAAGGCGGAACTGTTTTCGGTTTTGGCTTTGGCATCTTGGCCGTCTGCGGTGGTATTGTGACCAATTGCCGTAGCATCCTGACCAGTAGCCGTTGTGTTATGGCCAATAGCTGTAGCGTCTTCACCAGTAGCGGTGGAGTTGTGTCCAAGCGCTTTCGCATCTTCGCCAGTTGCGGTGTTGTTTGAGCCAATTGCCTTAGCGTTTTGGCCAGTTGCGGTGTTATCCCTACCGATTGCGGTGGCATCTTGACCAGTAGCTGTGGAGTTACGGCCAATAGCGGTAGCGCCTTCACCAGTAGCGGTGGTGTTGTGACCAAGCGCTAAGGCGTCTTTACCAGTTGCAGTGGTGTTTACGCCGATCGCTTTGGAATTTTGACCGGTAGCGGTGTTATCTAAACCGAAGGCGGTTGCGTCTTGACCAGTGGCCGTCGTATTGCGACCTATCGCAGTGGCATGTTGCCCGGTAGCGGTACTGTTTGTGCCTTGAGCCTTCGAACTTTGACCATTGGCAGTGCTGTTATCGCCAATAGCCTGAGCATATTGCCCGGTAGCAGTGCTGTTTGTACCTTGAGCCTTCGAACTTTGACCATATTGCCCGGTAGCAGTGCTATTAGCACCTTGAGCATTGGCACTTTGACCAGTGGCAGTGCTATTCTCACCTCTGGCATAAGAGTCTTGGCCAGTTGCGGTGCTATTCTTACCGTATGCAGTAGCATGCTGGCCTGTTGCTGTGCTGTTTTCGTAAACAGCTTGAGCGTCTTGACCAGTTGCCGTTGTATTGTTATAAATTGCCTGAGAATTTTGTCCTGTGGCAGTACTGTTGTTGCCGCCGGCAAATGCACTCTCGCCTGTAGCGGTGCTTGCAGTGCCGATAGCATACGAATTTGCGCCGGTCGCTGTACTATCATTGCCTAAAGCGACTGACGAGTTTCCGTTTGCCGTGCTGTTTGCGCCAGTGGCGTAAGCTTTTTGACCAATTGCGGTGCTATTGTCGCCATTAGCGTTTGCTCCTGTACCATAGGCTGCTGCGTTCACTCCGGTGGCAGAAGCGCCACCCTGATCATTACGAAGATTCTCTTTGTCAGTGTATTTCTTAGCAGCATTAAACGTTCTCAAAGCTGTAGAATTAGTATAGTCTTTGGCTTCGTCTAGTGTAGCTGCATCGCCGGCATCGGCATGTGCTTTGGCGCTTGCCAGTGTATTGGCATCGCCGGTTGTCATTTGCCCTACAGTAGCTGCATCAGTAGCAGCAGTTCCTGCGGTAACATTGACAATTTTCCGCGTATTGGTGGAAGTTCCGACTGAAACAGTGCCTGCTGCGTCGGCAACAGAACCTTGCCCAAGGGCAACACTATTGTTCGCATTTGCTTGAGCATTCTGGCCTACAGCAGTACTGTTGTTGCTATTGGCTTTTGCTGCTTGCCCAACTGCTGTGGCATTCTGGCCGTTGGCTTGGCTTTGGTCGCCAACGGCGACGCCTTTTCCATCATTATTATCAGCTTGCGCGGTTGGGGCAATAACAACAACACCTAAAAAAGTACCCGTAGCACCGATTTCAGTATTCGCAGCATAAACCGGCAGCGAATAAGACGAAATAAACAACACGACCAACACCAAAACTAATGTCTGTTTCAGTCCCTTTTTCCTCATGTCTTTAATTCAATCCTTTCGTTTTGTTTTCTTTTAATCCAACGCTGACTTTTGGTCGTACGGCCTCTTGGTCTTAGGGGAAAGAGAACTCTCCAAACATTGATTCAGACATACCCCCTCTGAGATCAGTCCTTACCGTTGCCTTTTGGCTGAAGGGTATGGGATACAGTTTGCATGAGGACAGGACAGTGAACTGATCCACCCTACGAAATACCACCCTCTTCCTCTGGCTATATAGGTCTCTGCCCTATGTAGGAACCAAGCCTAAAAGCCGATGGATAGTTTTGTGTAATTAGCATTTCCACGCGCAGGATAATAAATTCCATAAAATGTAATCTATTATATTTTATGGCTATTGATATGAGATACTTGTCTAAATAACAGAAAGAGAACTAGAAAAAAAACTACATATAAGGACATAAGTCCTAGATATACGGGTCTTTAGACCTATATTTATTCAATTTTCCAATTAATCCCACAAAAACTATTAGCGAATAACGAAAAATAGGCAAAAAAAAGAAGGGTGCTTATCGACACCCTTGACTAGTCATCTATAGTTAAAATCTACCTTTATCATGTCTTCTTTTGTTTTATTGCAGGAAAAAGTCAGCTTTTGACGAATATTATCATTTTGCAGCATAATTTAACTTTATAATTATTGCGAAAAGATGTCTGATACCCCACCGAGCATGGATGTGGTAATGTTAACAGGCTCAAGCGCCTGAAAGCGAGTTCCTTCCAGGCTTTGCAGAAGTTTGCGCAGGTGGTTAATTTGCTCATCTAGAACCTTTTGGGCATAACCATGGCCTTCCACTTTAGCTGTGCAGAGTTCGAGCTCACTGATTTTTTCCCGATATTCTTGATGCAGTCTGACGATCTCTAATCCAGTTCTGACTTGCATGAAAGCGCTCCTTGGTTTTCAATTCGTTCACACCTAGCCTTTGCATTGCCAACCAGTTCTATTCTTTGTTTCACAGAGGCTTTTGTATTTGCCGCGAGTTGTACGGGTACTCTAATAGAGTCTGTTACAAAACGCCCATCTGCGTTGTCACGACTGCGTTTGCTTGCTTGCGTACCCTTTGTACGCGGCGCTGCGCAAGCCTCGCTGTTCCTAGTGATACTACTAAGCTTATGTATTACAGCGATGTTTGTAGTCGCATATGTAACAACATCTGGACATTTTCTAACAGACTCCCTTTTATGGTTGCGTGTTTTTCGAAACACGCTCTTAATACAGTATAATAGTTTGAGGAGGCACATAATGTCCTTTCAGCTGAAACCAGCCGATGAAAAATTTTTCGATCTTGTTTTGGAAATGACCAAAGTCATTCAGCTTGCAGCCGATACGTTAGAATCAGCGCTCCGCAACCCAGATAAGGTCGAAGCGATCATGCAGACCATGGACGAGTATGAAAATCAAGCTGACGATATTACAGCAAAGATACTCACTCGCCTGAACAAAACCTTTATTACCCCGATTGACAGAGAAGATATTTATGCTCTGGCCAATAAATTGGATGATGTTGTTGATGGTATTCAAGGCATTGTTGAAAGGCTGCATTTGTATAATGCCGGCAAGGCTTCTGATGGTGTTAAAGAGTTAGCCGAATTGGTTTCTAAAGGCGCCAAACAGATTGACAAAGCTTGCAACTGCCTGCCTGATATCCGAAAGAATCGTTTGAAATTAGAGGCTCGCTGCAGTCGGATTGAAAAGGTTGAGGCAAAAGGCGACAAGCTGTATCGCCAAGAAGTCGCTCGACTGTTCCGCAAGGGTGTTGATCCAATCGAAGTTATTAAATGGAAAGAAATATTGAATCAGATGGAAGAAGTGCTCGACACTTGCGAAGATGTAGCAGATCTACTAAAAGGAGTTCTGCTAAAATATGCCTGATTTAAGTCTTTTGTATCTGGTCATTTTTCTAGCGTTGGCTTTTGATTTTATTAATGGATTTCATGATACGGCGAATGCGATAGCCACTGCAGTTACTACTCGCGCACTTCAGCCAAAAGTGGCGGTTATAATGGCAGCCGTATTAAATTTTCTCGGTGCGTTGCTGAGCACAGGCGTGGCAAAGACCATTGGTGGCGATATTGTCATGTCACCGACTATGGTTAATCAGCAGGTAATTTCCGCTGCTTTACTGGGAGCAATCATCTGGAACCTAGTGACTTGGTGGCGGGGGATACCGAGCAGTTCTTCTCATGCCTTAATTGGCGGTGTAATGGGCGCTGTTGCCGTAAGCAAGGGGTTTTCAGGATTAAACTGGACAGGTATTGAGAGAATCGTATTATCTTTGGTATTATCTCCGATGATCGCTATGGTGAGTGGCTTTGTGGTTATGCTTTTGCTTTTATGGTTGTTTGGACGGTTCTCACCGTATTGGTTGAATAAAGGCTTTCAACGTATCCAATTGCTTTCGGTTGGGTTGATGTCTTTTTCACACGGTTCAAATGATGCTCAGAAAGCAATGGGAATTATAACGTTGGCTTTGCTAAGCGCCGGGCAGATTGAGACGTTTGATGTACCTACCTGGGTCAAACTTGCTTGCGCGGCTGCGATGGGGTTGGGTACCTCTTTCGGCGGCTGGAAGATTATCAAAACGGTGGGCAGCAAGATTACTAAACTCGAACCAATTCATGGTTTCGCTGCAGAACTAAATGGAGCAGTGGTTGTTTTCATCGCGACTTTTTTACATTTACCAGTCAGTACGACTCACGTTGTTGCTGGCTCGATTATGGGTGTGGGATCAGTAAAGCGTATGTCAGCTGTACGCTGGGGAGTAGCTCGCAGCATGGTTTTTGCCTGGTTCATAACCATTCCCTTCAGTGCGGTGGCCAGCGCAGCGATTTATTTGATTATCAAACAGATGGGCTTATAGCAAGAAAAAATGCGCTGTGTTACAGCGCATTTTTTAAACTACTAGAAAGTATATGTTCGTGAAAAGGACGAGGTTACGTCTCCACAGAGGAAAATGAGGATACACAGAGGTCACAGAGGAGTAGTATTTATTTTGCCAGCAATACTGCTGGATCCAAACTTTAACCCTCTGTGGAAATGTGACCCTTATTTCCGCTAAAGACCGCGGTTTCGTACCCTCTCTCCCAAAAGGACAAAGGAGGTCAATATTTATGGAAAAGCAGGGATTGGTCATTGTTCATACTGGTAACGGTAAGGGGAAAACAACTGCCGCGCTCGGCATGGGGTTGCGCGCATGGGGAAACGGTTTTCGCGTATTGGTTCTCCAATTCATTAAGGGTGGTTGGAAGTATGGCGAGCTCCAGGCCATTGGCCGTCTCGGACCAGATTTTATCATTCGTCAGATGGGTGAGGGGTTTGTTAAAGGCAGCAATGATGATGCGATGGCGCCGCACAAGGCGGCCGCGAAGGAAGCATTAGCAGCGGCACGTCAAGAAATGACGAGCGGAAACTGGGATTATATCGTGTTAGATGAGATCAACTATGCTGTTCATTTTGGCTTGATCAGCGTGGATGATGTGCTTAATCTGTTATCAGTGAAGCCGCCTCAATTACACCTTGTGCTAACCGGACGAAATGCCGCCGCAGCGGTGATCGAGAAGGCAGATTTGGTCACAGAAATGAAAGAGGTAAAGCATCCGTTTCAACAGGGCGTCAAGGCCCAACAAGGCATAGAATACTGAAAGGGCGTTGATAAGGGCCCATCTGCGACGCGCACGGATGCGCTAGTGCCGAATGCGCCATGGATGGCATATGCATTCGGTCGTTGTTACACTCAGAAATCTATTGCTTGAGTACCCGTATCGTACGCGGCGCTGCTTGATTTCCGAGTGTGCCTAGCATCTGAACCCTTCTAAACGCCCTTGGAGTATTCGACGGTCTGAAACGGCAGAACAAGACGATGCCTAGTTTGCCTGTCTGTTGACCTGATCTTCATTCGTACTAGGCGTATCATCTAGCATCGCCAAGAATTCGCTGACTAGGGTGGGGTCAAATTGGCTGCCGGCGCAGCGGGCGAGTTCTGCTTTGGCTGCTTGCTCGCTTAGGGCAGAACGGTAGGGTTGGTCATGGGTCATTGCCTCATAGGCTTCGGCGATGCTTAGTATTCGGCATTCAAGAGGGATTTCGTCTTGTTTTAGACCCAGGGGATAGCCGCTTCCGTCCCACCACTCGTGATGTTTCCAGATGAGGTCGGCAATGCCGGTTAGATCAGGTATGGATTGGGCAATTCTCCGGCCAATATCAGAATGGCGTTGCATTTTCACTCGCTCTTCCGGAGTCAGAGATCCAGGCTTGAATAGGATTCGGTCGGAAATGCATACTTTTCCAATGTCATGATGTTGAGCCAAGCGACGCAAAGTTGCGATACGGCTCTTGGGAAGTTGCAGACGATTGGCGAGATTGTCTGACAAGTCTTTTACTCGGTCGCTATGTCCACCAGCGCGGAAGTCTTTGGCATCGGCTTCACGCAGAATTGATTGAAAGAGAGAGTGCCGTGCCGTTTGGCTGTTCAGCAGCTTTTCGCGATACATATTATCATCGGCTTCACGGAAGAGCTCACCTAGATTACTGACATCCTGTTCACTGCCAATCGCGTAACCGACCGATATGCTCAATGGCAGTGCGGAATGGAGTAGATTGTATTCAAACACTGAGTCGTTAATGCGCTGACAAGCGTTTTCTACCGCTTGTGGAGAACAATTTGGCAAAAGAATCGCAAATTCATCGCCACCGATGCGGGCAATAATGTCAGTTTCACGAAAACAGCTTTTGATGAGGCTGGCTGCCTTGTTGATCAAGGTGTCGCCTGCGCTGTGACCGAGAGTATCATTTACTAGTTTCAGTCCGTCAATGTCGCAAATGACCATACCAACCGGGGCGAAGCGATTATCGCTCAGCCGTAGGTTTTCTTCTTCAAAAAAGGCACGGTCATACAAGCCGGTCAGAGAATCACGCTGACTAAGATAACGCAGCTTTTCTTCCATTTGTTTGCGCTCACCGACATCACGCGCGATTAACACCACATACGAGCGATCAGCGATTCTGTATTCGCGGGCGGTTAGTTCAAATAGCACCTTGCTGCCGTCCTTACGGAGATTTTCTGCAATAGACGGATTTGTTTGAGCAGCGAGTACCTGCTGGATTCGTTCCGGTAGCGTCATTCCCTCGTCATCTGGTAAAAGTCGAGAAATACTCATCCCGACTAATTCCTCACGGCTATACTGCAATGCCTTGCAGGCGGATGGATTGGCGTCAATGATCTTACCCTCAAGCGTTTCGATGAAAATGGCGTCTTGGGCAGCTTCGAAAACACCACGATATTTTATCTCACTATGAGTTAAGGCCTGCTTTTGACCGTCGAGCTCTAGGATCATTTGATTGAAGGCGTCAGATAAAGCGCCGATTTCGTCATTTGTTTTTACTGTACTTAGACGATCAGAGCCGATCTTTTGTGGAATTTCCTGCACATGCTGGGTGAATTTGATGAGTGGATTAGTCAAGACTTTTAAAGTGGCGCGAATCATGAATAAGACAACTGCAAGGACCAACAGCGAGATTAGTAAGAAATACGTCCTTGCTTCGGTAATCGGCGCATACAATTCTCCCAGCGGATGGTTAGCGGCCAGTATCCAGTCTTTTGTCCTCAATTGCTTGAAACTGGCGAGGATTTCTAAGCCGCGCGAATTAACCGTTTCTCCCGAGCCCTGAAACCCCTGTGTAGCTTTGTCAAACAGATGATTGGAACCCAGAGGAACGTCTTTTTGGAGAATGCGGTCGCGTTGGGGATGGATAATTATCGTTCTGTCTCGGTTGTATAAATAGACATAGCCTTCTTGGCCGATTTTAGTAGCAGCTAAAGTACCAATGAAATTTTCCTTTAACAGATTCAGACTACCGGCGAAAATGGCGACTAAACGTTGATTCTCATCAAAGATTGGTGTCGTAAACATGATTGCTGGCTGACGATCTATCTGGGTTGATACATATGGCTCGGAAATATATGGATGATGAGTGGCGACAGTTGCCGGAATGTAGTCGCGGAACGATATGTCGAGTCCCCGTCGATCAGCTTCAAATGGCGACTCGGCAATGATTTTGCCTTCTGGTGAGAATACGAACAGATGACTGTCAAAGAGGGAAAGCAAAGCTACTCTTGAGTCGAGAAACGCCTGCATTTTCTCTGGATCGCCGACATCGGCGACAGGCAAAAGCTCAGCATTGGCGATCAGTAGTTTATGGGCATTTTCCATCTTGGCGTCAATTTCATTTCCCATGGCGGAAACGAGGGTAAATTCTTGCGCTGTGATGGAGTCTTTATAACGAGCTTCAAAAAAGGACAAAGTAAAATACGCCATTACCAATAAAGTCATCGCCAGAACGGCTGAAATGACAACAGTTATTTTATTGCGTATACTGAAATGGGACATGGTCTCTCCTCCGTGCGCAGATAATAAAACTTTCTGTATGTGTGAACTGTATTCCTGCAGGGAAAAAGTGTTCTTGGCGAATAATGTTAAAATAGACAAATGAGTATTATAAGGGCGTTGGGAGGATGGTACATGAGGACTCAAGGGTGGTATCTTTTTCAAGTGGCAACTGTCGTTTTTCTGCTTTCAATCAATTATCTTGCAGACCGTCTGCTGCGTCGTCTATACTCTCGTTATACTGGGAAACCCCGGATACTTTTTTGGCTTCTGGCACTTCTGTCGGTTCTGGTTTACGCATTAGCGCGGACGGCTGTCTTTCGCGAGGTTGGAGCAGGATCGATTCTCAAATATTTTATGTATGGAATGGTCATTTGGGATATTGCCATCGCAGGTCTTCTATTCTCGTGGCCGTTATGTTGGATTGCGTCGCGGTTCGTGCGGCGGGAAGAACAGGACCCTGGCCGCCGCGCTTTTATCGGACAAGCTTTAGGGTTGGGAGCGGCGGTTTCGCTTTCCGGTGCGATCGGCGGCGTAATTGCCGCCGAGTCGAGCGTAGTTGTACGGCGAAGAACGCTGAGTTTTACCAATTTACCGCCATCACTTTCCGGTTTGCGGGTTGTGCAGATTTCAGACTCGCATCTTGGCTTGTTTTTTGGCCTTAATCGATGGGAGGAGATTCTACAGCTGGCTCAAAACGAACAGCCTGATCTGCTGTTGCTAACTGGCGATATTGTTGACGATCTGGAACTTTTAACGCCTGCATTGGATAAATTGGCTGTGATGCGGCCTTCCATACCATGTGGGATTTTTGCTTGTTTAGGCAATCACGAATATTTCCGTAACGTGTCTATTGTTCGCCGCGCCTTCGCCAGCGCCGGCGTTCCGTTGCTTTCCAATGAGAACCGTCGTCTGGTTAAGGGGAATGGGGAATTCTATTTATTGGCGGCAGACTATCCCTTGACTCGCAACCCCGGCGAGCGTGAAGCTCTATGCCAAGAGTATGCTAAACTGGCGGCGTCAGGCGTGCCGAAACAGGATTTTGCGATTTTCATGGCGCATCATCCAGACTTTATCAATGAAGGCTTTCGCCGCAACATTCCGTTGACGGTGGCAGGTCATACCCATGGTGCGCAATTCGGTTGGGGAGAACGCTCGCTGTTTGAGGGCGCTTTTTCGTACACGCGTGGATTATATCAGCAGGGGTCCTCGTATGGCTTTGTCAGTAGCGGCGTAGGTCATTGGCTGCCGTTTCGGCTGAATTGTCCACCGGAAATTGTTTCATTTACTTTAATGCGAACAACTGTTGAATGAACCAAGGACTTTAACACAAGCGGCATAACAGACGTAGAGATGCGTTAGCGCTAAGCCCGCGAAGCGCGCAAGCGCCGCAAAGCGGGTATTTACTATATAAAACTCCTTTGCGATCTTCGATTATTTGCGATCTTTGCGCTAAACGTTTTTTCTCCCCTAGAACGCGACCAGTGGTTTCTTAATAGGAAGCCATTGCCTTTTTGCTTGTTTTAGGGCAAAATATAAGTATTATGGATAGTATGGAAATGTTTTCTGTAACTGGGAGGGTGTATGAGCGATAAAATTAGTCAGCTTGCAAAAGCAGGCCAGGATTGGGTAATTTCGTTGCGTCGACACTTTCATATGTGGCCAGAACTCGGTGGCGAGGAGTTTGAAACACAACGCAAGATTATCGAAGAATTGCGTTCACTTGGTCTTGAACCCCGTAAAGCGGCGGGAACTGGGGTTATTGCTGACCTCAAGGGGGCACTCCCCGGCAAGCTAGTGGCATTACGGGCTGATATCGATGCTCTGCCGATTCAGGATGAAATTGATCAGCCATATCGTTCACAACACCCGGGGCGTTGTCATGCTTGCGGTCATGATGCTCATGCTGCTATGCTTTTGGGCACAGCAAAAGTTTTGTCCCAACTACAGCAGGAACTGGCTGGGACAGTTCGATTTATATTCCAACCCAGTGAAGAAAAGTTCCCCGGCGGTGCACAAGCCATGATTGCTGACGGCGCTCTCAAGGGAGTCGCGAGCATCATTGGGACACATGTTTGGCAAGATGTTCCGGCTGGTCAGATCGGGATTACTCATGGCCGCCTGATGGCTGAGCCGGATGCTTTTACGATAACTATTCAGGGCAAGGGTGGACACGGTTCGATGCCGCATCAGACGGTTGATCCGATTTTCGTGGGCTCGCAAATTGTCGTCGCGCTAAAATCAGTGATTGGCTGCAATATGGATCCGCTCGAGCCAGTAGTACTGTCATTTGGTATGTTTAAAGCC
The DNA here is from genome assembly GCF_001611555.1 of Anaerosporomusa subterranea. Taxonomy (NCBI): domain Bacteria; kingdom Bacillati; phylum Bacillota; class Negativicutes; family Acetonemataceae; genus Anaerosporomusa; species Anaerosporomusa subterranea. The sequence continues at coordinate 828,351 of NZ_LSGP01000017.1, forward strand.
GGTGAGGTATACAATGTGATTCCAGACAAGGCCACCCTGCTGGGAACAGTGCGTACGTTTGCCGAAACAGTTAGAGGAAAAGTATTTAAGCGGATTGATGAGATTTGTACAGGCATTTGTTCTGCTTCTGGTGCTACTTACACGCTGGAACCGGTGTTTGGCTATCCGGCTCTTGTCAATAACCCGGAAGTCTCGACGTTGCTTGCCGATGTGGGGGCCGAGGTTTTGGGCGATTCCGGCGTTAAGGACTTCCAGCCTGTCATGGGAGGAGAGGATTTCTCCTATTATTTGCAGGACACGCCAGGCGCGTTCTTTTTCCTCGGCATCGGAAACGTGGAGAACGGTGTAGTCTATCCGCAACATCATCCTAAGTTTGATATCGATGAAACTGCTCTGGTGTTTGGAGTGGAGATTATGGCGAAAGCGACGTTGCGCTTGTTGGCGAAGTCGTAGTTGGCAGTCCGAATCATCGGTTTGCCTGAGGGGAGTGATAGCTGTAGAGACCCAGCCAGACGCGTACAGTCTTTACTGGACGTTGTTAATTATTCTTATTATTATTGGTGGTTTGTTGTCGGTCATCGAGCAGACGATATTGTCCGCCCGAAAAACCAGATTAGAGAAATTCGCTGAAGAAGGCGATAAGCGAGCGCTGTCAGCACTTAGCGTAATTGAAAATCAAGACATTGTTCTACTTGCTGTGAGAGTAGGGTTAGCTGTTGTCTGTCTGACAGCAGGCGGGTTGGCGTTTTCCCAAACCGATCTTTTACCATCGCACGAAAGAGAAGTTGTTTGGCAATCGTTTGCCTTAGTAGCAACCGCGCTATGCGGTTTTGCTCTCGCATTTGCCTTTGCGGCGAGTCGTCTAACTATCGGCAGTTCTGAACTGGTACTAATGCGCTTTGCATGGCTAGCTCGGTTAGTCTCTTTTCTATTCTCGCCGTTAACCCGTTTGTCTACTGCTGCGGCTGATGCGGTATTCCGCTGGGTGGCGCCTAGTAGGACAGAGGCAGCGGATGAAATTGAGGAAGAGGTCTGCTTGCTGTTGGAGCAGGGTGCGCAGGATGGCATATTTGAGAAGGCTGAACAAGATATGGTAGAGCGCATTTTCACCCTTGATGACGTGCGGGCTAGTGCGCTAATGACTCCACGTACTCAGATTATGTGGCTGGATTTAGAGGAAACACCGGAAAGACATTACGAAATTGTTCGGCAAAGTGGACATTCACGCTTCCCGGTGGCTCGTGGTAGTTTGGATGATGTGGCTGGCGTCGTCTTCGCTAAAGACCTCCTCAGTCTGACGTTTTGCGGACAAGAGCTTTCGCTCGAACCACATATTCGCAATCCGATATTTGTACCAAAAAGCATGAGCGGACTGCGGATTCTCGAGCTATTCAAAAAGGCGGGAACGCATATTGCGTTAGTCATTGATGAATATGGCGGAGTTCTTGGCTTAATCACAATTAATGATATTTTAGAACATATTGTTGGTGATCTGCCATTGGCTGACGAACCAGATGAAGCCATGATTGTACAACGTGAAGATGGCTCTTGGTTGATTGATGGCATGTTGCCAACCGAGGAACTGAAAGAGTTGTTGGCTGTGGAAGAACTGCCTGAAGAAGATAGAGAATATTACCAGACAGCTGGTGGATTTATCACCTCATACTTGGAGCGGATTCCTGCGGTGTCAGAGTCTTTTATTTGGGATGGTTGGCGTTTCGAAGTGCTTGATATGGACCGCTCTCGAGTCGATAAAATCCTGGTTTCCCGAATTCCCGAACCTGAGGTTTGGGGAGAAGTCCTTGATTAGACACTCTGTTTAACCGTATTTCGAAGGGGATTTTAGCGTGAAGATTGCTTTTGTTATTTACAATGGTATGACTGCTCTTGATTTTATCGGCATATTTGACCCCGTTACCCGATTAAAGACGATGGGAGTAAAGTCGGCGCTTAGGTGGGATATCGTAGCCTTCACGCCTGCGGTAATTGATTTTGCCGGTCTGGCTTTCACGCCGGATAAGGTCGGCGTTTCTCTGGAAGGCTATGATATGGTTGTCATTCCTGGCGGCTTCGGTTCGCGAAGGCTAGCACAAGATAAGACGTTTCTTGACTGGATTCGCACAGCGGCTCATTGCCCTCTAAAGGTCTCGGTTTGCACAGGCTCTCTGATCTGGGGCGCAGCCGGTTTGTTGCAAGGCCGCAAAGCGACTACCCATCCAACCGCTTATGACCTTTTGCGCCCTTATTGCGAAGTTGTTACTGATGCCCGGGTGGTCGATGAAGGAGATGTTATTACCGCTCGTGGTGTTACCTCAGCTATCGATCTGGGCTTATATTTGTGCGAATTGCTGGCGGGGCCGGATGCTCGGGAGACGATCAGAAGACAAATGGATTACTCTGCAGGGCGTTGATAAGGCTCATATGCGTCGCACCCGTAAAGGGCAGGCCGCCAACTCCATTGGACAGGACGTCCAGGTACCGCGAAGGCCATGGACGGCCGAGAGCGATGAAAGGCGCTAAAGCGCCAAGAGTTGCGCACTTACTCCTGTGCGCGCTCCTTCTGCGTACTTCCAGTACGCGGCCAGTCTCGTGCTCGTCGTGCCTAGCCTCTGGACCTTCTGAACGCCCTGCAGGGAATATTGTGAAAGATATAGAAGAACATATACGAGAAAGTGAAAACAGCGAATCATAAAAGGAGTGTGGATTAACATGATTTTTGGACAATTATCAAATTTGGCAAAAGAAAAAGCCGCGATCGGCGGCGTGCTGCAACAGGGGTTGGAGTATCTGGCGAAAACAGATTTCAAGCCGATGGCAGTCGGACGTTATGAAATAGATGAAAATATGTATGCTCTAGTGCAAGAATATGTCACTCAGCCTAAGGCTGATCGCAAAGCAGAGCGCCATGACAAGTATATTGATATTCAATATGTCGATCAGGGTGAAGAATGCATCGGTTTTGCGCTACATTCACCGGAAAACGAAGTTTCCGAAGATAAATTGGCGGAAAAGGATGCTATTTTCTATAAGACGGTTAAAGATGAGGTTGCTTTGGTGATGCCGGCAGGAACGTATGCCATCTTCTTCCCGGCTGACGTTCATCGCCCCTGCTGTGAAAGCAAACAGCCTGGACAAGTGCGGAAAGTTGTTCTGAAAATCAAGGTCAGCGCACTGGGATAAGATAGCGCGAAGCCCGCGAAGGCCGCAAGCGCCGCAAAGCGGAATAAAAAACATCTTTGCGCCGCTAGCGTTCTTTGCGCACATTGCGCTAAGTGCTCTCCGTTTTACCCAAAGACCGCGTCGGCGATGCTAAAGAGTCTTAGCTCTATTTCTGCTGTTATGTCTCATATGTAACGACGGTTTTTTATATTATGATCGCGGCTTCTTCAACCCGTTTTATCCCGGGAGTGCGCTCCAGTTCATCCAGCAATGTGAACAGCGCGCGGTCTTTACCTTTGGCTTCGATCATTACGTCAAAATCGCGGTCTAGCTTGCTGGCGGCTGACAGAAAGGGAAGCAGGCTCTTAACATTGATTAATTCGGCGTGGCTGCGGCGGTCTTTTTCGCTTTTCGGACTAGAGATGTGAATCTTCGGTCGAACATCACCCCAGGTACTGACGATTTCTGACCAGAGTTCACTTAGCTCTTCGCCGTTATTTAGACAGTTGTGGTGATGGACGTCAAGTACTAGTGGTGCGCCAAGCTTTTTGCACAGAGAAAGTATATCAGCTGCTGTGTATACTTTGTCATCATTTTCAATTATGATTCGTTGCCTGATCGTATCAGGCAGAGCAGCGAATTCCCGGCAGAAGCGGTCTAACGACTGCTTTTTATTTTTATACATTCCGCCTGCGTGCAGGACTAGCTGTGGGCTAGGCGGATAACCGAGAGCGCGAAATATCGAGTCATGGTATTTAAGCTCGCGCAATGAAGCTGCCAACACGTCTGACTTGGGACTGTTTAGCAGCGTAAAGTGATCAGGGTGGGCACTCAGACGGCAGTGGCTTTCGCGTGCAAGCCTGCCCAGATCTGCAAATTCTTCTTTGAATTCAGAGCAATAATCCCATCCCTCAGCCTCAGGATGGGTAGCTAGTGGCACAAGCTTGGAGGTCAAGCGGTAGAGATGGATATTGTGTGCTTGGTTATATAAGAGGATGCGGCGCGTGGTCTCTAGATTCTGTCTCAAGATTTTTCGCAGTAGATCGAGTTTTACTTCAGCGTTCTCTAGTTTACTTAGCTTTTTTACCGTTACTGTCTTATTTGGCGATCCTTCTTTTATGCCGAAGGCGATAGCCACATAGCCAAAGCGGATCAACATGCTGCAGTTGCACCTCATATCTTCATTTGGTTTTTGACGGATAATTACTAGTATATGTTAAATCAAAGAAAAATGTCAAAAAAAACTCCTCCGGATTCCGGAAGGAGCTTTTTCTTGAGAAAGCATAGCAATTATAAGGCCGCAAAGCTGACGAGGTACGTTTCCACAGAGGAAAGGAGGCTACACAGAGGTCACAGAGGAGTTGTATCTATTTGCCAGCTCGGGGCTGGTCCCAACCTTTAGACTTTAGTCCTCTGTGTCCTACTTACTACTCTGTGCCCTCTGTGGAATGTTGGTCCCATAACGTACCCTATTTAAGGTAGAATTTTGCTTAAGAATTGTCGGGTTCGCTCACTCTTCGGATTACTGAAAAATTCCGACGTTGCTGCATCCTCGATAATCAGGCCGTTATCCATAAAGATTACGCGGTCTGCTGCCTCTTTGGCGAAGCCGATTTCATGAGTGACAACCAACATGGTCATCGCTTCGTGCGCAATATCTTTCATGACATCAAGCACTTCTTGAATCATTTCGGGATCGAGAGCTGATGTGGGTTCGTCAAATAGCATGACTTTCGGTCTGAGTGCCAGAGCCCGGGCGATGGCGACACGCTGCTGCTGACCACCGGATAGTTGAGAAGGATACGCATGAGCTTTCTCCGGCAAACCGACTCGCTCAAGCAACACTATGGCCTCGGCCTCGGCTTCCTTGCGATTGCGTTTTTGAACATGAATTGGCGCCATGGTAATATTGTCAATGACTGACTTGTGGTTAAAGAGGTTGAATTGCTGAAACACCATACCGGTTAGCTGGCGGACCTTATATAGATTGCTTTTATGCTCATGGACATTGATGCCATCGACAGTTACCGAGCCGGACTGAATTGTTTCCAGGCCGTTGATTGTCCGTAACAATGTGCTTTTACCTGAACCGCTGGGGCCGAGGATGACCAGGCGTTGACCCCGTGGTACTGTTAAAGAAATATTCTTTAGGACGTGCAGCGCCCCAAAGTATTTGTCGATATTTTGGATTTCAATCACTTTTCGCCAACCTCATTTCTAGGCGCCGAACAGCCTGTGATAGCAGAAAGGAAAGCAGGAAGTAAAACACAGCGATAGCCAACCAAACTTCAAAAGCGCGGAAGGTGATGGTAACAATGTTCTTCGCGGCGTATGTCATATCGGTTACGGCGATGACTGAGACCAGTGAAGAATCCTTAATCAGACTGATAAACTGGCCGGCTAACGGCGGCAGGATGCGGCGAATTGCCTGTGGCAGGATGACGAGAAACATAGTTTGTGTCTCAGTCATACCCACTGATAATGCCGCTTCGCGTTGGCCTTTATGAATAGACTGAATGCCAGCTCGGATGATTTCGGCGATATAGGCACCGGAAAACAGCGACAGCGCAGCGACTGAAGCAACAACAGCTGAAAGGTTGAAGAATACACCAAGGCCGAAATAGATAAAGGAAATTTGAATCAATAGGGGGGTATTGCGTATCCACTCAACATAGACATTGGCGGCGGCTCGTACAAGGAACCGGTCAGAAATCTTAGCCAATGCGCCGAGTATGCCTACCAACGTGCCAAAAATAATCGATAAGATAGAAATTTTGATGGTAGTAACGATGCCGGAAAGTATGGCTGGCAGGTATTCGGTGAGGACTGAAAAGTCCAATTCGTACATATTTCCTCCTTGTCGGGCGTTGATAAGGGCCCATCTGCGTTGTTGCTCCCACGATCCCCTTGCTTGCGTACCTTGTATGTACGCGGCGCGGCGGAGATCGTGGGCGCGCCTAGCATCTGGACCCTTCTGAACGCCCTAGATTATATTACGCTAATAGAGATAGTTACTTTTTAGGGGGAACCGAATCCCACCATGGCATGTCAACAAACCAGTAGGCATAGGATTTTTTATATTCTTCGCTGCCGTTGTATTTCTTTAGGAAGGTATTTAGCCAAGTGACCAGTTCTTGGTTGCCTTTGGGAACGGCGATGCCAAGGTTTTCAGTGGTGAACGGCTCAAGGATCGGGTAGGTATTATCGGGATGTTGACGGTGGTAAATGGCGACCCAAGGGGTCTCGTGAACAACTGCGGCGGCTTTGCCATTGATGAGTTCAAGGCCGGCATAGGCAGAGCCTTCAAACTTCTTAACCGTCGCGTTCTTGAACATCTTGCTAGCAGTTTGGTCGGCAGTTGTGCCCATGGAGACGGCAATGACATTGCCAGGCTTATCAAGATCTTCCCAGGTTTTGATGTTAGGGAACTGCTTGTTAACGAGAAGCGCTTGACCAGACTTAAAGTAGGTATCGCTGAAATCGACTACCTCTTTGCGTTTGTCGCTAATCGTCATACCGGCGATGACGATATCTACCTTTTTCGCTTGCAGTGCCGGAATTAGTCCTGAGAAGGCATAATTTTGAAATTCAACTTGGACGCCAAGTTCTTTGGCGATGGCTTTCGCTACATCGACATCAAAGCCTACGAGCTCTCCCTTTTTGTCAGCCATTTCGAACGGAAAATAACCGCTAGCTGTGCCGACTACGATTTTACCCTTTTTCTTCAGTTCAGCGACAGCATTGTTTTCTTCCTTTTTTTGCGTTGGCGTGCTGGAACCGCATCCGGCAAGAGCTACCACTGCAAATAGCATAATCATGCAAAGGACAATTGCCTTTTTGGTGTAACTAATCATTGTGATTTCCTCCTATGTAGTTAATTAGAATTGTAGAAACTATAATTCTTTACTCTTATATTATACAGATGTTGAATAAAAACTCAATGACTTGTTTACCCTCGTCCCTATAGAAAGCACGTCAACTGGCTAATCTTGACATTCGCAACAGAAAAATCTATACTTTAAGCAGACTTGATGCAATTTGCTTCCAGTGGCTTTAGGAGGGATCATCATGGACCTGTGGTTAACAGAATGGCAAACGCCTGATTTAGGTTTGAAAACACGTGTTAAAAAGACACTGTTTGCCGGTCAGTCGGATTTTCAAAAGGTTTCAGTTGTTGACTCTGAACAATTCGGCCGTATGCTGACCCTTGATGGTGTATTTCAGACATCAGTCTTTGACGAGTATATTTATCATGAGATGATTGCCCATGTGCCGCTTTACACTCACCCCAATCCCAAACGAGTATTGGTGATCGGCGGTGGTGATGGCGGATCGGTGCGGGAAGCCGTGCGTCATGATTCAGTCGAATCTGTCGAGATGGTTGAAATTGATGGCATGGTTGTAGATGTTTGCAAACAGTATTTACCAGAAATCAGTGCAGCCCTTATTCAGAATCATCCCAAGCTGACGTTGAAGATTGGCGATGGCATCGCTCATATGCGCGACGCTGAAAACCGCTATGATGTGATTATTGTTGACTGCTCTGATCCAATTGGACCAGGTGAAGGATTGTTTACGCGCGGATTTTTTCAGGATGTTCATAAGGCGCTAAAAGCGGATGGGCTATTTGTCCAACAGACTGAATCGCCGTTTTATCATCAGTCTCTTATCCGTAAATTGCACCATGACATTAGCGGTATCTTCCCAATCACCCGGCTGTATCTGGCGCAAATTCCTCTGTATCCAGGTGGAACTCACTCGTTTACAATTGGCTCGAAACAGTATGATCCGATGACTGCGCCTAGCCGCAAGCCATTGTTTGACACCCGCTACTACAACGAGAATATCCAAAAAAGCGCGTTTGTGTTGCCAAATATGGTGCGAGAACTGCTGTCCGGGCGTTGATAAGGGCCCATCTGCGTTGGCACCCGCAAGGGGTATGCCGCCAACTCTAAGGCGCAAAGCGCAAGAGTTGCGCAATGTCCCCGCCAACCCATTGCTAGCGTACATCCCAGTACGCGTCGCTGTTGGTTTTCCGAGGTCGCCTAGCATATGAACCCTTCTGAACGCCCTAAAAACTATTTCAGGGAAGAAAAAATTCACTTGCATTATGTAGAACAATATCGTATAATAATTTTTGCCATTCCTCGATAGCTCAATGGTAGAGCACGCGGCTGTTAACCGCGGGGTTGTAGGTTCGAGTCCTACTCGAGGAGCCAATACGGCCCGTTGGTCAAGCGGTTAAGACACCGCCCTTTCACGGCGATTACGGGGGTTCGAATCCCCCACGGGTCACCAATAACAAAGAACCTCTGAAGCAATTGCTTCAGAGGTTCTTTGTTATTGGTGATTAGAGAAAAACTCGTTCCCAGACCGTTTAGAAATGCCCAGATGTTGTTGCCTATGAGACAGGTTGCTAAAATGAAGTGCTGGGTTTGATAGCATCACTAGGCAGGCCCGCCGACCCAGTAGCGCGTTACCTACGAGACGTAATACCACATATGCAGAAGGCAAGCTGGCTAGTGCCGGTACGCGTACAATACGGGTACGCTAGCAATGGGGCGGCGGGCCTGATTGCGCAACTCTTGGCGCTTTAGCGCCTTCGCCGCTCTCGGTCGTCCATGACCTTCGCGGCACCTGAACGTCCTGTTCAATGGAGTTGGCGGCATACCCTTTACGGGTGCAACGCAGATGGGCGTTTATCAAAGGTCTGACTAAAATCCGAGTTCTTCGCCGACCACAATGATCTCCATCGGAGTCGCTGGCGGACGTTTACGGATGATAGTGGTAATGTTGCAAATCCGGGTAGGTCCTTGGCAGTCCACGCACATGCCGGCTACGGTACAGGGATTAGGGCGGTTTAGTCGTTTATTATTAATCGGCGCTGCTAGCATTTCGATCCGTCGTTCTGCCTCATCGACGTTACGGACGATTTTATTGACTCCTGCCACGACAATGACCTGTTTTGGTCCGAACATCATGGCAGCCACTCGGTTGCCCACTCCATCGACATTGACTAATTTGCCGTCAAGAGTGAGTGCGTTGGCACTACAGAGAAAAACATCGCAGGTCAGCTCGGCGCGACGACATAACATCACTTCGTCGGCCGGCAATCCGGGTATATTGTGATTGTAGATTGTATGGCCGCGTTTAGCCAGTTCCTCTAATATGCCAAGCTCCGTAATGGTCCACGAACCACCTACACCGATGGTCGCCCCCGCTGGGATTAGGGAGAGGACTTTCTCAGCTGCTTCTTGTTTGGTTTTTACATAGGACGAACTAAAATTGTTCTTTGTTAGAGCCTCGGTAGCTCTTGCACCTAGTGCATCATTTGACCATGACTTGAATTCGTTCATTCGGATAGACCTCCTTTTGAATTTGGAAGTTAATAGTGGTTTTGTTTCGACACCTGTGCGTTAAATCCCTTTGCTAGCTTCGGCGATCTTTGTTTCCTTGAGCCCGACACTTCCAGGGAGAAAAAAGGTGCATGCAAGACCTGCCAACGGTAGAAGAGCCAGCAGTGTGAACACAGCTGGTATGCCGAAGAGGTCGGCGACATGACCTAACAGGGTAGCGCCAACCCCGCCTAAACCGATACTGAAGCCGATGGTCAAGCCGCCTGCCATGCCAATGTGGCTAGGCATAGCTTCTTGGGCGAGTACAATGGTGGTTGAGAACGAACTAACCATGACAAAGCCTATCAAGCCGACCAAGATAACGGTTGCAATGCCGCTGGTATAAGGTAGAATAGCGACTAATGGCAGAGTAGCGGCCATCGATGCCATAATGATAGTTTTTCGACCCCACTTGTCGCTCAGTCGTCCGCCCGCATAGGTGCCGACTACACCAGATAGAAAAAAGACTGATAATAGGTTAGATGCATAGAATGCGCTGCCTGATAAATGGTTTACATAATATAGCGGAATATACGTACTGAGGCCGGTGTGGATACTGGATCGGATAAAAATATATGTTAACAGCACTGTCAGTAGGCCCCAGGGAATCGGTCGGTGGGTCTGACTCCCGGCTGTGGTCGCGTGCAAAGACGCAGCAGGCGCTGTTGGAACAATTCGCCGCAATTGACTCCAAAGTATTGGTGCCAGGATGAGTGCAGGCAGTCCAAACCAAGCAATATTTGCAAGCCCGCCAGACAGGTGCAGCAAAAACGTGATATACATTGCGCCTAACGCGAATCCCAGATTACCGCCCACAGAGAAGATGCCCATGCTATGGCCTTTTGACTCTTTGGCGCTAGTCAGATGAGCTGCTTTTGATCCCTGCGGATGAAAGGCGGCGACACCGAGGCCGCCAATGGTAACGGCGGCTAATAAGCTGGAGTAGGAATCGGCAAAGATTAGAGACGCCATGCCCAGTCCAGAAATGATGACGCCGGCGGGAATCAGCCACGGTAAGGCAATCCTGTCAGCCAGATAGCCGAAGATCGGCTGGATGACTGACGAGGCCATGTTTTGCATCAACACCATAAAGCCGATTTGCGCATAGGTCAGATTGTAAGCCTTCTGCAGTTCGGGCAGCAGAGCTGGCAGGGCTCCTTGAGACAGGTCGGTAACCAAGTGGGCGAGAGAAAGAAGTAATAACGTAGATGGCAAAAAAGCTGCTTTAGCTTGTGGCATGTAATGACCTCCTCTTTCCTTTGTTAGTACGGCAAGGCAGGCTTTTTATCCTGCCAGACTGATTTTCCTTTTTATCAGCTACTGTACAAGGGCGGGAGATTGTATCTAGACGAAGCATACACGCTCCAATCTTGTTCTTACGGCAGGCCTCTGCTATACTAGTTGTATATATGGAATGGAGGGATAAATATGGCTATGGCAATTAGTTTGGCTATCGCCGCATTTGCGGCCTATTGGGTGTTTAATGACGCACGGTCACGCGGTACTAGCATGACCTTTTGTATAGTGTGGGCTGTTGGAACGTTTGCATTTTTGATTATTTTTCTGCCGCTTTATTTATTGTTCGGCCGGAAGTCGCCAAAACGTGAAACCCCTCGGGAAATTCATGACCCTAATACGATTGATGTGGAAGCCAAACCTGTAGAAGAGCCGGATATGAATTGTCCCATGTGCGCAAAACCGGTGAGAGAGGATTTCGTAGTCTGCCCATTTTGTGGCAACACGCTTAAACCGCGTTGCACTAACTGCGGCCGTGAACTAGATCGCGAATGGACAGAGTGCCCGGATTGCAAGACTCCGGCGACGAGGAAATAGGCCAATCGTAGTTTTTTTCAAAGCAGTGCTGCAATCTCATTATAAGTGATTATGACTTAACAAATCATTAATCTCAGCTTAACAATGGGGGATCCTAGAACCGGTATAATGTAAATAAATAATTGCTAAGCTGACCTGATCCGTAATTTGGCAGGTACAGCGAGGCAATTCATATAGATAAAATTAAGCTAAAAGGCTTATGCTAAATCTGCCGACTGGCCGTATGCGCCAGAGGTGTGAGCTGTTCCTGTGCGCGGGGCAGCTCTTTCGTTTTATTTAACGCCTCTGCCTGAAAGTTGAGTCTGGGAACAAATAATGTAAGTAATATTTTATATTAGCGTCCAAGACATGAAAAAAGCCTTCTCGGCAAAAAACGAGAAGGCTTTTTTACTAATCTGGTGCGCCCGGCAGGTGCTGCTTTTTTCATCAATTCTTCATGGGTTACTAGCATTTTCCCTCACAGCCATTTAAAGAATTTGTCAATAATACCTCGTCGATGAATTGTGTCACACGGAAAATTGTCATATTGAAGATAATGGGTGATGATGATTGATTAAGTGCTGGATCATAGGGGGGTGATTTGTAGGCGATACCCCTATCATTGGTATGACGAAAGCGGCTGTTGAAATGTCCTAGGTTCCCCAATACAATTACGTAGTTTTCTGTTTCACTGCTGGCTTGGGACCAAAGAAACGCAGGATGCGGCATTCTTCATCACTGCTTTTTCTGATGTTAAGCTTTTTGATTTGCGCAGGCAAGAAGAACTGGTCGCCTTTTTGGAAGCTTTGCGTCGCTCCGTCAGCACAAATGGCTCCTTGGCCGGATAATACATAGATTCCCGAAAAACTTGACTCTGTATCCAATTGCAGCGAAGCGCCAATCTCCAACTCAGTCATGCGGAAATAATCGGTATTCCGGTAGCCGATCAGTTCGGCTTCACGGCTGCTCTGCTCCTCACGCAATACGACGGGCGGGATTTTCCAGCGTTTTTGGGTCTCTTCCCATGTAAAGCCGCCGTAGGTGAAGCAGTCAAACATACGCTCAAAACCTAGTCCTTGATGACACATAAAATCTGCCACCTGAAAACCGGAAGGTGTTGTCCGCTCCACGCGGATGGTATAATCGGTCGGCTCCTGAATTTCCACCAGGAAACAGCCTGCGCCAATGGCATGCGGAATGCCTCCCTCAATGAGGAAGGTGTCACCGTTATGCACTTCAAAGCGGTGCAGGCAATCGAGCATTCCCGGCAAATCCTGACGTTCGAATAACGCCTGCCATTGTTCGCGTGTTACACCTGGCTTAAAACCAAGATAGACGCAGGGCGGCTGCCCGCTAATTATCCTGCCGCCAAGAATATGCCAGCATTCGGTTTTGCCAAAGTCCGTGTGAAACAGCGCTTTCGCCGTAGGACGATCCGGATGCGCCTGCACAGTCAGACGTTCTGCCGCATCAATAAGTTTAACCAGTACACCTGTGTTGACACCGAAACAGGCAGTATGCTCCTTGCCCAAAAAGCCGGTTGGATTAGCTGTAATAAGTGATTTGAGTGAAACAGGCGGCGTCACTCCTGTAACCATACTCAGTCCCTCGTCCTTAACTGCCTCACGTCCGGCATTGCGTGCAGAAACCACCGACATCATCCATTCCTCGGGGAAATGACCATCTTTGGCCTGAGTCGAACCATATAGCTCATCCAGCAGCTTGCCGCCAAGATAGGTACGCCACGCCCGCGCCGGAGCAAGCTTGATCGCTTTTAATGCATCCATGGAAAGGGTCCCCCTTTTTTACTCATTTCTGTACTAACTAATATATTAATTTAATATATTAGTGTAAATGATCCAGTATCTATTCACGAGAATCTATTTGAAGGAAGGCCGTAATGGAAGCAATAATACAACCTTCCCCATTTTAGCGAAGGAGGTAAAGAATTTCACTGCAGTATAGGCGGTAACATCTTTGCAATCAAAAGGAGGGACAAAGTCGTGATTGACAGTATTTCTGGTATTTTACTGCTCATTTCATTTATTGGCCTGATCATCTATTGTATGAAAGGCGGAAACCTGCTCGTTGGTTTTATCGCAACTTCCTTACTTTGGTGCATTATTGGGCGGGTACCTCTCAATATCGTTGTAACCGACATATTTCAGACCTCTGTAGAAAATTACGGTAAAACGATTGCGATTATCGTGTTTGGAGCATGGTTCGGACGTATGCTTGTCGACACCGGTATTGCGGGCTACATCATCAAGAAAACCGTTGAGCTGGCCGGCGATAAGCCTCTGGTTAGCACGTTGTTGCTAAGCATTGTCTGCGCCTTGATTTTCACCAGTGCATTCGGCGTCGGCTCTGTTATGGCAATCGGTATGATTGTACTGCCCATCCTGTTCTCCCTCGGCATAGATAAGAAAACCGCAGTGGGCGCTTATCTGCTTGCCGTTGCGGCCGGCATGTACCTGAACATCGCTTATGTAAGCCAGTTCTTTGCAGTGTTTAAAAACGTAAAATACAACGACAATTACATCCAATTTGCTGTCATTGCCACTATTGTACATATTGCCGTGATGGTAGCTTTCATTATATTTAACTACATGCGCGCCCAAAAGGGCGGCAGAGCTCGTGCGTGGGCTGTAGGCGCTGTTTCTGAGGAGAGAGAAACCCTTGGCTGGTACTGCATGATTGTACCTTTTATACCCATCGTTATGGTTTCGTTTTTCAAATGGCAGCCGATTCCCTCCTTCCTGCTGGGTATCTTCCTTGGCTTACTCTTGACTCGCAACATGGTTTCCTACAACCTGGCTGTGGAAAAAATCCAGAAGACCCTGTATGACGGCATCGCCGACAGCGGCCTCCTGATTGGTATGCTGTATAGCGTAAACATATTCCAGGCTGCTGCCAAACAGGTTTCTCCCATCCTGCAAAACCTGATGGGCGGCATTATCCCTACCTCGTCAGTCTTGATTCTGATTGCCGTTTGCGTGCTGGCGCCGCTCGCACTGTTCCGCGGCCCTCTGATGATTTGGGGCTCAGGCATTGCGCTGGTATCCATCTTCCAGGCAATGGGCGTTTTCAGCGAAATGTTCCTGTTTGCGTTGTTCCTTATCCCGCCAGTTGCTATTGTGGCGAGCGCCTGCCCGACCCAGTCGTGGACTATGTGGGGACTGAGCTACGCAAAGCTGGAACCGAAGCAATATATCAAAACGAACCTGCCCTGGGCCTGGCTCATCCTAATTATTGTTGAGGTACTTGCCTACGTTATGATCGGAAACGTTTGATCGGCGCGGAGGATTTTATTTATGAGCAACAGAGCAATTCGCATCGGTATTGACGTTGGCGGCACCCACACCAAGGCTGTCGCCATTGACAACAACACAAACGAAATCGTGGGGAAAGGCTCGGTTATGACTACCCACCACCACGAGCGCGGCGTGGCCACAGGTGTTGTGGAGGCATTCCAGAAATGCCTTGCTGAAAACGACATCAAGCCTGAGGAAGTTATCTTTATCGCGCACAGCACCACGCAGGCCACCAACGCCCTGCTGGAGGGAGACGTTGCCCGCGTAGGCGTGATCGGTATCGGTGGGGGTTGGCTGGAGGGCTACCTTGCTAAAAAACAGACCCACATCAGCAACATCGACCTTGGCACCGGCAAGTTTATCGAAATTGACCATACCTACCTGAAAGTCAAAGAGATGTTCCCCGAGAATGTGAAAAACACCATAAAGGACATGATCAGTCAGGGAGACCGCGTAATTGTTGCCAGCAAGGCTTTCGGTGTGGACAACATGAGAGAGGAACGCATTGTTGCCGAGGAAGCTGAGCGACAGGGCGTTCCTAGCACCATGGCCTCCGATATCACAAAACTGTATGGTCTGACCACGCGTACCCGCACCGCCGCTCTGAACGCGTCCATCTTGCCTAAGATGCTCGACACTGCGAACTCAACCGAGCAGAGTGTGCGTTCCGCAAACATCAATGTGCCCCTGATGATTATGCGCGGCGATGGGGGCGTTATGGAAATCAATGAGATGAAAAAGCGCCCGATCCTAACGATGCTCTCTGGCCCCGCGGCCAGCGTCATCGGCGCTTTGATGTACCTGCGCGCTTCAAACGGCATTTACTTTGAAGTGGGCGGCACTTCCACAAACATCGGCGTCATCAAGAACGGACGTCCTACAGTGGACTATTCCATCATCGGAGGACACCGCACCTATGTAAATAGCCTTGACGTGCGCGTACTGGGGGTTGCGGGGGGAAGCATGGTGCGCGCCAAAAAGGGTAAAGTGATTGATGTTGGACCTCGCTCCGCACATATTGCAGGTATGGGGTATGCCTGCTTTACCGACGAAGCCCTGTTTGACGGTGCGACGCTATATCATGTAAAACCCCGCGAAAAGGACCCCGCCGACTACGTGGCGATCAAGCTTAATAACGGCGAGAGCGTTACCATAACCAACACCTGTGCGGCAAACGTGCTAGGCATTCTAGAGGAAAACGACTTCGCGCGCGGCAACTACGAGTCGAGTTGCAGGGCAATGCAGCTTTTGGCCGACCAAGTAGGCATGTCGGTTGAAGAAACGGCGAAAGCCATTTTGACAAAGTCCTGTGAGAAGGTTGTTCCTGTTATTGAAGATTTGATTACCAAATATAAAATTGAGCGCGAACAGATTGTTCTTGTGGGCGCTGGAGGCGGCGCGGGCACACTGCTGACTTTTACGGCAAATATGATGAGCTTTAAATACCAGATCCCTGAAAATGCGGAGGTGATTTCCTCCATCGGTGTTGCGCTTGCCATGGTGCGTGAGATGGTGGAGCGAACGATTCCCAATCCCGCCGCGTCTGACATTGCCCAACTGAAGAAGGAGGCCAAGGAGCTTGCCATGAACAGCGGCGCGGTGGAAGACACCATTGAAGTGTATGTGGAGATCGACGATCAGATCCAGAAGGTTACCGCTATTGCCATGGGCTCCACCGAAGTCAAGACCACCGATTTGATGAAAAACTGCACCGAGGAGGAGTCCATTGAAATTGCGGCAGAATCCATGGGCGTGGACAAGAGCGCGGTGAAGATGGCCGCCTCCAACGGATTTGTATATGTTATAACAACCGAAAAAAGCGGGAAATCTCCTGTGCACGTTGTGGATAAAAAGGGCTTTATAAAGGTCCAGCGCACAAACGGCTTTGTGGAACATACCACAATGAAAAACTCCTCCGATACCCTCCGGAGGATATGGGAGAAAGCCAGCAACTTTTCGAGCGAAATGCGCATCAACCCTGATGTCTATGTGATTGCCGGTTCGCGTGTACTGGACTACTCCGGTATTCCCGAGCTTGTACAGGTTTCCGGCCTGATTGAAGCCGAGCTCTGCGACCATGCGCCGGAAGACGACCTGATTCTGGTGCTTGCCCGCAATGAGTTGTAATGATACTCGCAAAGCATGACCCCGACGTGCTGCGCCGCGCCGTGCAGACGGCGCTGGAATGCGCAGACGGTGTGTGGTACCGCTATATGCTGAAAAGGGACGTTTGTGGCTGTGCACTCAGCGGTGACGAGGAGCGTGCAGTGGTGGATGGCGCGGTGCGGACCGCTGGCGATATGGCGCGGCGGGTTACAGCACAGTATGGCTTGCTTTCCCCGCAGGAGCTTGCAGAGACGATGTGCCTAAATCTTGTACACACCGCCGAAGAATTGCGGGATCCGTTCCTGTATATGGGACATTATGAGCCGGACACCCGAACAATTACCCTGAATGACAACGCAATTTTACTGGTGCGGCAGTTCATTGGCGCAAACGCCTTGGATGCCCTTACCCCGTCAGATGACATCACGCGCATTGCGCTGTTTCACGAGATTTTCCACGCGCTGGAGGAGGAGATTCCGGACATTTACACGCGCAGTCGCATGCTTGAGCGCAAGGTGTTGGGGATATTTCCCTATAAGCGAGGGCTGGATGGTGTGTCAGAGGTGGGGGCAGTGCATTTTTCCAAATGCATGGCAGGCGTCCCCTATTCTCCTTGTATTTATGAACGTTATTTATTGCTGGCTCTGGACCAGTTATCAATTGATTTTTTGGCACCAGACGTGTAATAAAAAAAGGTAAAGCTGTGGCGGTATTGGAAATATTAAACAGATGACAATGCGCTGGGTTTATACCGGCTAAAACTTATGACGCCGCTTTATGATATCGGCTTTGACGGGCTCATTTGCCCCAGCTACGGCCCAAGCTATTTGAACGGCCTATGGGAGATCGTTGACAAAAAGCCCATATGTAAGCGCCGTATCGCTTTGCGAAATGCCACCTACAACCAAAAGGAGAGCTATAATTGCAGTACGACGACCTATTGGCGTCTCTGAAAGCGCAGGCTTTGAATGACGGTGAAGTGTATCCTGTGCTGCGCCGCGTTATTGTCGAGCTATACTTGCAGCCGGGCGCTGTTTTGAGCATTAAGGATATCTGCGAGCACTTTGAAATGGGCCGTTCACCTGTGCGTGACGCTCTCATGCGGCTGGATCAGGAGGGGCTTGTGACCTTATTGCCGCAGCGCGGCACGATGATTTCGAAAATCGATCTTTCACGTATGGAGCAGGAACGGTTTCTGCGCCTTTCGGTGGAGGAAGAGGTGATGAGACTCTTCATGGCCTGCCACACGCCGTCGGATATTACGCTGCTGCACGAGGCGCTGCGCCAGCAGCAGGAGCTTTGCGTCCAAATGGATGTGGATATCCGCCGGTTTCTTCGACTCGACGATCAATTTCATCAGGTGTTTTATACTGTGGCAGATAAGCTATTCTGCCTGCAAGCCATTGAGAATGTGGGGGGGCATTACCGCCGCATGCGGTTGCTGACCTGCGGCGTCAGCACCAGCATGCAGGAAATTTTGCGCCAGCACAGCGCGCTGCTCACAGCGTTGCAGACGCGCGACACGGAACTGATGTGCAACATTTTTCACTTTCATTTGAGAAGACTGGATCGTGAGGAGCGGTTTGTGCTAAAAAAATACCCATATCTGTTTAAAAACGGTAGTAATCACGAGTCCGCAAGTCCTTTGTGGAAAGCCGATTACCTGCAAACCGTAAAAACACAAAGGGAGTAATCTCGAGGCCACTGAAAAAAGCCCTCTTATGGTGCGCCCTATACATTTTATGGTGCGCCCAGCTGGAATTGAACCAGCGCTCCCGGTTCCGGAGAACATAATCAGGCCGTAAAATCAAGGTTTTAGAGTATTTCATTCTATTAAATCTAATGAATTGGACCATTTCTATGAAGGACTGTCTTTCCTGATATACAGGTTATTTTGCTTTCAAACACTTGAGCAATTACGTGGCTTGATATTTCCAATTTGTGATACATATCACAGAAAGATATATCAATAGCGGTTAAAGTGTAGAATATAAGGTGCTTTTTTCTAGATTGAGTATAATTAACCTTGATAAAAAAGTGAATGTGAATTCACTTTGATGAGAGATGCGAGTAATGCTGCAAATATGCCAGTCTTAGCTTGAATAGAGGGGGATTTATATGAAAAGGCGATTGAGAGTGCTAATACTTCTTTTAGTAGCTATCTTGGCTACTGGCGGGTATTTTCTCTACCAAAAAAAGCAGGTAAACCCTAACCAAGTTAAGGTATCCGGCAATATTGAAGTGATCACAGTTGGAGTGGGTTTCAAAGTTGCGGGGCATGTAGATCGGCGGTTGGTTGATGAAGGAGATAGTGTCAAGAAGGGACAAATCATAGCCAATCTTGAAACCGCTGATCTTGAACTTGATGTTGCGAATGCTAATGCGCAATTACTTGTGGCTCAGGTAACTCTTGGCCAATTAATGAATGGTTCACGCTCGCAAGACGTATCAGCCGCTCAGGCGGCACTACGCAGCGTCGAGGCAGATAAACAAAATGCAGCAATGGAGTATCGACGTATGCAGCAGCTATTCACGCAAAGCGCAGTATCAGCACAAGATCGAGACCGGAGTCAAACCGCCTATGCGACGGCCAGTGCCCGGGCAGATCAAGCTGCTCAGCAACTTAGCATGGTTGTCGAAGGACCCCGCAGAGAGGAAATTGAACTGGCTGCGGCCCGGGTCGAACAGGTCAAACAACTACTGAAATTAGCTAAAACACGGCTCGCCTATGCGCAAATCACCGCGCCGGTTGATGGGGTGGTCCTGTCCAAGAATATTGAAGTAGGCGAATATGTGTCGCCAGGAACGCCTGTGGTTACTATCGGTGACCTCAATCAGGTTTGGCTCAAAGCATATATTGCAGAGACTGATCTTGGTAAAGTAAAGCTCGGACAAAAGGTAGCAGTAACTACTGATACATACCCTAATAAGATTTATAACGGAACGATTAGCTTTATTGCGTCAGAGGCAGAATTTACGCCCAAGAGCATCCAGACGACGGAAGAACGGGTGAAATTAGTTTATCGAATTAAGATAACAGTTGAGAATAATGATCATGCGTTAAAGCCGGGTATGCCTGCTGACGCGGAGATTAAACTAGATGAGAAATAATGATATGGATGCTATTCGGGTCACGGAACTCACCCAAAGATTTGGCGATAACATGGCGGTAAATAATCTAAACATCTCAATTAAAGCGGGAGAAATCTTCGGCCTAGTGGGGCCTGATGGGGCAGGAAAGACAACGGTGATGCGACTTCTGGCGGGATTGATGGCTCCTACCGCGGGGGACGCCTGGGTATATGGCTGTCATACAGTGAAAGATTCGGAGCCACTAAAAAATCATATCAGCTATATGCCCCAGCGTTTCGGGCTGTATCTGGACTTGACAGTTCAAGAAAATATTAATTTTTATGCTGATCTATACAACGTACCACGACAAATTAGGAAGGAAAAGATTCCCGAACTTCTAGCCTTTAGCAATATGACGTCATTTAGCGACCGCTTGGCCCGTAATTTGTCTGGCGGCATGAAGCAAAAGCTGGCACTTGCCTGTGCTCTCATTCACACACCGCAAGTCTTGCTATTGGATGAGCCTACCAATGGCGTTGATCCTTTATCTCGGCGGGACTTCTGGCGCATTTTGTACAGATTGCTCGAAGAGAAGGTTACCATTTTCGTTTCTACAGCCTATCTCGATGAAGCCGAACGATGCGACAGAATAGGCTTGTTGCATCAAGGACAACTCATTCTTTCCGGAACCCCAGATGAGGTAAAGACACACATGCAGGGCGTATTGGTCGAAATCCGGTGCGGTGAGCCACGGCAGGTTCTTTCCTCGTTGATTACAGGCTTAGCTTGCGTATCAGCAGGGCTGTTCGGCGCGAAAATCCATCTAGTATTACATGGGGAACCGACGCAGGTTCTCTATACAGTTAAAAGCACGTTAGAAGACATCGGTGTGCAAGCGGAAGCAGAAATTGTTTTACCATTGCTGGAAGATGTTTTCATTTCGATGACCATGCCTTCGAAGGGAAGGGATTCCAATGCCCAATAACATCGAGAAGCCGGAGTACGCGGTAATTGTAGAGAACCTGGGAAAACGGTTTGGCGATTTTCAGGCCGTTAACAGGGTGTCTTTCCAAGTTAAGCGGGGCGAGATATTCGGTTTCCTCGGTCCGAACGGTGCAGGGAAATCAACCACTATCAGAATGCTGTGCGGCATTATCACTCCTACGGATGGAAAGGGCAATGTGATCGGTTTTGATGTGTCCAAGCAAGCTGAGCAGATCAAAGCCCATATAGGATATATGTCGCAAAAATTTTCACTTTATGAGGATCTTACAGTAGAAGAAAACATCGATTTCTATAGTGGTATCTACCAAATTCCCGCGGCGAAAAAACAGGGACGCAAAGACTGGGTTGTCCAAATGGCAGGACTTAATGAGCACAGGAACAGCCTTACTTCAATTTTGGCTGGAGGATGGCGTCAACGGTTAGCTCTGGGATGCGCATTGCTCCATAATCCCCAAGTGGTTTTTCTTGATGAGCCGACCTCAGGCGTAGACCCGATATCACGCCGCAATTTTTGGGATCTGATTTATCAACTCGCGGCTGAGGGCGTCACAGTGTTCGTGACAACACATTATATGGATGAGGCCGAATACTGCGATCGGTTGGCAATGATTTACCGAGGTGAACTGGTGGCTATTGGCACACCCGACGAACTGAAGGGAAAGTATATGAGTACAGACATCCTAAATTTAGAATGCGATGATCCCTTCACGATGTTACACGTAGTTAATGGTATTCCCAAAATAAAAGAAGCAGCCATATTCGGTCGTGGGCTGCATCTTTTCGTGGATGACGCGCAATTGGCAATTCCAGTTATTATCGAGACACTGAAGGAACAAAAAGTCCAATATACTCGACTGAAGAAAATCAATCCCTCGCTGGAAGATGTGTTTGTATCGGTAATTGAAGCTCACGACAGCAAGACTCGGCCCTAGGCGGTGAATATATGAATATGCATCGAGTAGTTGCCATTATCTCAAAGGAATTTATCCATATTATCCGCGATCCCCGTAGTTTAGGCATGGCTATTGCCATGCCCATATTACTTATCTTTCTCTTTGGTTCGTCTCTCAGTCTGGATGTGGATAATGTTCCATTAGTGGTATGGGATCAAAATCGCACGAATGAGAGTCGTGAGTTTATTGGACGGTTTACAGCTTCCCGCTACTTTGGCCTATCCGGGTATGTCACTACTTATCACGAGATTGAACAAGCAATCGACAGGCGCGAGGCGATATTGGCTCTCGTCATTCCTGCTGATTTCAGCCGGAAGCTGGAAAGTGGCCAAAGTTCGGATGTCCAGTTGATTGTCGATGGCAGTGATGCCAATACCGCTACAATCGCCATCGGCTACGCCCAAATGATAACAGATGGCTATTCAAGTTCACTATTGATCAAAACAGCTCAAACGCGGGGCGCTAAAACGGCGAGCATCCCTCTTGAAGCCAAGCCACGAGTATGGTTCAATCAAAATATGCAGGCTAAGAACTACATTATACCGGGGCTCATTGCGGTAATCATGATGGTGATTGCAGCGTTACTGACATCGCTCACGATTGCTCGCGAATGGGAAAACGGAACAATGGAGCAGCTCCTCACTACTCCAATAAAACCGATTGAACTAATCGCGGGGAAGTTGACGCCCTACTTTTTAATCGGTATGCTGGATGTTTTACTGGCTGTCTTGATGGGCCAATATCTATTCGAAGTACCGCTTCGTGGCAATGCCGCTCTTGTTTTTGGAATGTCGGCAATCTTTCTCCCCGGATCACTTACCATGGGACTATTGATTAGTATAATGACAAGGTCGCAGCTTCTTGCCAGTCAGTTAGCCATGGTGCTGACTTTTTTACCGTCTTTTCTTCTGTCAGGTTTCATGTACTCTATTGCCAATATGCCGACTGCTATTCAAGGATTAACCTACCTTGTGCCTTCCCGATTTTTCGTAGCTATACTAAAAAATATTTACTTAAAAGGCGCAGGCATTGCAATTATTCTCTCTGAGGCGGCGGTTCTTTTGATATTTGCGGTAGTGCTTATCATCGTTGCTAACATCAAGCTGAAAAAAAGGCTGGTGTAGATTATGGCCTTTGAACGCCTACGACACATGATCCGAAAGGAATTTATTCAGGTATTCCGCAACTCTAAAATGCGAGCTATTGTCTTAGTAATGCCCCTTGTCCAAAGCATGATTTTTGGCTATGCGGTGACGACGGATGTAAAGCAAGTGGCCACTGCAATTTACGACCAGTCGGCAACACCGGAAAGCCGTGACCTGATTGACAGGTTTATCCACTCAGGTTACTTTTCGGTCAAGACAGTGATTCATAGCGACCGAGAGATTGATGAATTAATCGATCAGGGTAAGGTTGCAACCGTAATACGCATTCCTCACGATTTCAGCAGTAAGATTGTCGCTGGTGCAACCGCCCCTGTTCAGATTATCGTCGACGGCATAGATTCAAATACGGCCGGGGTAGTCTTGAATTATGCCGGCAACATTGTGCGAAATAATGCTGTTGAATTACAGCAAAAGCAGATGAACAGTGCAGGGCGGGAACCGGTTGGGGTAAATATTCAGACAAGATCATGGTTCAACGAAAACCTAACTAGCCGTAATTTCTACGTGCCGGGAGTTATCGCTGTAATCGTAATGCTAGTCACCCTATTATTGACCAGTATGTCGGTGGTTCGAGAGAAGGAACTTGGCACAATGGAGCAAATCGTTGTTACTCCGATTACACCCTTCGAATTTATCTTAGGGAAAACAATGCCGTCGATTATTCTCGGTTTCGCAAATATGATACTGGTTACCCTGATTAGTGTCTTTTGGTTCGATATACCAGTACGGGGCAGTATAATTACGCTGTTCATAGCTAATGGCTTCTATTTGATGACGACGATTGGCATCGGACTTCTTATTTCTACTGTATCGGAAACGCAGCAGCAGGCAATGATGTCGACCTTCTTCTTTTATTTGCCGGCGGTACTATTGTCTGGGTTCATGTTTCCCATCGCTAATATGCCGGACGTGGTGCAAACTTTCACCTATTTGAATCCATTGCGTTACTTCTTGATTATCATCCGAGGCATCTTTTTGAAGGGGGTAGGCGTGGCAATACTGTGGCCGCAAATCTTGGCGTTGCTTGCCCTTGGGAGCGTAGTTCTGACAATGGCGGTCAAAAGATTCCGTAAGAATCTAGCCTAGATATAGCAGCAATTACTCAAGTACAAACAGAAACTGGTTATTGGGAGGATTTAACGTGAGAAGTCGAAAGAGTACCGAAGCCAGAAAAGAGGAAATTGTTCGGGCTGCTTTAACGATAGTTGAACAAAGTGGATTGGACACCTTGAACATAAATGACATAGCCAGCGAGATCAAGCTGGTACCGTCCGCAATATATCGCCATTTTAAGGGGAAGGAGGAGATAGTTGCAGCCCTTATTGCGTTTGCTGACAAAAGGTTGAAGCACAACGTAAGCCAAGCAGCTGCTTTGGACGGCTCGGTTATTTCCCAATTAAAACTGCTTTTTGAGCTACACGTGAAGTTGCTTAGGGAGGAAGCTGCTATCCCACGAATCCTCTACTTTCTTCTCAATAGCGCCCGTGATCCCGAATTAAAGGCTAATATGTTATCTGTAGTTGGTTTCTATACACAGCAGGTAAAAGAGTTGTTGCTTCAGGGGCAAGAAAAAAGAGAGGTCAGTCTAGATTTGGACATTTCAGCGGCCGCGATGCTATTTTTAGGAATGGTACAGCCGCTAGCTATTCTTAGTGAAGTCAACCAGGAAGTACTCATTGAGTGCCCACCTGAACTTTGGCATATTTACCAACGGGCAATAACCATATAGCAACTTCTTAAAATGCCGCGGAACGACTTGTGATTTTTGTCACAGATTACTTTGCGTATATGTACTATGATGGTTTTGATGATTCAGAATAATTAGACCAGATACGGAAGGCAAAAGGAGCGCCATGTATTACGAAGTAGTTGAGAAGATTTCCGCTGCTGCCCACAGCAAAACGAGCTTGTTAAGGGAAAGCAAGGGCAAGTATATACTTTCATCCGCCTTAGCGGGAATGTATGTAGGGTTCGGAATATTGCTGATATTTACGATCGGTGGATTGTTAGGTCAAGCAAATTCGCCGTCAACGAAAATTGTAATGGGGCTTTCCTTTGGTGTGGCATTAAGTCTGGTTATCATGGCAGGTTCCGAACTCTTCACAGGTAACAATCTCGTCATGACAATCGGTATTTTAGAGAAAAAGGTTACCAGCCATGATGTTATTTCTGTTCATTTGTTTAGCTTTATTGGCAATCTCTTGGGCGCAGTAGCTTTAGCTTGGTTGTTTGTCTACTCCGGGCTAATCGACGGCAGTACAGGAAGTTTCATCAATAAGGCGGCAATGCTGAAAATGGAACTGCCATGGTTACAGCTTTTGCTACGTGGAATTCTTTGCAATATTCTAGTCTGTCTGGCGGTGTGGTGCTCCTTCCGCCTGAAAGAAGACGCAGGTAAACTCATTATGATCTTTTGGTGCCTTTTTGCCTTTATCACTACCGGTTTCGAGCATAGCGTGGCAAACATGACATTGTTAGCTGCAGCTGTTTTGGCGCCAGGTGCTGTTGGGGTGTCCGTAGCCGGACTTATCTACAACCTCGCATGGGTTACACTCGGCAACATTATCGGCGGAGCATTGATTGTGGGAGCTTCCTACTGGTATATTTCGAAGAAATGTTGACATATGGGGGATGGGCATGGCTTATAAAATAATACGAGAACGATTTGACCAGTATTTGCAACAGCTAAAAAAGGATTATCGCCTGTTTGCGCCGGTAGTCCTTAATGGGAAAGGAACATTCACTGATACTGATTCTATACGATATCAGGAAATTAACAGCATCGGGGAAATCTGTTTTGACAAAAAATCCAACTTCTCAGCCAAGGAAGTCTTGTTGCCGATCACGCAGACACTTTTTTACTTTACAGAAGATAATTGGTCCGAGCCGAAAGTCGATGATAAAAAACTGTTGCTGTTTGTGCGAAGCTGCGACATTCACGCCATAAGGCGACTTGATGATATTTATCTGCGTAATGGCTTTAAAGATCCTTACTACAAAGTATTGAGGGAAAAAGTGCGATTTTGCCTGATGGAGTGTGAGCAAGGCTTCGAAAATTGCTTTTGTGTCAGCATGAAGACAAACACAGTTGAGGAATATGATATGCTCGCACGCCCGCAAGGTAAATTTGTATATGTAACAGTAAAAAACAGCGAATTGGATTTCTTTGATGGCAAGGCAATCGAAATCGAACCAAAGTTTCCGCAGAAGAACATGACTGAGGTGAAATTGCCCCGCAGACTGAACCAGGACATAGCTGGTTCACCTATGTGGCAGGAGTATTCAGCCCGTTGTATTGGCTGCGGCCGTTGCAATTTTGTCTGTCCGACCTGCAGTTGTTTTTCCATGCAGGATATTTTCTACAAGGATAATGCCAACGCTGGCGAGCGCCGGCGGGTATGGGCGTCCTGCATGGTTGACGGCTTTACTGATATGGCGGGTGGGCATCAATTTCGTAAAAGCCAGGGAGACCGGATGCGTTTCCGGGTTATGCATAAAGTCTATGATTATAAGAAACGGTTTGGCTACCATATGTGTGTTGGCTGCGGCCGGTGTGATGATGCCTGTCCGGAGTACATTTCATTTTCTAACTGCCTGGATAAACTGGGGAAGGCTGAGGAGGCAGACCAATGAGTAATATTTATCTGCCGTTTACGTCGCGAATTATCAAGATTATCCAGCATACGGATATTGATTACACATTTTTTATGGAGTATCGCGGAGCCGTAAAACCAGGCCAGTTTTTTGAGGTTTCTATCCCCAAATACGGCGAGGCGCCTATTTCGGTAAGTGACATTGGCGATAATTATGTCGGTCTGACCATTCGCCGGGTTGGTGTGGTAACAAACACCATTCATGAAATGAAGGTAGGAGACTCTCTGTTCTTACGCGGTCCGTACGGTAATGGCTTCGACGTTGAACTGTATAAAGGTAAGGAAATTGTCATTGCTGCCGGTGGTACTGGATTGGCACCTGTTAAGGCAATTATTGATTACTTTACTGAGCACTGTGGTGAGGCAAAGTCTCTCACTGTTATGGCCGGGTTTAAGTCATCGAAAGATATTTTGTTCCGCGATGATTTCAAGAAGTGGGAACAGGCCTGTGATGTAACACTGACAATTGAAAGAGTCGATGATGATGGGATTCCGTGCCGCAGCGGGTTAATCACTCGCTATATACCAGATATACCATTTAAAAATGTTGATGAAGCGCAGGTTATTGTCGTCGGCCCGCCAATCATGATTAAATTCACAGTTGCCGAATTTCTAAAGCAAGGCGTCAGGGAAGAGAATTTATGGGTGTCGTACGAACGAAAGATGTGTTGTGGTGTTGGCAAATGCGGTCACTGTAAAATGGATGACACCTATATTTGCCTTGAAGGGCCGGTATTTAACTATACTAAAGCGAAAACCTTAATTGATTAAGGAGAGGCAGCATGAGTATAGATATAAAAACAAAAGAATTAAAAAAGAATGCCTTCCGGGTTACTAAAGAGCGAAATAAGACAGCAGTACGGATCAGAGTACCGGGCGGACATCTTGATGCACAGTATTTAAATGTCATCAAAGATGTCGCTGAGCAGTATGGAAATGGCACCGTCCATATCACCACTAGGCAGGGGTTTGAAATCCCTGGAATCGATATGGAAAGTATGCCCACAGTAAACCATATGATCCAAAGCTTGATCGTAGGGCTAAACATTAATCAAACCGAACCGAATCACGGATACCCGGCGGCAGGTACAAGAAACATATCTGCATGTATTGGCAGCCGTGTGTGTCCGTTTGCTAACTATGACACAACAGCGTTTGCCCAAAAGCTCGAGCAGGCTGTTTTCCCTAATGACTACCATGTAAAGATCGCTCTGACTGGTTGCCCAAATGATTGCATTAAAGCGAGGATGCACGATTTTGGCATTATCGGCATGAATGAGCCCCAATATGACGCTTATCGCTGCATCGGTTGCCAATCATGTGTCAAGAACTGCAAGAAACGGGCGGCTGGCGTGCTGAAGTTTGAGAATTTCAAAGTTGTGCGAGACGCTGATAAATGTATCGGCTGTGGTGAATGTGTGATCAAGTGTCCTTCCGGCGCTTGGACCAGAGGTTCGACTAAGCTGTTTCAACTTGTTATTATGGGGCGAACAGGCAAAAGAGATCCCCGCATTGCCCAACCGTTTATCCGGTGGGTGGACGCCGACAGTATTATTCATATTATTAGAAATACCTACGACTATGTAGATAAATACATTGATCGTGAGGCCCCCGGCGGCAAAGAACATGTTGGATATATTGTCGACAGAACAGGATACCAGGAGTTCAAAGCATGGGCTCTTAAAGATGTAGTGCTGAATGCGGAAGCTCAAGTGGCTGAGTACATCAACTGGTAGTATTGGGTAAAGTCATACACCTGTAATAACAAGGCTCATGACATGAAGCCTCTAATCGTTGCTCGATAATTTGCAAGACTGTGCTGTGAGAAACAGCCAAAACTCTTGTCGATTACGCAACATTGGAGAAAGCCGTCTAACAGTAGAATTTTCATTACATCTGCATTACAAATACGTTACAGAATTACGTAATGTATTTTGCATTACATAGAAATAATTGCCTTTCTTCCCAAAAGGCAACAAAAAGAGTCTTCGCAAATCGCGAAGACTCTAACTTTCTATTGGTGCGCCCGGCAGGAATCGAACCTGCGCTCCCGGTTCCGGAGACCGGTGCTCTATCCCCTGAGCTACGGGCGCGATTCGGAGTGGAACCACAAAAAATATTATAGCATATGGACTTTACGTTGTCCAATCAATATTGCATGATGCAATAAGTCAAAGGTGACAGCTAAATATAGACATTTTGACAAACTCGCCAAACGGAAGTACAATTATTACGAATCTTACGCGTTAGCGCCAGTGCATGCTATCGGCATGCTTTTCTTTTTTTAGTGATGTCGAGGGGATGGTGAAGGCGAATGATCATCGCCGTAATTGACGGTATGGGCGGCGGTTTAGGTGCTCAGCTTGTCACTAGTTTGACCGCGCAACTTGGCGCAAAAGCAGAGGTAATTGCCTTGGGCGCCAACGCTTTGGCTACCAATAATATGATTCGCGCTGGTGCTAGCCGCGGAGCAACAGGTGAAAATGCGATCTTGGTCTCTCTACGCAAGGCTGATATCGCGACAGGTCCGATTGGGATTATCATGGCAAATGCCATGATGGGTGAAATCACGCCTCAAATTGCTGCCGCTGTGTCCGATTCTGAGGCTCGAAAGGTATTGATCCCGGTTAATCAAAGCCATGTGGAAATCGTGGGATTAGAGCCACGACCGATGGGGCTTGCTATTCGCGAGGCTGTTGCTCGCATCGCTGAAATGGTGGAGGAGGGAAATGCTTGATCACTGTTCGAGAAAAGGTGCGTTTTGTTGAAACAGATATGATGGGGGTGGTTCATCACTCCAACCACTTTCGCTGGTTTGAAATGGCGCGGGTGGAGTATCTACGGCAAGCGGGGGTACTGTTGCTAGATTTGATGGCCCAAGATATTGTATTTCCGATCACTGAGGTGAGCTGCCAATATAAAGCTTCAGCTCGCTTTGACGATTGGCTGCTTATTCAAGCTAAACTTGCTGACCTTAGCCGCGCTAAAATGGTCTTCACATATCAGATCGTCAGAGAAAATGATCATACCTTGCTTGCAACTGGTCGAACGCAGAATGTGTTCACCGACGGCAGTGGCAGAATTATTCGCCTGCCGCTGGAATATTACAATGGATTGCATGCTTTATTTGCAACTGAGGAGTAATTTCTTAATTAGCCATGCAGGATTTTACGTTTTGATTTACGAAGAGAAGAAAAATGTCAAGGATTTTGGTGTATACTAGTAGTAATTATGGCTAGATTTACCAAGGTCAATAATCAAGATGGGGGATTTATTGTGAGTTTTTTGCTATTATTAATTGCTCTCGCAGCAGTGCTTGCTGTCGCCGTTTGGCTATTCTTATTGCGACAGGGTGACGCGGAGTTTATGTTTCTTACCGATAGTCGGGCCGAGTTTACCCTCCAGGAGATCACTCAAGACAAAGCAGTATTTGTCAGTCAAGTTCCATTTGTCAATCGTGGAACGCAAGATGGCACACTAGTAGACGTTTTTCCCAGGCATCTATTGCCTGTTGAGTATTTTGACTCTGTCAATGTGGCGGCGAAAATAACTATCGCCTCTCAGCCACGTAAAGATGACTATTGGGAAGCCGTTATCATTGAGTCTGGTAAAGGCGATGCCGTTATCTTGACTGTAATACTGACAGCTAAGAACGGCGACATTGTGAGTTCGCTTAGCGAAATGGTGGACATGCCGATTGATATTGTATACCAAGTTGTTGCCCGCTGTAATTGGTACTTGCATAAATCCCGACTTGTCATGCGTGCGGAAGAAATTGCCGCAGCAATGGCTGAAGTCTCAGCGAAAGGAGGTGTTGCGAAGTGACGGAAGCAGTTTTGGAACTTGTCCCTGTCCGCACCCGCATCGTGACACCAAAAGATAACATTATTGATATTATTGAGAAATACGCTGGCAAGGATATTGGCCCCAATGATGTCGTATCAGTAGCCGAAAGCGTTTTGGCTATTTCCCAGGGGCGGATACTGTATATGGAAGAAATGAAGCCGCGTTTTTCAGCCCGTTTGCTCTGCCGCTTTGTGCCGCAGAAGGGTAGCTTGTCAAGCACCTATGGTATGGAAGCAGCGATGCTGGCAGAAGGCGAAGGCAGGGTCATTTTTGCTTTCTTGATGGGGATACTTGGCAAACTGGTCGGCAGAAACGGTGTATTTTATGAGATGGCGGGGAAACAAGCCGCACTAATCGATGACGTAACAGGTACTATGCCACCATTTGATAAGTGTTTGGTCTACGGACCGGACAATCCGTCAGGAGTCGCCGAAGAAATGAAACGGCGCTTGGGTTGTTACGGAGCAGCAGTTGCCGATGTCAACGACCTGAAGCGGGCCGCCGTACTTGGAGTAACCGATGGACTTGATCCAAAGCAGTTAGCGCAAATTCTGATTGATAATCCATTTGGTAATGCGTCACAGCAGACGCCGGTTGTTATTATCAAAAACTACGCCCTTGCCGAATCCCGGGCCCTAAGCCGCTGATATACCCCATCTGCGTTGTTAGCCCCAGCAACCCATGGCTAGCGTACTACCGGTACGCGTCGCTGCTGGGCTGCTGGGGCTGCCTAGCATCTGGGGCATCTGAACGGCTTATGACCCGGGATTGAGAAAGTGTATAAAAGGTGAGCGTCGCGGCTGGGTTTGCGGGGCTGCCTAGCATCTGGGCACACCTAAGCGGCCTAGCTGCGCGGCCACGGAATGGGAAAAAACGGGACCGACGGAAACGAGGGGTGGGCTGACCAATGTTACTCGGCATTGATGTGGGCGGGACGTTTACGGATGCGGTGGCGGTGGCGGGTGGGGTGATTATCGCCCAGGCTAAGTCGCCGACGACAGAGGATTTATTGACCGGGATATTGGCTTCGTTGGATAAAGTGCTGGCTGAGGCTGGAAATGTGCCGATTGAACGCGTGGCTCTGTCGACGACTTTTGTTACCAATGCACTAGTACAGGGTAAGGTTAGTCGAGTCGGCTTGCTGCTGATGCCAGGGCCAGGGCTTGATTGCTCTGGGCTGCTGCCGACCTTGCCAGTTATATTAGACGGCTATATTGATCACCGGGGGCGTGAAGCTGCACCAGTGATGCAAGATCAGGTTAAAGCAGCCTGTCGCCAGTTGTCTGATTGTGAGGCAATTGCCATCTCGGGGAAGTTCTCAGTCCGTAATCCGCAACACGAAGCCAAAGTTGCCGGTTGGGCGGCAGGTTTGCTACATACTCATATCACTCGTGGGGCGGAGGTGTCTGGGGGCCTAAATTTCCCGCGACGCACCAATTCTGCTTACTATAATGCGGCGGTTTGGCACACTTTTGGCTTGTTTGCTAGTGCGGCAGAAGAAGCCGTGCGGCGTCGTGGTATTCAGGCGCCAATTTACATATTGAAGGCAGACGGTGGAACCCTGCCGCTGAGCTTGGCGAGACGCTTTCCGGTGGAAACGGTATTGACCGGTCCTGCGGCCAGCGTGTTGGGGATCATGGCACTTACAAAGCCTCAGGGGCAAGCAGTGTCGTTAGACATTGGCGGTACCACTACAGATATGGCTCTATGGCAAGACGGCATTCCGCTTGCCGCACCACGCGGCGTGCAACTGGCCGGTTATGCGACAGCTGTGCGCTCGTTTCGCCTGCGTTCAATTGGCGTTGGCGGTGATAGTGTAGTTCGACGTATTGGTTCTGTGCTTTCTGTTGGCCCTGATCGCATGGGGGCGGCGGCAGCGCTTGGCGGCCCAGCCCCGACCTTGTCTGACGCCATGATTGTGGCCGGGAGTCTGAACTTTGGCGACCCGGATAAGGCATGGCAAGCAATGCGTATGCTCGCAGGTCCTGACCAGACGGTAGAAGAAATCGCAACACAGACTTTGACAGTTGCTGTCGATATCATTACCCGGGAAATACAAGCAATGATTGAGGAGCATTTTGCTGATCCAGTTTATCGAGTGGAAGACATGCTCACCAGACAACCGCTTTGCCCGGACAAGTTCATTATTGTCGGTGGCGCAGGCAAAGGGCTGGCTCCGCTGCTTGTATCCGCTTGGGCTAAGAAAACCGGTCATTTCTGTACACTTGATACTCCGTCAGCCGCAGTAATCGCCAACGCCGTAGGTGCTGCCGTTGCTAAGCCTACGCTTACTCTGACCGTGCGGGCGGACAGCGAGCAGGGCTGTTACTCGATACCTGAACTCGCTATCCGCCAGCCACTAGAGCGTCGTTCGATAACTGTTGAAACGGTCAAGCAGCTAGCGGCAGATTACCTGGTGCGTCAGGCAGATGTGTCTGGCAGTGACGCTGCTTCGCTAGAGACCGTGCTTTTGGAAGAATTCAACATGGTTCGGGGATTTCAAACAGTTGGTAAAAGTGTTCTGGTCCAGCTGCAGGTAACTCCCGGAGTTTTGATGTCTGTCAGCAGCAAGGAAGTGGCAATATGAGTGCTAAACCTCTAGGATTGGTGTTTTTTCCTGCGTTTGATTGGGCGATCAGTCCGACACATCCTGAACGACAAGAACGTTTACTTTATACCCGTGACCAGATTGTTGAAGAAGGCTTGCTTGACCTATCTGCTATCAGAGAATATAAGCCAAAACTGGCAACTTTGCGAGACCTTCAACGGGTTCATATCGGTGTTCCCGGGATCGAGCCTTTGATTACTGATGCCCATTTGATCTCTGCTGGTGGCGCGATTGCTGCGGCTGAGTCTGTGCTGCGTGGTGAAACTGCTCACGCCTTTGCACTAGTGAGGCCACCAGGGCATCACGCCATGCGAGTCGTCCATGGCACGCGTGGCTTTTGCACCATTAACATTGAGGCAGTCATGATTGAACACTTGCGCCAGCACTATGGTATCAGGCGGGTGGCAGTTGTCGATACTGATGTACATCATGGCGATGGGACACAGGATATCTTTTATCATGATCCAGACACGCTGTTCATCTCTTTCCATCAAGATGGGCGCACCCTATATCCAGGCAGCGGGGCTGTAGAGGAAATCGGCGGGCCGAAGGCTTGGGGGACCACCGTGAATATCCCTTTACCGCCTGGTACGACTGACGAAGGCTTACACCAAGTCCTCGATGCAGTCATTTTACCAATGTTAGCTGATTTTCAGCCTGACATGATTATCAATTCAGCTGGACAGGATAATCATTATAGCGATCCACTGGCCAACATGGCGATTACGGCCCAGGGCTATGCCCGTCTTGCTGAAAAGTTGCAAGCTGATGTCGCTGTGCTCGAGGGCGGCTATTCGATTGAGGAAGCTCTGCCATATGTTAATGTCGGTATCATCCTGGCAATGGCAGGGCTGCCGTATCATCGAGTCGTCGAACCTGACCGTCATCTGCAAAACCTTGTTCAGACCGATCGGATAAATCGGTATATCGACCAATTAATTAAACAATGGCAAGGACTATGGAAGAACCGTGATCACATGCGCCAGCAGGTGATGCAACAGGCTGGCGATTACTGGCGGCGTTCTAAGTCAATTTATTATGATGACAGCGGTATTCGAGAGAGCCAGCAGGAGACATTGCGAATCTGCCCCGACTGTCATGGAACTTTACAAATTGCTAGTCAAGCTGAGGGGCATGATATTGGCATAAAGCGTGTTTTTGGCGTCGTGCTGCCGAGAGACTGTTGTCCCCGTTGCGCTCATGCAGGCAGGGATGCCGCGCTTGCGGCAAAGAAGCAAAACCACTATGGAATAGTGGTAATACAGGATAGGCAAAACGATACATACGAGAACCTTATCGGGCGCTGATATACCCCCATCTGCGTTGTTGCTCCTGCGGGTTACTTACTTGCGTACCTGCGAACGTACGCGGCGCTGCGTAATCCTCGTCGCGCCTAGCATATGGAGGCATCTCAGCGCCCTGGGAACGGGGCTATCATTAAGAAAAAAACAGGAGGCAGAACACATGGCAAGATTTGATGGACGAGCTAACGACCAAATGCGAACTGTCAGTATTCAACGCAATTATTTAAAATACCCAGAGGGCTCTGTGCTAGTTAGCTTTGGCGATACCAAGGTGATTTGTACCGCGACAGTGGAAGAAAAAGTACCACACTTTCTTAAGGGATCGGGTGAAGGCTGGGTAACTGCTGAATACTCTCTCCTGCCGCGTTCAACACAAAGCCGAAACCCACGTGAGGCCGCTAAAGGCAAGGTGACTGGGAGAACCCAGGAAATACAGCGGCTGATCGGTCGCTCTCTGCGCGGCGTATGCAATATGAAGGCTTTGGGCGAACGTACGATCCTGATCGACTGTGACGTTATCCAGGCAGACGGCGGCACCCGCACAGCTTCGATAACCGGCGCTTTCGTCGCTTTAGTGGATGCTGTATCGCGCTTTCATACTCTCGGACAGCCCTTTCCCGTTATCGACTTTCTCGCCGCTATCAGTGTTGGCGTGATCGACGATCATGTGCTGCTTGATCTCTGCTATGAAGAAGATTCGCGGGCAGGCGTTGACCTCAACTTAGTCATGACGGGCTCTGGACAGTATATCGAAGTCCAAGGCACTGGTGAGAAGTCTTCGTATTCCCGCCAACAGTTGGATGGGATGCTGGCGGCAGGAGAAACCGGTATTAACCAGTTGATTGAATATCAAAAAGAAGTGTTAGGTGAAACCGCATGGAAAATTGGCAGAGCAGATTAGACGGAATGTGCAAGCTAACTGTGGCTAGCAAAAATCGGGGCAAAATTGCAGAAATCAAGGCTGCATTTACAGGATTGCCGTTTTCGGTCATACCGGTAAGTGACTGCGGCGATTTTTCAGAACCGGAGGAAACCGGCGAAACCTTTGCCGCCAATGCCGAACTAAAGGCGCGTTATTACGCAGAGGCAACAAAAACGATTTGCTTGGCAGATGATTCAGGGCTTGAGGTGGATGCGCTAAACGGTGCGCCAGGAGTATAC
Organism: Anaerosporomusa subterranea; assembly: GCF_001611555.1. Lineage (NCBI taxonomy): Bacteria > Bacillati > Bacillota > Negativicutes > Acetonemataceae > Anaerosporomusa > Anaerosporomusa subterranea. The sequence goes on from NZ_LSGP01000017.1 coordinate 863,905, forward strand.
TCAGCCCGCTTTGCCGGTCCGGCGGCGACAGATGCTGACAACAATGCTAAACTGCTGAAGCTTTTGACCGGACTCGGTTCAGAACAGCGGACAGCTCGCTTTCGCTGTGTTCTCGTTTACTACGATCCACTAGGAGACCTGCTGACTGCAGAAGGGACCTGCGAAGGGATTATTTTAGAGACACCGCGTGGTGACGGCGGCTTTGGATATGACCCGCTGTTTTATATACCGGAGCTTGGCAAAACATTAGCTGAAATGACGCTAGCCGAGAAAAACGCGGTCAGCCATCGCGGCGCCGCGTTGCGGGACTTAGCTAAGGTGTTGAAGCAAAAACTATGAAAATTGGTGTCATCAGCGATACCCATGGCGACCGCCGTTCCATTGAGCGTGCAGTAGCCCGGGTAGGAACAACAGATTTCTGGCTGCATGCAGGCGATCATGGTCAGGACAGCCGGAGTTTGGTAGAGTTGACTGGATTGCCAGTTGTTTCAGTCACCGGTAACTGTGATGGACGTACTGAGGCGAAGCCTGATGAATTTCTCGAATTCGAAGGTTACCGAATTTGGTTGACCCACGGTCATCGTAATCATGTTCGGGAAGGACACGCTGATTTGCTGTTTTGGGCGAGAAAATATGAAGTACAGGCCGTGATTTACGGGCATACTCATATTCCGGAAGTTCATTGGGAGCAAGACCTGCTGATCTTCAACCCAGGCAGCGCCAGTCGCCCCCGCGGCGGCTTTCCGGCCAGTTGTGGCCTGCTCATTGTATCGTCACAGATAATTACTCCCCAGCTTATTGAATTATAGCTGCGTATTCCTTCGCCTGCTCAATGCCCTCTGCCGTTAACATTTTTCGCTTTTGTTTGTCTCCAAAGGACTAGTGTAGTATTTATATTTGTGAAATGATGCACGTTCTTAACATAATACTTGTGTTTTTGCGAAAAATGTGAAATAATTAGCATACGCATTTGCGTAATGTAGTATACTAATTAAATGATTGTGTCGTTAGACATGCAGAGGAGGGTGTTCATGACTATTTTAGAAAAGGCCATTTCTTTACGCAAGAAACATAAAGGAATGCTGGAGGTAGCAGCGAAGGCTACACTAGCTAACCGCGAAGATCTTAGTGTAATCTATACCCCTGGCGTCGCCGAACCCTGCAAGTTAATCAAACAAGACAAAGACCTTTCCTTTGATCTGACTTGCCGTGGCAATATGGTGGCTGTCGTAACCGATGGCACTCGCGTTTTAGGTTTAGGAGACATCGGCCCGGAAGCAGCTTTACCAGTTATGGAAGGCAAATCTGTGCTATTTAAGGTTTTTGGTGACGTTGATGCAGTACCAATTTGTCTGGACACCAAAGATCCAGCAAAAATTATCGAAACTGTTCGTCTGCTGCAGCCGACGTTTGCCGGCATTAACCTGGAAGACCTCTCTTCGCCAAAATGCTATGATATCGAAGACGAACTTAAAAAGATCATGGACATTCCGGTATTCCACGATGATCAGCATGGAACCGCCATCGCTGCAGTTTCTGCCTTGATTGGGGCACTGCGTTTTGTTAAAAAAGATATCAAGACTGCGAAAATCGTCGTCAACGGTGCCGGTGCGGCAGGCAGTGCCATTGGTCGTTTGATCGTTAGCGCCGGCGCCCAGAATTTAATTATGGTTGATGTTAACGGTGCGCTATATGATGGAATGCCAGGACTCAATCGTATCCAAGAACAACTAGCGAAAAACTCGAATAAGAATCAGCAAAAAGGCAACCTAGTTGAAATTGCTAAAGGCGCCGATGCCCTGCTTGGCGTATCAGGCCCCGGACTGTTTACCAAAGAGATCATTGCTTCGATGGGTAAGGATGCTATCGTTTTTGGCATGGCGAACCCTGTACCGGAGACTAACTATCAGGATGCCAAAGCCGCAGGCGCTAAAGTTGTCGGTACTGGCCGCTCCGACTCTCCAAATCAGGTAAATAATGTAACTGTTTTCCCAGGCGTGTTCCGCGGCGCAATCGATGTGCGAGCTAAGCAAATTAATGAAGAAATGAAGGTTGCTGCTACCTACGCCATCGCTGATTTGATTCGTCCGGAAGAATTACGTGAAGACTACATAGTTGTTGACGCATTTGATCCGCGTGTTGCCCCTGCGGTTGCCGCCGCTGTTGCCAAGGCAGCGATGGAAACCGGCGTCGCCCGCATCCAGGTTGATCCCGAGACCGTACGGGCCAACACTGCTGCCCGTATTAAACGTAACCAGGAACGTTAAAAAATATAGAGTCTGGTCTTGACATAACAGTCTGTTCTCAGCTATAATACTCTTTGTGGTTATACAAACGGGGCGTGGCTCAGCTTGGTAGAGCACCTGGCTTGGGACCAGGGGGTCGCAGGTTCAAATCCTGCCGCTCCGACCAATTTAATCACAAAGTTCGCGGGTGTAGCTTAATGGTAAAGTCCTAGCCTTCCAAGCTAGCTACGTGGGTTCGATTCCCATCACCCGCTCCAATTGTAACAAATCGGCACAGGGCATACGCTCTGTGCCGTTTATCCAATAAAATATATGCGCCTGTAGCTCAGAGGATAGAGCAACGGACTTCTAATCCGTTGGTCGTACGTTCGAATCGTACCAGGCGCGCCAGTAACTACGCGGCTCCCAAGGTTTTGGGAGCCTTTTATTATGTCAACTGTTGGCGGTTTTGTTGGCAATCAATTAAAAAATGTTGCCAATGACCACCAATAAAAGCAAAAGGACAGGTCTTGAGCCTGCCCTTTTTATCACTTCTTGACTTTTCTGCTGTGTTTTCTGAAGGGCTCCAATCGTGATGGTCGCTTCCTGCACAACATTCTGCAGGAGGTGATTGCAAATGCTCATCGTGATATTAGCTTAATCTAAAATATCACGATAAAAAAACAAGCCCGGATATCCGGGCTTAAGGAAACTATTTCTTAGGATTAGTTGACTTTGCAGGCGGGAACCCGTTAGGATAACTGATACAACTATATTGCGAGGGACCGCAACTGGTTGGCTTTTGTGTCTCCTGCTTTTCGGTAGTGGGGCGTTGTTTTGGCCCGCTATAATTTACAGAATACATATCAAACATCATCAGCACTCCCTTCTATGAATTAAATTTTTTATCATAATATTGCTTTCGTTGTATCCACTTAAAGCCTTCGTGCTTAGTGATAGCGGCGATGTCGGTATGTCCGCCGATTGAATCAGCTCCTGGACGATATTTTGCCCATTTTGATGCAGTTTCAACCAAGAAAGCGGCCAATTCTGCTGCATCTTGGATTGGCATGGGAGCCGTAATAAAACCCGCATCTAATTCTATTCCACATTGATTCATAATATCCTGTATTTTAGCGGGTGGAATTCCTGCATTAGCTAAAATGGTTGGTAGTTGTGTGCCAAACCCTTTCATCAGGCGGATTACCGGCTCTGGCTCGCCATCCCAGCATATTCCGGTAATGCCTTGGCCTTGCGCATTTATGGGACCATTACACTGACCTTGTGCAATATATATTCGCCAAACCTCTGGTAAAGATTGCCCTGTTGAATATCCTGCAATGTGAAACCCGAGGTATGGCCTGTCGGCCACTGGAGTTGTTTGAAATGCCTGGTTGTAATTCATATCAAAAATGAATTGCTTGAATTTTTCTGCTACATCTTGAATCGTATAATTAGTGGGATCTATGTTAAATTGATGGCCAGTACTCATGGCGTAATTTCTAAAATCTTTCACGAGAGTTCCTATTGATGCTTGCCCTATCCCGCCCAGTCCGGCTGTTTGGAGCCCAATAGGCAACCCTTTGGGGACATTAAATAGTTTATTGGCGTTATTGTAGATATAGGCTGCGTTGCCATTATGCGAAAACATTGTTGCTGCGCTGTCGGTAGCCATTACTACACCGTCGTTTACTTTGATTGAAATTGCGATGGTCATATAATCTTTCCCTTCATAGTATGACTAACATCGATAAAAGGTCCCTGCCTTAAATAACACCTTCCCCTATTCGATATATTCTGTAGGGATAATGGGGTATCTCTTTCAAAAGCGACATAACGGAAAGAAGATATTTAACCTATCTAAGACATTGCGCATCGTTGTGCGTGTTATTGAGCTGCAAATTCTCCATTTAATGCATAATTCGGTGGTAGGATGGAAACTCCTTCATGGTTATGGAAAATTTAACATACTAGTATTTTAACACTGTCAATTCTGTATATGTTGATTTTATATACAAAAAGGACAAGCACTATTATGCCTGCCCTTTTTGTGTGTCTGTCTGCTGCTTTGCGGCCGTAATGAAAGTTTCCATCCTGTCGGCAATGTCGCGGTCTACACGCTTCAAAGCGTGGCTGTAAATATCGCTTGTTGTGCTAGGTTTGCTATGGCCTAGCCGCGAGGATACGCTTTTCAGGTTGACACCCTGGACAAGGGCAAAGGTCGCGCTCATATGCCTGAAAGCGTGTGGACTGATATGGGGTAATTTATTAGCAGTGGTGAACTTCGTTAACCAATTATTGAAGGTATCAGGGTGCATGACTTCGCCGTTCCAAGCTGTGAATATGTGCTCAGTTTTTCGCTCTTCTTCTTTGTCTATGGGTGCTGTGCCTTCTTCTTGTTTAAGTGATGGCCGCCATTTATTAGCTAGCTTAAGCTGTCTTGCAGCTTGCTGTGCTTTGTGCTGCTTAAGTAAGTCCATGACCGAACCAGGGACAGCTATTATTCGCTTTGACGTTTCTGTCTTAGGCTTTTTGAGGGAAAGACCTTGACCAGTCGTAGAAAAAATCAAGACCGTCACAGACACCGTCATCCAGTACGTGCCGAAAGAAATTTATATCCAAGCCAATGGTACAAAGGCCACCGAGAAAACCGACGTACAGACAGAAATAAAACAGCCGACCGTCAATGTTAAGGTGAACGGTCAGCCGTATGAGTTCGGATTGTTGCAGGGTGAGACGCAGAAGTTTGAGCAAGGGAAGGTAAGTCTTAGTCAGTCATCTGAAATCGGCATCAACCTTGAAATCAAGCCGCAGATCATCGACCGGACAAAAACGGGCGGCATTGAATTGTTTTTTGGTAAGTATTCAGGCATAACCATCCAGCACAAACAGATCGGTGTTGATGCCGGCGTGGACCGGCACGGGGATCAGGATTATAGGCTGCGGTGGAAGGCTATTCAATGGTAATTCTATAGTTTTCTTCCTGGTTTTGCCCGGAGGGAAAACTTCCGGGGCATCTTTTATTTTTATACCTATCCTTTTTACTAGTTGAGTGTACGAATATAAAATGAGAGGGAGAATGATAATTATTTTGATACTTTTGCGGCAATGCCTTTTTCATCAAATTCCACTTCAGTTCCGGCTTCAAAGGCCTTTGTTTCTATTTCAAAATTGCCTATTAAAAAAGTCCGTAATGAACGCAGTTTGGTGTCCTTGTTTAATGTACCCTTGATGACTTCGCCTTTCTCGTTTAGCAACACGGGCTTTCCAGCCATAAATTCAATAAATCCGGAATAAGCCGTGATATCTGTAATGTTTTCGGTTAATATTTGTGACCACCCTACAGGGCGAAAATAGGAATTATCAGCTAATGTACAACGCGCCGGTATCCCGTTTTGATGAAAGCTTATTTCGCCGCCAGATACTCCTATATGATTCGTTGCATTCAGCACAATGTTGTGATCCGATCCGTTTAATGTTCCGTTAATGGCTTCTCCTCTATCGTTGAAGATAACTTTTGTGCCGCCCTTAAATGGAAGAAGCCTGTTTTTCGGCATTGGATCTACATATGTAGGCATAAAAAGAATTGGAGGAGGTGCGTAGCTCATGGCAGTTGGTTTGACAACATTCTGTGTTGTGCCAGTTTCGTATGGTAAATTTACGTCATCGGCTAATGTGCCTTCAAGTACTTCTCCATACATATTGAGCGTAACAACAGTTCCTTTTTTGAATTTTGGTATTTCAGACCAAGTAGCCACTATAAATCCAGGCGGCATTATTTTTGTATCATTGTCCAATTTCTTTGTAAATTGAGAAGCAGTAGCACTTGGGTTGCCGGATAAGAACAAAAAAGCAATAAGTATTACGCCGCTCAAAAACTTTCTTAAACAATATCTCACCATGTTTGCCTCCTCTGTTTTATGAATATTTTACTATATTTTACCATCGGATGTTTCACGAGTCAAAAGTATATTTGAGGTTTGGTTTGCCGTATCCTTCGGGGTACGGCTTTTTTGTTTTGCATCGTGGCACTTTGCTTCAACTAACCATATAATGTATTAGATAATTAATTAGGGGGTGTTCTTATGGGACGTAATTTTGGTTTTGGAGGCTGTGGAAACGGATTTGGTGGTGGTATCATCATTATCATCATCATCATACTTCTGCTTTTCAGCTTCGACAACGACTTTACGAGCTAAACCTATTCTCTTAGGCCACCTCTGCCCGACCCACTCTTGATTATCTATTACCTCCTTTTAAAATGCCCTACCGCCGGGGCATTTTAATTTTCGTCCAGTTGATGGATGGTGACTTTTGGCTTTGTCCCGGCTTCGGCTGGTTTTTTTGTTTTTAATATATAATCACTAGAGGAATAATCTGGTACAAAGCGAATCTCTAAGTTTAGGTAGATCATGAGAAAGAGTTAGGAGGGATGACGGTGCGAAGATCCTGCAAATCTTGTGGCAAGAACATTGAAGAAAAGCCTGATGATTGTATCTGTGAAGGTGCAACTATAGAATATTGTGAGAAATGTCAAAAGGAAAAAGAAGCAGAGGAAGAGAAAAGAAAAGCTCTAGAGTTGAAAACGCTAGATGAGCAAATTCGGGCCCGATTTGTTTGCTGCAAGTGTAAAAGTAAGAATGCCCGCGTTAAGCGAATATCTACTACTGGCGATGGATTCTCTAGGTTGATGAATTTCCAAAATAATGTTTTCCTCGTAGTGTCATGCTGTAATTGTGGCTATGTTGAGCTATACGATCCGGTTATACTTGAAAACAAATCTGACCGCTGGGCTATATTCGATTTACTTTTCGGTAATTAAGCTAACGATGTAAAACGTCCTATGCCAACCGCTCACCCTTCGGGGTGGGCGGCTTTTTTTGTTTTGTAACCGAGTTCTGTAATCCAACATAGTATGTAGTAGATTCAATAGGAGGTGTTTTCATGGGTAACCGTAATTTTGGCGGTTGTGGATTTGGTGGATCTGGGATTGTGATAATTATTATTATAATCCTTCTGCTGTTCTTTGTCTTTGAGGACAACAATTTCACAACTTAGCAGTATTAGCTAACCTAACCGCCTCCATCTTGACATCTATTACATCCTGCTAAAATGCCCCAGCCACCGGGGTATTTTAATTTTGCCGCTGGCCGTTTGGCTGGGGCTTTTTTATTTAGAGAGAATTAGCAGAGATATGGTATTTAGTCACGAATAGGCTAAATATCATACGCAAGGGAGCAGAAGAGTACGATGACAACTTTCGAGTTGATAAATCAAATGATTGTTGCCTTAGCACAGTTGCTTTGGCCAATTCTCGGATTTACCATTGTGTTTATTTTAAAAAAGAAATTGCCGAATTGCTAAAAAGAATAAAAAAAGGTAAATTTCTCGGTCAAGAAATTGAGTTAAATAATCAAATAGAAAATTTGCAAGTGGCTACACAAAAGGAAGCAAGTGGGAGGACGGATATTCAAAATTGATCGTATATTAGATGTGCGACAGGCAGCATCTCTCAACCTCGCCGGTCAAGGCATTAGATACACGTGCCGCATTTGCGGTAAAGAAGTTTATCTGTTTTGTGATGAAGGACGATGGTTTCTTGATGTAAAGTAATAAGGACGCCAAAGCTTGGAATGTCTGTTTGCGGATACCAGGAAGGTAGTTTGCATGGTTTTTCCCTTACGCTCCTTTGAGGGACGTTTTTAATTTCCTGTTTTTCGGAATTTCCAACCGTTGGAATGAAATCTTTTGATAATTATTTAGTGAATTACGGAGATGCCTATTATTCAGGATCGAATGACTCTGCCCGTCATCATTGGCAGCAGATTTGTAAATACTGGCTTGCTAGAGCTATGCGACCATCAAAAAAAACAGATAAGAATTAATATTAAGAATATATTGACAGGGTTGCTTTGACAGTCGTACAATACAAGTAAAAATAGTTCATGCATGATGAACAAAATGCATATAATTTGATGCGGAAAGGATGGAGATATACAAGAATATGGAATCAATGGATAATATCGTCAAAGGCGATCAATTATGGAAAATTAATTCGGTTGCTAATTCTATAAGAGTGTTGAAATGTTTTACAGGAAATAAGCCGGAATGGATATTGTCACAGCTTGCTTTAGAACTTAAGATGCCTAAAAGCACGTTGCTAAACATGCTCAGGACGTTAGAACTGCTTGGTCTGATCATAAAAAATGAGAGTAATCAGAGCTATCGTCTAGGTCTTGAACTGCTTGAATTTGGTTACAGCGTAAGAAGATCCTTGCCCATTTTGGAATATGCAGTTCCACTTCTCGAAGATATTCAAGCCAGCACTAATAAAATGGTCTATTTTACTGTTCCGAGGCACGGGAAGGTTTTGTATCTTGAAGGAATTTACCCTGGAAAAAGAACGATTGGTTACTCTGTTACAGGCAAGACACTACTCATGCATTGTACGGGATGCGGGAAAGCGATGCTTAGTCAGATGCGAGAAGATGATGTGAAAACAATTGTTAATTATTATGGACTCCCACAATACACTCCGACAACTATAACTAACTATGATGACCTTATACAAGAACTTCAGAGGGACCGAGAAAGAGGTTATTCTATTGACCGCAGTGAGGAAACTCATGGCGTGAAATGTGTTGCAGTTCCTATAAGAAGCAAGGAAAGAGTGCTAGGAGCAATCAGTATTTCAGGATCAATCATTAGTATGCAAGATGAAATATTGCCATCATATGCAGAGATGTTGATGGATGTTTCAAATTTGCTTTCTACAAAAGCTGATTTATTTCCGTCGTGTTCAATTCTGCCCCAATAGCGAAGTAAACAAATTCCAAAGGAGGAATAAGATTCTATGGACAAAGAAACTGCAGGATTCATTCGGAGACACAAGGTGATAGCAATCTGCCGCAGACTCTATGGGCCAGATCTGCTTAGTCTGGCCAGTGCTCTAAGTCAAGGTGGAGTTAACATGCTGGAAGTCACCTTTGACCAGAGTGATCCGGAATGTATTAAGAAAACATCTGAGGCGATCCGAAGTCTTCTTGAAAAATTCGGAAGTTGCATGGAGATTGGTGCAGGGACGGTTCTTACTAAAGAGCAAGTAATGGCTGCCAAAGATGCCGGAGCAAGCTATATCATTTCTCCAAATGTTGATGTAGAGATCATTAAGTATACCAAGGCACTAGGACTTGTTTCAGTTCCCGGTGCGATGACTCCTTCGGAGATTTTAACTGCTCATAATGCTGGAGCTGATTTTGTAAAGCTATTTCCATCCGGAACCCTTGGCTTTAATTACATAAAAGATATTTTGGCTCCGATTAGCCATGTGAAGCTTGTTGCTACAGGAGGAGTTACCGAGGAAACTCTTCCGGAATATCTGAAACTTGGATTTGCCGGGGCTGGAGTAAGTGGACGTCTTTCAGAAAAGAAACTTATTGCTGAAGGTAATTTTGAAGAGATTACAAGAAGGGCCCAAGCCTTTTCAAAAATTGCAAGCGACTATTAGAAAAAGAGCTTGTCTCATGCTCATAAATAGGAGAGTAGATTAATGAAAAAAGTAGTAGGCTTTGGAGAAATCATGCTGCGAATGAGTCCGGCTGGCTATTATAAGTTTTCCCAGGTGGATGAGTTTAAGGTTAACTATACAGGAGCGGAAGCTAATGTCTGTGTTGCACTTAGCGCGACGGGGATGACGGCGGAGTATGTCACGAAAGTTCCTGATAATGATATTGCGCGATGTGCAATAGCTACCATGCGAAAATTTGGTGTTGGTGTGCGCCATGTTGTTTATGGTGGCGATAGGCTTGGTTCTTACTATCTAGAACGAGGTGCCTCACAACGACCATCGAAGGTGATTTATGATAGAAAGTACTCATCGATATCGATGGCGAAAAGAGAAGAGTTCGACTGGGAGACAATTCTCGAGGGTGTGGATGCATTTCATTTTACCGGGATTACGGTTGCACTAGGCGAGAATCTACCTGGTATCTGTTTAGACGCATGTAAAGTTGCCAAGAAAAAGGGAGTCCAAGTTTTTTGCGATCTAAACTACAGAAAAAATCTTTGGACGCCTGAACAGGCACAGCATATTATGCCCGAGATTGTCGCAAATGTTGATGTTCTCGTAGGCAATGAAGAAGACGCGGAAAAGGTGCTTGGTGTGAAAGCCGCTAATAGTGATGTAGCGAAAGGGGAACTCGATCGTGAAAGCTATGTGGATGTAGCTAGGCAACTCTCCGAGAAGTATGGATTAAAAACTGTTGCATTTACTCTGAGAACTAGTATATCGGCATCAGATAACAATTGGGCGGGAATAATTTATGCCGATAAAAATGCATATTTTTCAAAGAAATATAAAATGCATATTGTTGATCGTGTCGGTGGCGGAGATTCTTTTGCTGCTGGTCTGATCTATGCAATTTGTAACGGCTATGACCATCAGAAGACTATCAATTTTGCGGTTGCAGCATCATGCTTGAAACACTCAATCGAGCTTGACTTTAATCTGTCAACTGTCAGTGAAATTGAGGCATTAATGGGTGGAGACGGTTCGGGGCGTGTTCAAAGGTAATTATCAACAGAAGATATTCTATAAGGAGATGATGAGATGAAATACTTATATGGGCTAACTACGGCAATGATAACTCCTTTTAGTAAAGATGGAACAGTCGATCTCGATAAGATGAAAAACCTAACAAATTTTTTAATAGAAAAAGGCACTCACTGCTTGTATCCACTGGGAACAACGGGAGAAGGATTTAGGCTCTCAGTAGAAGAGAGAAAGCAAGTTGCACAAACAGTTGTCGAAACAGCTAATCACCGGGTTAGAGTATACATCCACGTAGGGGCTGTCAATCAAGAAGATACTATTGAATTGGCCAAACATGCGCACTCAATCGGAGCAGAGGGGATTGGTTGTGTAACGCCATTTTTCTTGGGTGTGAATGATCGAGAAATGGAAGAGTACTTTGTCAAAGTTGCATCAAGTGTTCCGGATGACTTTCCGGTATATCTATATAATATTCCTCAATGCGCAGCAAACGATTTGAAAGTAGAAGTTGTCCAAAAAATAGCCAACCGATGCCCCAATGTCGTTGGTGTTAAGTACAGCTACGCTGATTTATTTAGAACGAGCGAATATCTCACTATTAATCAAGGAACTGCTTCCGTAGTAAGTGGAGTGGATCGCTTATTCCTGGCTGCTTTGGCAATGGGATGTCATGGAACGGTATCCGGGGTCGCCTGTGTATATCCGGAACCATTTGTAGCCATCTACGACGCATTTAAGGTCGGAGATCTGGAGAAGGCTAGACAACTTCAAACACTTACTAACAAATATATCTTGACACTAAAAAGCGGCTGTAATATGTCCTATTTTAAGGAAGGACTTAAGCTGCGAGGGATTGACGTCGGATATATGAAAGCCCCGCAGTTAGATTTAACGGACGAGGAAATAAATGAACTAAAAAGACAATTGACTGAAATTGACCGCGAGGCCCGGGCAATGGGGTTGTGAGGTTGATATGGAGAATTTGGGAGTCTGGATAGGAATTGTAGTGCTAATCTATGCGTCGGGTATGTTTTGGTTGGCGCTGTCACTAAAATATTATACTCAATTTGGCCCCGGACCGGGTTTGTTTCCGCTGTGGTTAAGCGGCATCTTAATAGTGATAACACTACTATTTATTTGGCAATCTGTTAAGCACGATGCCATTCGCTTCTGGGATGTTTTCCCGAATCGGAAAGCGTTTAGAAATGTATTATCGGTTTGGGGCTCGATTCTCTTATTCATGATTCTATTGAATTACACTGGATTTACGATTGCTAGCAGTATCCTGTTATATACCCTATTTATCCGAGGCTATAAGTGGCATTGGGCATTAGGGTTATCGATCGGTGTGTCTGTCTTCTTGTTCTTGGCATTTAACAAAGCCTTCGGCATTCCGCTTCCAGTTAATGCCTTGGGTTGGTAAGGAGGGGAATAATGGATCAGCTTGGTCAGTTACTGAACGGCTTTGAAATTGCACTCACTTGGTGGAATCTACTATATTGCTTAATTGGTGTAACAGTAGGAATGCTAGTCGGGGTGCTACCTGGCCTGGGGCCCACGACTGCTACAGCCCTTTTAATTCCGATCACGTTTGGGATGGGCCCGATACCGGCGATTATCATGTTATCCGGTATTTACTATGGTGCTATGTATGGGGGGACTATCACTTCTGTACTTATCAATACTCCTGGCGAAGCTGCCTCGGTTATTACCTGCTTAGACGGATATCCAATGGCGAAGCAAGGGCGAGGTGGTACGGCGCTTGGCGTAGCAGGAATTGGGTCTTTTATTGGCGGTACAGTATCAATTATCGGCCTTGCTTTCATTGGTCCGGCTTTAGCTAATTTCGCATTACGGTTTGGACCGCCAGAGTTTTTTTCACTTATGGTACTTGGGTTGATGATGGTGGTTGGCCTAATGGGCAAATCTTTGCTGCGTGGTTTAATTGCAACTTTTATTGGACTAACGCTGTCACTGGTTGGCATGGATACGGTTTCAGGGGCCATCCGCTTTACCTTTGGCAATCCCCATTTACTCGACGGCTTTGATTTAGTAACAATTGCGATGGGTTTGTTTGGACTTACAGAGATATTCATTGGCATGGAGGATTTGTCATCACTACAGAAACCTGCGGAAGTAAAGGGTCTTCTGCCTCGACGTGAAGAATGGTCACCAACCTTGAAGGCCATAAGCCGGGGAACAGGATTGGGTTTTTTGATCGGGTTGATACCAGGAACAAGTTCTGCTATTCCGGCCCTGCTATCATACTCCTTGGAAAAAAGGCTGGCTAAAGATCCTTCCCGTTTCGGCAAAGGGGCAATAGAAGGAGTGGCTGGACCCGAAACAGCCAACAATTCCTACTGCGGCGGAGCGCTGATCCCTCTTTTCACTTTAGGCATACCCAGTTCTCCGACCATTGCAATTATTCTCGGAGCCTTCATCATGCATGGTCTGACTCCTGGGCCTACCCTATTCCTAAACAACGCAGAGTTTGTTTGGGCAGTTATTGCCAGTATGTTTATTGGTAATTTTATGCTGTTAATCATGAATGTGCCACTAGCGGGATGGTGGGCTAAAATTGCCATGATTCCGCCAAAATTGTTGTACCCGATCATTCTGATTATCTCCATATTAGGCGCATATACGGTAAGTAATGAAATTTGGGATGTTGGGGTCATGCTTGTCGGCGGGATTGTCGGATATTTCATGCAAAAGATTGATATTCCGATGGCACCCATCGTTTTGACGTTTGTACTAAGCAGACTGATGGAGCGAGCCCTGTTGCAATCGCTTAAGATGTTTGACGGCAATATTTTAGTGATTTTCCAACGCCCTATTTGCAGTATCCTTCTTACCCTTGCTGCAATAATGCTAATCTTTAGTATCATTGCAGAAGTGAAGAAAAAACGGGAAATCTTTGCAAGCAACTCTGAAATGTAGTATGTTTTCGCTGATGCTTGCAGTTTCACATACAGAGTAGTGAAGGAGGTATTATTCATAAGTAAACAATTAACGAAAATGCCAGAATGGGGAAAATAGTTAATTTGCAAGGGGGATTATGATGAAAAAGACTCTTCTCGGACTGCTGTGCGTTTCTGTATTGCTGCTCGCAGGCTGTGGGGGCCAAAAGGCTCCGGAACAAGCGGCTAAGGACAAATACCCCAAAAAAGAAATCCAATTAGTCGTTCCCTTCGGTGCCGGGGGCGCATCGGACGCAACCTCCCGCATCGTTGCCAAAGGCATGGAAGAAAAATTGAAAGTTCCTATCGTTATTAACAACAAGACTGGTGGCACAGGTGTTGTTGGGATGTCGTTTGTTCAAACAAGCGCCAAAGATGGTTATACATTTGGCTATATTCCGGTTGAATTAACGATGTTAAAGTCGTTAGGGCTTACCGATCTCGAACCTAGCAAATTTGATATGATTGGTCGCGCCATGGTACTTCCAGCGGCGATTACAGTTCATGCGGACGCTCCCTATAATACCATTGAAGAGTTTCTTGACTATGCCAAGAAGAATCCTGGCAAAGTAAAAATCGGCAACTCCGGCGCAGGATCAATCTGGCACATTGCTTCTACGGCATTGGCGAATAAAGCGAATGTAAAGTTTTCGGATATACCCTTTGACGGAGCCGCACCGGCTGTGACCGCCTTGATGGGCGCACACATAGACGCAGTTGCAGTCAGTGTGCCTGAAGTAATGGCAGGTATTGATGCTAAAAAACTTAAGCTACTTGCCGTAATGGGTCCGGAACGGGATAAGAAATTCCCGAATGTTCCAACATTAAAAGAAAAGGGATATGATGTTGAGATCGTTGGCTGGGGCGGATTTGTTGTCCCTAAAGGCACACCGGATGATGTTAAAAAAGTGTTAGCCGATGCATTAAAAGACTCTGTCGCTTCCGAATCGTTCAAGAAGTTTTCTGCAGAGCGGGGATATACAGCAGCATATATGTCCTCTGAGGAATTCACTAAGTTTACAGATGCTCAGTTCAAGTTTTATTCCCAGTTGATCCCCACCATGAATCTGAAGTAATGAAATTAAGCCGGAGTACGCTTTACGTGCTCCGCAGGGCGTTGATAAAGGCCCATCTACGTTGTTAGCCCCGCAAACCCATTGCTAGCGTACCCTTTAGTACGCGTCGCTGCTGGGTCTGCGGGGCTGCCTAGTATCTGGACCTTTCTGAACGCCCTGCCGAAGAGGCTTCTCAACAGTCTGCGGAGTACGCTTTGCGTGCTCCGACTTTCTACTTTTTAAATCGACATATCTGTCACACTCTCGGTCGCTAGGCAATACGATTACTCGTCAACGCAAATATTGCTTAACTTCCTCCCACGAGGGAAGGGAAGGTTGAGCCCCAGGACGGGTAACCGACAAGGCCGCAGCAGTAGATGCAATCTGTAAAGCTGATTCGAGAGTTTCTCCTCTTGCCAGAGAGCAGGAAAGCGCACCAACAAAGGCATCGCCGGCTGCGGTGGAATCGACTGCCGATACCTGTAGAGGTGGCACGTGCCGCAAGGAATCGTTCGTGCAGCAGAGAGCACCCTGGCGTCCCATGGTAATTACTACCGTTTTAACTCCCTTTGCCAGCAATTCTCTCGCTGCGCCAGCTGCATCTTCTACAGACTGGATTGGCCGTTTGCAAAGAACCGCCGCTTCTGTTTCATTGGGAATCAGAATATCTACGTATTGCATTACCTGATCGGGAAGCTCACGGGCAGGGGCTGGATTGAGGATAACGAACCAACCTTTTTCTTTAGCAGACTGAACTGCATGGCAGACTGCTTGTGCTGGGATTTCGTGTTGAAGTACGAGGATACCAGGTGTTTTAAATCCGGCTAAGGCTGTATCAATATCGTCAAACGTCACACAGTCGTTTGCGCCAGGAACTACTATGATCGTATTTGCAGCATTGCGGTCTACTGTAATTAGAGCCGTTCCTGTACATTCATCAACTGAACGAACCGGAGAGGCATCTACATGATTCTCCACTAAACCTAATTGGAGCTCTTTGCCAGAATCATCAGTTCCCACACAACCTACCATTGTTACCCTGGCGCCCATCCTCGCCGCCGCTATGGCTTGATTGGCCCCTTTTCCCCCCGGGAACCGCGCAAATGACCTGCCAAATATTGTCTCACCTTTCTCCGGTAGACTGTCTACTCTTGCAACCAAGTCCATATTCAAGCTGCCGATAACAAGTACAACTAGCCCTTCACTTGCCAATTTTCTTCCCCCTCAACAGAGTATTATTGTTGGGTCATTTCTTCTCAAACGCGAAGAATTTTGACGCTTGCTTATAATCTGGAGCTCTACCGCTTGCAACCAAGGCGAGCGTCCGAAGACCAATAAGTGCCTCGTCAATAGCCTCAGTCCTCACAACTTCGCGATTTAACTGGACAGATAGTATCTCTGCTATCTGAGGGAGCTTTTGCGGGATACCACCGCTGAGTATACATTTTGTTAGTGCTCTGGATGGATCAATACATTGAGCTACAGCCTGGTATTGACGGCAGAAACTGCCCAACAAACCAGAAAAGTAATTCTTAAGCGTAAATTTGCTCTCGTTGATGTTGCGAATTCCACCCCCGCTGGAGTAACGCCAGCAACTACTGAATATACCTAAGTCAAATTCAAGTTCTGCCTCAAGCGCTGCTTTAACGTCGGTTTTCGAAAGCAAATCCCAAAAGACGTCACCTGGATTACCAACCATTCTGGACACATCTTCTAAAAAACCAATATATTCGGTAAGTGCCCGCCCGGCTGGGATATGGGTGATCGTTGTCAAGTTACTCTCGCCAAAATATGGGCGCTTCTCAACTTGCTCGTTTAGAGCATACTGAAAATCAATCGCAGCCACCTGAGAGCCTGTTCCCAAGTTTATCGATAAAGTCTCTCCCGGGATATTTCCTGCCCCTAATACGGTGCACTGATGATCGCCTACACCGACATAAATTGGTACTTTCTTGCCAATCGGGCTATGCCAAAATCCACCACACTTTGTTTCGTCAGCACTACTAGAGTAGCGGATGACGCAGCCGGTTTCATCGGAAATGAACTGTAGAAAGTCTGTGGCTATTTCAAGTTCTTCTATATCATATATTCCTAATCCGGCTAACATAGTTGGATGTATTAGGTCTGTATAATCATTGCTTACCAGGCAAAGAACTTCTGACAGGGAAACAACTATTGCGTTTTTCGGTATGGTCCCCTGGCGCGCCATATGGAGTAAATTAAAAACCGGAAGCCCGGGCCTAGGGTTCATCCCGGTAATCGGGCGAAAACGTGCCCCGAAATGTTGATTGAATAAGTCCCAAGAAGTTTTACCCGCAATCGACAGGCTAGAGCGCTCGTCTTTCCAGGTAATATATCCGCTAGCCGGTTCATAATTTGACCTTAAGACACTAAAACCATGCATTTGACATGACAGCATTATTCCTGTAAAAGAGATACCTCGTTCGATATAATACTCCGTGCACAGAGCGGCAAACTGGTCTTGAAATTTCTTAATGGGAATTTCACTGTTTTCGTGCTCAACTGCTGGTATGGTACAAGCTGGTCGGCTATCAATGTGGCTGATCTGCCCCGTCTCTAGGTCAGCGATCGCTGACTTTACTCTCGTTGTCCCAAAATCGACTAATAAGTACTGCGTCAATATGGCACCTCATTTCTTGATTCCAACATTTTGCTCTTTTGTCAAACACAGTGATTAAAGGGTCTTATGAATAAAAGTATAGGTTATCTACCAATCATCTAGCAATCATTTCTTTTTATTTGGAAGCTTACGTTTGGAGGCTAATTAAAAAGGAATCACAACAGCAGCCGCTATATGGGATTCCTTTTTGATTTTCTGTACTCTTTGCGCCGAACCAGGAACAACAACCTCGCGTATGAAAGGCAGCAGACTAGATTATTTAGGTTAATTAACAAGGTTACTAAATTAAGAATTTATTTGTTTGAAGGAATTTTCTGTGCATTTGTCCAAGTAGTGAAATACATAATGGCGGAAAGAATCGGATACTTATGACCGGAAACTCGAAAAGGAGATAGTATATCATGACTATATCTAGGCTGATTGCGGCTCTGTTATGTATGATGCTACCCATTTTCTTGATATCCGGATGTGATACAAAGATCAGCTCTAAGAAACGAGATGTGCCGCAAGTCACTTTCTTATTAGCAGAAAATCAGGGACCCGATTACCCAACGACAGTATCTTCACGTAAGTTTGCGGATCTTGTTTATCGACGCACACAGGGACGGATTAAAATTGATGTATATCCGTCAGCGCAATTAGGGGACGAGAAGGTTGCTATTGAACAAATTCAAATTGGGGCGATTGATTTCATGCGGGTACATTCATCCCCGCTGGCGGAGTTCAATAAACAGTTTGCCGTTCTTTCGCTTCCCTACATCTTTGATAATGAGGAACATATGTGGCGATTTCTTGAAAGTGAAATGGGCATTATGATGCTTAACAACCTTAGTTCATCGAAAATGCAGGGATTGGCCTATTATGATAATGGAGCGAGGAGCCTTTATTTTAGAAAACCGGTCGATTCGTTGGAAGCGCTTAAAGGGCTAAAGATCCGGGTACAGCAAAACAAAGTCACTATGGATATGATTAGTGCTTGGGGAGCCAGTCCGATTCCTATGCAGTATGGAGATACACTGAATTCGTTGCAAAATGGTGTAATTGATGGAGCGGAAAACAATTTTCCCAGTTATTTTACTTCTAAGCACTATCAATATGCACCGTATTGCCTATTAAGCAAGCACCAAAGAGCTCCGGAGGTATTGCTGATTAGTAAACTTACTTGGGACAAGCTGTCCAGTGATGATCAGATGATTATTAGGCAATCGGCCAAAGAGGCAGCTCAGTTTCAACGGAAAATCTGGCATACATTTGAGAAACAGTCTGAAGATAGCCTGCGTAGAGCAGGAGTTAAAATAATCGAGGTTGATAATATAAAACAATGGCATAAGGCTGTTAAACCTGTATTAACCAAGTATCAAAAAACACTGAATAAAGAATTGGAAGCTATCGAAAAAGTTCGTAATTAGATAGGCAGCAGCAGGTGTAAAATGGCGCTAAGAAAACTTGATCGCTCGTATCGCGTGTTGTTTTTTAAGGATAAACCGCTTTCTATCCAGTTATTTTTTTTATCAGCATTACTGGTTATTATCCCAATGTTAGTCGTGGGATTAATATCCTATCATTGGTCCTCCAATGTAATCGAAACTCAAGCACTTGGTTATAACTTGGAAGTCCTAAATCAGGTAAAATCGCACATGGAATACTACATGCGTAGTTTTATCGGTAGCGCTATTAAGATATTGAACAGTCCTGAAATGATTTCCTTTTTGAGACAGGTATCAGACGGGCAAACCGTTGATTCGGCAACTGCCCAAGGTGTACTGCGGGAAATGATGTTTCTGGCACCGGAAATCTCTAATATCTACTTGAGCTTGGATCATAGAGGGTCAATTCAGGCTGTAGATCGGTATGATTACCCCCTAACAGATTTTTCGCAGGAATATTGGTTTCCCCTTATGTCTAATCGTGAAGAACATTCCACTTTAGTTACCCGCATTGTGCATATGCAGGGGAGACCAGAACCAGTTTTATCTTTGATTAGGCGAGTAATCAGTCCCCAGACGTTAGAACCAATGGGGCTGTTAATTATTGACATTAATTTTCGCAGGCTGCAAGAGATTGCTCAAAACTTTAATGTAAGCGACCGCAGCTTTTTTATTATAGATACAGACGGACGGTATGTTTATCATCCTGACAAATCAATGGTAGGAAAGCCGATAAAAAGCGGCCTATTGGATGTCATCCGCTCTGCTATGCCAGAGACTTTGCTAAATATAGATGAAGAACAGCAATATATCATAGTATCGAATTCAGGGCACCTCGATTGGACCTTTTTAGTGACAATACCATATGGAGAAGTCAAAAATGAAGTGCTGAGTATTGGCAAGGGTATTTCATTAACTGTCATTATAACCTTGATTATTGCTTATCTTTTAGGCTTGGCGTACTCGACTACTATAATTCAGCCAGTACGAAACTTACAGAAGCTTATGAGGGAGGTGGAGACGGGTCATCTCAAGGGAGAAGTTGAGGTCTGTTCACGTGATGAAATCGGACAATTGTCCAGAGGCTTTAATAAAATGGTCATTAGACTAGCCGGGTTGGTGGAAGAAGTTTATTTGTCCCGGGTTCGGGAGACCGAGGCCAAGCTAGCACAAAAGGAATTGGAAATTAAGGTAATGCAGGCACAGGTCAATCCTCATTTTATTGGCAATTCCCTGGAGACTATTCGAGGAATGGCGATGGAAAAGGGAGCACGTGATATTGCTACTATGGCAGGAACTCTCGGCCTCTTGCTTCGGTATAATTTACGACAAGGCACAAATGTCGTCAAATTGCATGAAGAAGTAACCCGCCTGGAAACCTATTTTAAAATCCAGCATTATCGTTTTGGGGATATGGTTACTCATTTGATCAACATGCCCGAATGGGCATTAAATCAGCAGGTAGTAAAGTTTTGTTTGCAGCCGTTAGTTGAAAATTGTTTCCTGCACGGCATCGACCGCAAATCAAAACGTATGACTATTTTTATCACAGCTGAAAGAGAAAACGAAAACTCGTTTCTTATCCATATTACAGATACAGGAAATGGTATTCCCAAAGAGAAGCTGGAGCATATTCACGAGGTTCTGCATACTAATGTGGCTAGTTATTCGGAACATATTGGTTTGGTAAATGTGCATAGCCGTATTAAGTATGTATTTGGTAACGAATTTGGTATACAAATCAGTAGCTTGCCGGGCGCGGGAACCAAGGTTAGCTTACGGCTTCCACTAACCAACTTAGAAGGTGAGATATCGTAGTGTTTACAATTTTGATTGTGGATGATGAAAAGTGGGTTAGATCTGTATTGCGCTTGACGATTGAAGAGATTGATATGCCTTTTCGCGTGATAAAAGAATGTGAGGATGCCGAAGAAGCATTGCTGTGGTTAGAGTCTCATGCGGCTGATCTTGTTATTACCGACATTAGAATGCCAGGAATGGATGGCCTGACATTTACTAAAGAAGTCCGCAGACGAGGCGTACAACAGGATTTTATTGTTATTAGCATGTATGATGATTTCCATCTGGTGCAGGAAGCTTTGCGGTTAGGCGTATTTGACTATCTCCTGAAACCGATCCAGATTACAGATGTAGAAGCTTGCTTTGAAAAATGGGTGAACGCAAGGGAACTGAAACTAGAAAGCCAAACTACCAAAGATAAGAAAAGTGGTTCGGTACTGATTAGTAAAGTTTTGCAATTTATTGAGACCACCCCTCTGAGCGAAGTGAATTTATCAAAAGCGGCCAAACATGTCCATATTTCGCCAAGTTATTTAAGTGCCATATTTAAGCAACAATTAAACATGAATTTCGTTGACTATCTGACTCGCCTTAGGATAAGGGAATCCAAACGAAGTTTAGCTAAAACCGAAATGACTATAGCCGATATTGCAGAACGAATGGGCTATTCCGATTTACCTTACTTTTGTAACTTTTTTAAAAAAGAAATGGGCTGCACACCTTCGGAATATAGGCATAAGTGTCGCAAGGTAATGATGCCCGAGAGTATGATGAAAAAATAATAAGGCAACTATTGAGCTTGCATTAGCAAGCTTTTTTCTTTATTTAATACAGTAAAAAATCACAAATTAATCATAAAAAACATCAGCAAATCTAGCCCAAGAGACAGATATAATGAGATTGAATATTGAGAATTGACGGTGAGTTAAAATTGACTTTACCATGTCACCTGGAAAGGAGGGTTAATTTTATCAAACGGTCTCAGAGGTCTTGCTTGGATTAACCATATATAGGAGGTTTATTATGACAGGTAGAAAGATTATTGCCTCGCTAATGTGTGTACTAGTAACAGGTTTGCTGTTAACCGGCTGTAGTACGAAGAATGCTACGGATCAAGCACCAAAAACGACGACCTTTCGTTTGGCCGAGAATCAACCCCCTGATTATCCAACCACTGTAGCCTCGAAAAAATTTGCTGAATTGGTCAATGAACGCACAAAAGGAAGAATTAAAATTGAGGTATATCCTTCCGGGCAGCTCGGTGATGAAAAATCGGTTATTGAGCAAGTTCAAATGGGAGCAATCGCATTTACTCGGGTTCACTCCTCGCCGTTAGCCGAATTTAGCAAGCCATTTTCCGTCTTTTCCCTACCTTATGTTTTTGAGAACGAGAACCATATGTGGAAGTTCCTCGAGGGGGACATGGGCACTAAGATGCTGGATACTCTCGCGTCATCCAAAATGCAGGGTCTAGCCTATTATGACAATGGCGCCCGCAGTCTCTACTTTAAGAAACCGGTAAAAAGCTTAGAAGAAATCAAAGGGCTGAAAATCCGTGTCCAACAGAACCGAGTGACAATGGAGATGGTTAACGCTTTCGGTGCAAGCCCCACTCCAATGCCTTACGGCGAAGTATTTTCTTCACTGCAAACAGGGGTAATTGATTCAGCAGAAAACAATTTTCCCAGTTACTATACCTCTAACCATTACCAAGCAGCGAAATATTGCCTGCTGAATAAACATCAAAGAGCTCCGGAAGTACTACTGATGAGCAAATTTGTTTGGGATAAAATGTCGGAAGAAGATAAAAAAATTCTTAAACAATCAGCACTCGAAGCAGGCAAATATCAACGGCAATTATGGACAGCTTTCGAAAAAGACTCTGAGGCCAAATTGCGGGCAGCCGGTGTGACAATTACTGATGTTACAGACTTCAAACCCTGGCAAGCTGCAGTAAAACCAGTTATTGATAAGTACGGTGCCGAATTCAAAGCAGAGATGGAAGCTATCGAAAAAGCCCGAAAATAATTAAGGACCCGGGGGAGTAATCTCCCCCGGGTATATTCCATGGAATAGGGTGATAACTTGATAAAACTCAGTGCTACTGTTCCATTGCAGTATGATACGGTATTTTCTCCATTTGCCGCTTGCGAGTTTGATCAGGGGTTAGAGTGGTTAAATCTGAACCGCTTTGATGGAATTGAAGTTTGTATTGCTCAACCGAATACCGTCAACGTCCCGCAACTTAAGCAAAAATTGAAGCAATATCAATTGACGGTTTCCACCATCTCTACCGGGCAGGCCTTCGGGCTGGAGGGACTCAGTCTTTCCAGTAGTGATACTGATATTAGAACCAAAGCAATTACCCGTATGAAAGAGCATATTGATTTAGCAACTCAAATTGGATTTCCGTTAGTGACGGTCGGACTGCTTCGGGGAAAGGGAACTCCTGAAACAAGACGGCAACTGTTGGGTCTCTTCTCGGACAGCCTATCTTGCTGCGCCGCCTATGCCCAGAAACAGGGCGTTCGCCTGATGGTTGAGCCTATCAATCAACAGGAAACCTGTCTACTCAACGGAACAACGGAAACACTAGAATTTTTAGCCGATTGTCCTTTTGACAATGTAGGAGTACTGCTTGATACGTTTCATTCTAACCTGGAAGACACTAGTATTGAAGATGCCATTCATGCTTTAGGAGCCAAATTGTTTCATGTCCATTTTGCTGACAGCAACAGAGGTTTGCCAGGCACTGGTGAAATTAACTTTCTTGTTGTTGTGAAGGCGCTCATAGAGCACCAGTTTCAGGGGTTCGTATCGTTAGAAACCTTGAGTATTCCCAATAAAGAAATCGTTAAAAGAGAAAGTTATTCCAGACTTGCACAATGTTTTCTAATAAATAAATGCGAGAGGATTTGATACAAATGGGAGTTTTTTATCCTTCCAAGCCTGAGAAAGGCTTTAATGAGATTGTTAAACTAGGGACTACTACCCAGTATACCGGGTTTGGTCTGATTAACCTGGATGCAGAACAGATATATCAAGGTACCACCCAGAATGCTGAATATATTCTAAACATTTTAAGCGGAAAATGCACAATCGAAATAAACGGCAAAGTCTTCGCCAATTTAGGAGAGAGAAGAGATGTCTTTTCTGGAAAGGCTTCCGGCGCCTATGTGCCGATTAATAGCAGTTTCACCATCACAGAAGTTAAAGGAGAAAAGGTAGAAATCGCTGTCTTGGCTTCTTATGCAGAGCGTGCCTTTGCTCCCTTTGCTTATGGCCCCCATGATGTTGTCAGTGAACACCGGGGATTCTTGAATTTCCAGCGCGATGTACATAATGTTGTTATCGAGCAATTCGAAGGGCAGGTTGACCGTATTGTCGTAGGGGAAACAATTGTAAAACCCGGACACTGGTCTGGGTATCCTTCCCATAAACATGACAAACTCAATTTGCCGTATGAAACCGAAATGGAAGAGATTTATCACTTCAGGATTCGACCTGCTGATGGATTTGGCGTACAGGTCATCTATAATGATGATTTGTCTGTTCGGGAGTCTTATTTTCTAAAAGACGGGGACAGTGTATTCATTCCGGATGGATACCATCCAATTGCAGTAGCACCGGGATTTCAGTTCTATTATCTGTGGGTAATGGCCGGTCCTCATGGGCGTATCTTAGTGCCTTTTGATGATCCTAAACTGGCATGGCTGA
Organism: Anaerosporomusa subterranea; assembly: GCF_001611555.1. Lineage (NCBI taxonomy): Bacteria > Bacillati > Bacillota > Negativicutes > Acetonemataceae > Anaerosporomusa > Anaerosporomusa subterranea. The sequence goes on from NZ_LSGP01000017.1 coordinate 888,281, forward strand.
ACAATGTAAAACCGTTGCTGGGCAAAGACTAATTGCTTAATGGAGGAGGAAAATAATGAAAATAAGTTTATCTACTTTTGTTTATTTTCGATATCCTTTGATTGAGTCCATTAAACGTACCGCCTTATATGGTTATGATGCAGTAGAAATCTGGGGCGGACGCCCGCACGCTTATGCTGAAGATATGAGCACAAAGAAGATTCAAGAAGTACGAAGCGTAATTAACCAACTAGGTATTGGTATATCCTGCTTTATCCCGGCTCAGTTCCGGTATCCAACTAATTTAGCTAGTCAAGATCCAGAGATTAGACAAAAAAGTATAGATTACATCAAACGGAGTATTGATGTAGCGGCCGAATTAGGCGCTCCTTTTGTGAGCCTCTGCTCAGGGTACAGCACCTACGGTCAGAGCTTAGATGATGCATGGATGGCGATGATGGATAGTCTTGGGACACTGTTGGAACATTCAGCTGGGATGCCGCTAAAACTGGTTCTGGAACCTGGTAATCGTTATGAAACGGACCTTGTTGTTACTGTAGACGATGCGATCAAAGCTGTTAACGCTTTTGATAGCAGAATAGGCATTTTACCTGACACAGGGCATCTGTTTGTCAATAAGGAATCGTTATCTGATGTGGTGGAAAAGATGCAGGGCTATATAACCCATTATCATATTGATGACAACATGGGTATTACTGATGATCATATGGTACCGGGACAGGGGAAAATGTCATACGATATCTTTTTACAGAAGTTAAAACAGTGTCAGTATCAGGGCTATTTAGCGGTTGAACTTGGATTTCAATATACTGTAGATCCCGACATCGCGGTCAAGCAGAGCGCCGATTATCTTCGGGCTTTGCAGAATCGCAGCTAATAATCTCTGGTGTAATTTGATATTCAATCGCTAAGGAAGTGAAGAATGATGTCATGGTCGGTTAACGAGTATCTGGTCAAGCTCCTTCGTATACGACAACTGATAGCACGCGAACAGATAGACTATGTGTTGGTGACGTGTCAAACCAACTTTTTATGGCTGACAGGTGGAAGACCCTATGTCAACCAGGCTTCAGAAAAAGCTTGCGCCGATCTGTTGATTGGACAAGACAAAGTTTATCTGGTCAGTAACAACATCGAGTCGAATCGATTGCTTACAGAAGAATTAGCTGGCCTTGGTATTGAGGTAGCCTGCTATGATTGGTGGGAAGAGCAAGGCTTTGATGCAATAATCACAGGTATTGTAGGCGGTAAGAAATTACTTACTGATATACAATTAGGTAACCGATTTTCTCGGCTCCGCTGGGATTTGCTCGAGGAAGAAAAATTTCGCTACGGCCAAGTAGGGGAGGCAGTTGCCAATATACTGGAGGTAATTGCCTTTACAATTGAACCGGATATGTCGGAATTGGCAATAGCCGAAATGATCAAGCACCAAGCCATTGTGGCCGGTGTAAATCCTTGGATTACGCTTGTCGCTGTCGATGAACGGGCGTACCAGTACCGGCATCCAGTACCGACAGGGAATAAATTGAAACGGTATGCAATGCTTTGCTTAACTGGGCAAAAATACGGGTTGTTTGTCTCAACGACTCGTCTAGTACACTTTGGACAATTGCCTGCTGATTTGGCAAAGCGCCATCAGGCCGTGATGGCAGTTGATGCTGGTTTCATCGGATCCACAGTACCGGGAGTCAGCGTTTCTAGCATTTTTACCAGTGCAGTTCAATCTTATCAAAAATGGGGATACCCGGAAGAATGGAAAAGCCACCATCAGGGCGGTATGATCGGATACATGTCCCGTGAATTTCGGGCGTTAGAGACAACTAAAGTAGAAGTTCGCGCAGGTCAAGCCTACGCTTGGAATCCGACAATTGCCGGTGTTAAATCAGAAGACACTATTTTAGTCTGCGGTAATCAGGCGACTATTGTCAGCAAGTGCCGTCGTTTCCCTACTACGTTAGTGGAATACCCCGGCGGAGTGGTTGTCAGGCCATCCATCCTTGTGCTATAACGCATGTTTCAGAAGACAGAGTGCCTCCGTAGATCTAAACCCAAGACCATCTAGCAAGCGCGCTTACTCATTGATAATTATATTTTCTTCTACAATCACGAGCGTATTCAGTTCAAAACAAAACTGACGCCACTTGAAAAGCGGCGCCAGTTTGCGTAATCTCAAGAAATCCTGCGACAGGGCTTCTTATTCGTGTCTATTTGGCGGGACTCAGTTCACACCAAGGGCATTTTAAAATTTTAAATAGTAACAGAAGGCCATCGTCTTCCATAAGCTATCTAGGTTAGATCTCCCTTTATCTCATTTTTAAGGAGGAATACTTATGGGCTTTGGTTGCTTTGGCGGAAATGGCTGTGGTGGAAGAGGGATCATTATCATCATTATACTACTGTTGTTGTTTTGCTTTAACGACAACGATTGCACCAGCTTATAAATCAAGAAGAACCGCTCCTTCTGGGGTGGTTCTTCTTTGACTATCAGCCAAATGATGCTATTATTAGACCATAAGCAACAATTTTTAGGGGGAGGGGCACATTTGATCGTCATACTGTTGAGCGGAAAAGCGGAGGCTGGTAAGGATACATTTTTTGAGATGACAGCCCAACGATATGCAAAACGGGTTATCAAGCGAATTGCTTTTGCTGATGCACTAAAGCGTATTGCCTTTGAAATGGGCTGGGATGGCCATAAAGACGTGGCAGGGCGGCGCTTGCTGCAGGATCTTGGCGAGATAGGGCGAAGATATCGTGCTGATTTGTGGGTGGACAAGACCATTGAAACTCTTAAGACATACAGCCGGGACGCAGATATCGTTTGCTTTACCGACTGCCGCTATCCTAACGAGCTGGCAGGTATCCAAAATTGTGAAGTTATTGACGGCTCAATCAAAGTGGTTACGGTGCGGATTGAGCGTCCAGGGCATGCCATCGCGGCAAACCAGAATCATATCAGTGAAACAGCGTTAGATGGATATGTCTTTGATTATATGATTATCAACGATGGTACGCTTGAGGATTATCGTGTAAAGGTACTCGAGACGGTTGCTATGATTATCCTTCGCAGCCACTAGGCTTCCCAAAATATTAAAAATCCAGGACACCTGCAATTACGCGGTGCCCTGGATTTTTTTACAAAAGGAATTGTTTTACCGCAGAGTACACAGAGGTGCATCGAGTACGCTGAGGTTTTGGGTTTGTATAATAAACCGTAGACCTCTGCGGTTCCCTCTGCTAACTCTGCGTACTCTGCGGTTAACGTTCCTCATATCTCTTTATTCGTGGGAAGAAATTTAAGCGTAATATAAAGTACCTCTGCCTTGCTGCCAATGCGAAGCGGCGGTCCCCAGGTGCCAAAACCGGAAGAAATCAGGGTATGGCATTGACCTTGTTGCTTGTAGCCCCAATCCATATCGAAGACTTGTCGGGTGATATAGTTGAAGGGGAACATTTGCCCCCTATGGGTATGGCCAAAGAGCTGTAGATCGACTCCGCACTTAGGGCCTGCGATCAGGTCTTCGGGAGTATGGTCAAGGAGTAGCAGCGGCAAGGATCGGTCTACGTCCTGCAGAATTTCGACTAATTCTTTTCTGGGGTTAGCATAATGGCGACGTGAAAGATCATCTCGACCAACTACGATGAAACTGTCATTAATAACGGCATATTCATCGCGGAGAATTCGAATACCAGCCTGGGTTAGTTGACAAATCGATTTCTCGGTGCCTCCCCAAATATACTCGTGATTGCCCAAGCAGCTGTACACGCCAAAGCGGGGCGAAAGTCGACGCAATTCGTCTGCCATGCGCTCATCAGCAAAGACTCCCGCTGTCTCGTCTATGATATCGCCTGGAAACATGATAAGATCGGGGTTATACTGCTGAATTAGGGTAATCAATTTCTGCAGGCGGTCAACTCCTACTAGTAGCCCAAGATGCATATCACTGACGCTAATAATGGTCAGTGGATTTATAGGGCAGGGCTTTGCCACCGAGAGAGTAATTTGTCTGACCACTATGTCGCGGGCGTTGCGAACACCAACAATAACTGTTGCTAGGCTTACGGCAATAACGATTACGCCAGCGCTTGGTTGGTTAGATTTGATCCATTCTGGTAAAAAACTGAGATAACGGTCTAGTATATAGATGCCGTCAAACAGCAACAGCAAAAGCAACGCATAGAATAAGGCGCCTAGCCAGTATGATCCGATGATGATGAGAGTATCACCTAGTCTTCCCGGTAGTCGTAAATTGGCTAGCCGACCAAGGGGATAAGCCAGACCCAGTGCATAGAAAACTGCCCGCACGACGGGTCCAATACCCCCCGACAATGGACTTAGCAGCTGCCAAAGTCGTGAACCAGTATACCAATGAACCAAAATATAGAATAGCAAGGTACTGCAAATCATTAATACTAGTTTTTTACTCATGCGGCTCCTCGTCTCGATCCCGGTGATTTGAATTTCGACCAGGCTGGGAATGTAGAACAGTAGACCATAGTATGACTATGCCCGCTACGGTTATGATCTATGCTTGCTACGCTTGTTGCGGCTGCACAGTATATCATGGGACTGTTGGTAAGAAGGTGTTAACATGAGTGTTGAAACATTAGACCGATTCAAGTGGTATATACTTGTATTCGCTCTTGGCGGCTTCATCGGCGGCGTGGGAGTCGTTCTCTTTGCCCCTGTACGTGTTCAGAATCATTTCAGTGAACGAATTATTGAACGAGAAGTTCCTGCCGTGCAGGAGACAATCAAGCAGACCAGTCAGACAGAGATCGCCTATGTGCCAAAAGCGATTATCAGTGCAGAACAAGTAAATCCAACTACTGAAGAATCGAAAATGGTGGTAAGCAAAGAAAAAACAGACGTTGAGGTCCGTGTGGAAAAGCCCGCAGTCAGTGTGAAGGTCAACGGTCAGCCGTACTCGTTTGCCTTGTTGGCGGGAGAAATACAGAAGTTTGACCGAGGTAAAATTTCACTGCAACAAGATAGTAAGATAGGCATTGAACTAGCGGTTAAACCGCAGATCATCGATCGAACCAAGAGTGGCGGGTTAGATATTTTTGTCGGTCGCTACTCCGGTATCGGCGTTTATCATCGACGCATCGGCCTGGATATTGGAACAGACGGACGCAATCAAGATTATCGTCTTCGTTGGCGCGCTATGGAATGGTAATGATTGTTTTGCAAGCAAACTTCGATAGTTGTCAATACTAATACCGTGTCAACTCTAAAATTGTAATAAGCTGGCGAGGAGATTTTTGTAAGGCAAGGCGGAGGAATGAGGCATACTGGCAGTATGCCAATTGACGACAACGCCGCATTGCGGAAAATATACTGCCAAATTATATAAGGCTAGGGTTGAAACGGTACTCAATAAGACGGCAACAATGGAGGGACGCTATGAATAAGCGCAGAACAGATAAGACAACGCTAGATGATCTGGTAGAGAGTTTAGAACAGCATGAGGCGGAGCGGGCCCTTGAATCACTTCGCAGCGGCAGCCAATTTGATGCAGGCATTGTCGAGGGAATATCCACTGCCATTGACAAGCTGGACTCTGCCAGGACTAGCGCCGAGCTGCAAACCGTTGTTCAGGATTTAACAAGCGTTTACGGAGCCTTTGGGCTGGAAGACGAAACTGACGCCTATGCCAAGGGAATTGCGGCCGGGACCAGTCACGTCGCAGGCGTTGTGCGAGAGGAATTAGAGAGTATTCCTGAACATGATTTTTAAATTATTTAAAATTTCTGAAAAAAATAACTGGCAATATCGCGAGAATCATGCTATACTCAAAACAATCGAAGAGGACTTCGGCAATGAAGCCGCTATTTGTCAATGACAGGTAGTGGTTTTTTTGTATTTTTTGTGAAAGGAGTGATAATATGCCGCTGCTGACAAACATGGAATTTGCTGAGCTTAGCTGGCTGTACTATTATCAGGAGTTTTCTCCCGACTATGTTATCGAATAATGGTTCTACCTGACCGCGCCTGAATGATGAGGCGCGGTTTTTTTATAGCGTCTGGAAAGTGTACAGTTATGAGATGTGCCAAAGCTATGTGGCCAAGGAACCGAACACTAGTGGTGCGAGACGATACTAGTGCGCCCCTAAGGCATCCAATTTGTGGCGCTAGTGCATCATTAGTGCCGCTCGTGTTCATCGCGCTACGGACACGGTAACCCTCTGCGCGCCCTCGGCGTACTCTGCGCACTCTGCGGTTAGCGTTCCTGTCTTCCTGCCTTCCAGAAGACCGCCTCCTCGCTGTTTCATACCCCTTGACTTGCAAAATACGTATAGAATGATATAATATGAGTATATTATGTAAACAAGTACGACGAGGAGGGGATACCATGAATCGTGGAAAGAATGCATGGCTGTCTGGCGTAATTGCGCTGGCGGCGACTCTACTGATTCTCTTTGGCAGTCAGACGATCTGGCATACCTTCGCTGTCGCTAAACCTCTGGATAAAGCATTTGAGGGCATTGACGGCGTTCAGTCGGTTGCCTGGGATAAAGCAAAGGATGATAAACCAGTTACACTTCAGGTGTCGCTAGTTCATGCGACTAACTTGCAGACGACATATACAACTGTCCAAGATCGGGCCAAGAGCGTGCTAGGGAAGTCGGCCTTTCAGATTGCTATTCACGATAACCGCACCCCAGAATTGGAGCAAGTTTATCATGAATTGCACTTCCATATTCAAGAGGCGATTGTAACTGGAGGATTTGGCGATATGGCTGACCGGATCAAAGAAAAGGCTAAAGCGGCAGGGGTAGACGCGCAGGTCTATGTTGATGCGCAAAATGTCTATCTGCAACTAACCAAGGGAGAATCTGACCTGTATAGCGTGATACCTAGGCTTAACAACCTTACGGGGGTGAAATAATGCGACACATAGAAATTGCAGTCGGCATTGGTGTCGGGTTAGTATTATTCTTGTTTTGGCAGGGAGTTAATGTGCTTCCTGTTCTGTTTTTTGCGGGATTGATGCTGCTTGTACTGTTTAGCGGCAATTTGCGAACAGGCGGCAAGTCATTTGCGGTTGTTGCCAACAAGGGCAGCGAGCAAAAATTAATTAATTTTGATGATATTGGCGGTCAAGAGGTGGCTAAACAGGAACTTCGCGAGTCACTCGACTTTATTATCGATGTCCAGCGCATTCAGAAACTAGGCATTCGCCCGATTAAAGGCATCCTGCTAAGCGGTCCTCCCGGCACAGGTAAGACCTTGCTGGCTAAGGCGGCGGCGCAGTATACGAATTCGTCGTTTGTCGCAGCCAGCGGCTCGGAATTTGTGGAAATGTATGTTGGCGTGGGAGCTCAGCGTGTGCGCCAGATGTTTAAGCAAGCCCGTGATTTGGCTCGGCAGAACAAGCAAGCCAGCGCTGTCGTCTTTATTGACGAGATCGAAGTGTTGGGCGGCAAACGCGGACAGGGCAACAGCAATATGGAATATGATCAAACGTTGAACGAACTCCTGGTCCAGATGGATGGCGTGTCAGTGGATGATGACATTCGTTGCTTGGTGATCGGCGCGACTAACCGAGTGGATATTTTGGATCCGGCTATCCTGCGGCCAGGCCGATTTGATCGACAGGTGAGGGTCGATTTGCCTGATAAAATTGGTCGGCGCAGCATTCTTGACTTGCATACCAAAAATAAACCGCTGGCAGCTGAGGTCTCGCTTGACGAAATAGCTCAAGATACCTTCGGCTTTTCAGGCGCACATCTGGAGAGTCTGGCGAATGAAGCAGCCATTTTGGCGCTGCGTGAGGGTAGCGAAGCGATTCGTATGGATCATCTTCGTTCCGCGGTTGATAAGGTAATCCTCGGCGAAAAGCTGGATCGGGTGCCAACTCCCGAGGAACGCCATCGAGTTGCCGTGCACGAAACCGGTCATGCACTGATTGGTGAGTTGACCCGCCCCGGCTCGGTAGCCGTGATCACAGTGACGCCGCGAAATAATGCGTTGGGCTATGTGCGGCAGACCGAGGCTGATGATTGCTACCTGTATACGATTGATCGACTGGAGCAGAAAATCGCCGTGGCTCTGGCTGGTGCACTGGCTGAGGAATCTGTATTTGGCAACCGCAGTACTGGCGCCAGCGGCGACTTCAAACAAGCGGCCGAAACGGCGAAACAGATCGTCTTTGCCGGCATGTCCGAGCTAGGAGTTGTCTCGCCTGACGATCTGCCACAGCAAAAACTGCATGATGCGATTACCGGCATCATTGAAAATGTCCGCATTCGCACAGCAGCGTTGTTAGCGGAAAACCGCCAGCCGTTTGCTCGAATCATTGAACACCTGATCGAGGCTGAGTCGCTTAGTGGTGAGGAATTCCGTCAGCTGATGCTGGCTGACGCTGCATAGGAAGAAACGAGGTTAGGCTTTGCCAGGAAGGGAACGGAACACAAGCGCCACGAGACGACATTAGCGCCACTAAGGACATCCATTTTGCGGTTGCCAGTGTGTATCCGCTAGTGCCGTTTGTGTTTGTGGTACAATTACGCCCTCGATCTGAAGAAGACCGCGAAATGCGGTCTTCTTTACTCTTTTTCCGCCAATACAGTTTGCAACCGGTCCAACAACTCGATCATCTTTTTATTTTGAACGATAATGATTTCCTGATTTTGTACAACAGTTTTCAAAAATGCTGTATCTCGTGCTATTTGAGTTACTGTTGTGGCAGTCTTTGACGTTTCTTCCATGAGTGATTTTGCCATTTTTTCAAAACTGGCCATATTATTTCCTCCATAAGTCAAAATAAAGGGCTCACTTTACTGTATCTTATGTAAAGTGAGCCCTATCGGTGACTCATGTGGCACCTTGCGTTATTTCTTTTTCGAATCAGATTCACAGGATGAGGAGGACGCTGAGGCTGAACTGGACTTTACCTCAAGATTACTGCTCTCACTGCTGGGCTTCGTTTTGAGAGACCGTTCTTTGGCCATGAGATCTTTAAAAGACATTCTGTCACCTCCTTTGGTTGGTGGCTTTTTGCTCATTATGCCCAGTTTGACGATTTTTTAAACTGAAAAAAGTAGTTTTTTTCCACAACCATCTGCGCATCCTTAGCGTACTCTGCGGTTACGTACCGCTCTCGCGTCGCAGTGGTTTTTCTTATCAAGAGGCTGATTGTTTTTTGCCGTCCGGGATAGACTAACTGTTGAAGACGAAGCTATCTTGAAGCAATGGGAGGAATATCATGACTGACTTGAAGCTGGTTTCACAGCGGGTGAACGAATTGAGCGACTTATTGAACGAAATGGTTACTGAGAAGACAACAACCGATACAGAAATCGTCGTTGCCAGCCAGGTGTTAGACGATGCTTTGCATGAGTTCCATAGTAAGATTAGCAAGAAGTAAGAGGCCGCAGCGCGGCCTCTTACTTCAGACCGTTGATAAACGCCCATCTGCGTTGTTAGGCCCGCCAACCCATTGCTAGCGTACCCTCTAGTACGCGTCACTGCTGGGTCGGCTGGCCTGCCTAGCATCTGGACATTTCTGAACGGTCTGGGGAACGAAGTTTCTCGACGAGCAAGAAGTAAGAGGTTGCAGTGCGGCCTCTTACTTCTTTTGGGGGACTACTGCTTCTGTGGCTGTTTTTGCAAATCGTCTGCTGCCACTGTCTCTGAACTTACGTCATACTTTGCGGCAGTATTCGTGTTCCGCGGGCCGGCTTGGATCAAGTCCGGATCACCAACTTGCGACTGACCATTAGGATTTTTTCCATTCCAGTGAGCGTATTTTTTATCCATGCTTTTCACCTCCAATTTTTGGCTAAGGTTTGGTGTGGTTGTCGCGCCGCTTTTGTTCGTATTTTGCGGCTTCCTTCGATTTCACGAGGGCTTCTTTGCTTTCAGCGGTGAAGGCTTCGTTAACGAATTTCTGCTCTGCGCAGTTGACACATTGATTGTCACGGTATTTAACCAAGCGAATCACCTCCTTAGTACAGTATCAACCCTAATCGTATATACTTTGACGATATATTTTCTCAAGACTGCGTTGTCGGTCAATCGACATACTTTCGGTATGTCTCTTTTCCTCCGCCTTACCTTTCAAAAAATCTCCTCGCCAGATTATTACAATTTTAGAATTGATACTGTACTATTAGTTTGTCCGCAAGCTAATAAGTTAGTGAAGGAAGAATTTAAAATTTCTCCTTCGCACAGCCTGTAAGAATCCGCCCTCTTAGGTCGGGAATTAACAGCCTGTAGCTCGAAACCCTAAAGGAGCCTTTGGCTTCGCGAAATCGAGGATTTCGAGCCTCAGTCACAAGGGCGACTAAGCTTCAAATGGAGTTGAAACTACTCCACCTGAAGCAGGTCTTCTTTAATAAATAGGACTTGTGGCACCATCTTTATGAAGCAGTGGTCTGATGAGAAAATTTCTCCCCCGCGATACAATAGAATTACTAGAATCGGGATAGTATGGACTGAAGTATCAGTCTTGCGGAGGGATTATTCATGGCAAAAATTACGGCTAAAGGAATGATGGGCATCGCGCTTGCCCTTAGTCTGGCAACGTCTGGACTGGTGTATAACTATTTACAGGGTGTTAGTGAGCCAACTACTAAGGAAACTGTTTCAGTCATTGTCGCCAAAGTGGATATTCCGTCGAAAACCAAGGTGACAGCCGAGATGATCCAGATACAAAATGTTCCGGCAGAGTATATGCAGCCAGGAGCTGTGCGCGATGGCAAGCAGGTGATTGGAGTATTGGCTCGCGAGCATATTATTGCTGGAGAACAGATCACAAGCCGCAGGCTGCTAGCTGAAGGAAAAGCAGCCGGACTGCCAGGTATTATACCACCTGGCAAGCGGGCTGTAACTGTAGCAGTTAGTGAAGTTAGCGGCGTTGCCGGACTGATTAAGCCTGGCGATCATGTTGATGTGATGGCTACCTTCGATCCGGGAACCGCAGGCGATTTTATCGGTGACATATTGCTGCAAAATGTCCCGGTGCTGGCTGTCAACCGTGACCTGGAGGCGACTGCTAACGATCCGAATGCGAAAGACAAAAAGGAACCGATCAAAACTTCCACAGTAACGCTGGCTATTGATGCTCCCTTAGTCCACCATGTGGCAGTTGCTGACGACCGGGGCAAGCTTCGTTTAGCTCTCCGACCGTTCATAGGAGAGGCGGGGTTCACCTTGACATCACCGGTAACGGTGCGTGAACTTATGGGCAAGCCACCGCAGCCTGCAGTGAAATCTGCGCCGCCGGCGAATGAACGTCAGGAAGTACCGCAAAAGCCAGTTCAGCAACCGCGACAGGATGGCAGAGGCATTCAAGTGATTCGCGGTGCAAAAGTGGAGACAGTCGCACTATAATTGCTAGTTGATGCGAAAGAAGGTAAGAAGATGACCAATAAACGCGTATTCACCGCCGCGGCGTTACTGATATTTTTCTTCTGTATGTTTATGCCATCCGCCTGGATGGCTGAGACCTTAACTGTTGCTGTCAATCAATCTCAGGTCGTCACTCTGCCCGGCGTGGAGCGGGTAGCGGTCGCAAACCCAGAAATCGCAGATGTCATTATTGTCTCAGGTTATGAAGCACTGATTATTGGCAAAAGCGCAGGAGTTACTTCACTGCATGTTTGGTCCTACTCCGGCCGGCAAAGCTATCTTGTCGAAGTTGCAGTTGATGATATTCCTTTGGCCCGGTCCATCGAAGCGGCAATCGGCTATCCAAACTTGAGAGTAT